>NZ_RRCU01000010.1:0-184380 GCF_003856855.1 Halomonas sp. YLB-10
AACTTGGCTCAAGGTTCAAACGTCTCGTTTGACGAGTCGCTTGCCTTGATATTTCAGTGACAGTGTCACTGACTCATCGGCAAGCGCCCACATGAATTACCTGATCAAATTATTAAAGAGCATGCTCTGGGCTCTATAGAGAGCTTAAAGAGCGTCTCGCTTTGCTGCGCCGCAGCCCGAATCGTTAACCCGAGCCCTTGTCACAACGCCCTGCGAGGAAGGCGTATTCTACAGAATCGAAGCGTTTCGTCAAGGCTTTCTTTTTCGCCGTACAAGCGATGCCTGCAGGACCCAAGAGAAAGCGAAGCGAGCCTGACACGCATCCTGCGATACCGTCCTGGCGACTCCGATCGAGTGGCGAGCATTTTACCGATTTCTCGTTGCCCGTCAAGTGGAGAATTTTTCGAAGACTTGAAAAAGCCTTTTCAAAACAATCACTTTACCACCCTTCACCGCCTGTGACGTTTGCTCGTCGCCGGCAGCGGATGCGTACTTTACGCATCACCTCCGGCCTTGGCAAGCGCTTTTCGTAAAAAAATGCCAGATCATCGAGCAGTGTCGATCCAACAGCGGCACCATCTTGTCCACACCGCTCTATGGAAGCCCCCTGTGGATGAATGCACAGACTGCCCCAGAAGGCGCTTTCGGCACTCATACAAGAACAGGAACGCCCGCGCTAGGCGGGCGTTCCTGTCGGTCGTCAGTATAACGAAGCGTTGGGCTTGCTGCTCACATCGGCCTCTAATGTTACCGCAAGATGATCCTGGGCTAGGTCTTGAGCTTGCGCATCAGCGCCATCGTCGGACCGGACGCCACATAGGTACCGAACAGCAGCAACAGCATGACCGACGGCTCGATCGAGATCACGACAAATCCCAGCACGATGGCCAGCAGGGCCACAAAGGGCACCGGCCCCTTGAGATCGACATCCTTGAAGCTGTAGTAGCGAATGTTGCTGACCATCAAAATGCCAGCCGCCCCCACCACCAGCAGCATCAACAGCTTGAAGCCAAGAGCGGTGGCGTCGAAGCTGTGGAACGTCCACACACTGGCCGCCACCAGCGCCGCCGCCGACGGGCTGGGCAAGCCGATGAACCACTTCTTGTCGACGCTGCCGATCTGCACGTTGAACCGCGCCAGGCGAAGCGCCGCACAGGCCACGTACAGGAACGCCACCACCCATCCGGTCTTGCCGATGTCCTGCAGGATCCAGGTAAAGGCGACAAGCCCCGGCGCCATGCCAAAGGAGATCATGTCAGCAAGGCTGTCATATTCGGCGCCAAACTCGCTTTGTGTATTGGTCAGCCTGGCTACCCGGCCGTCGAGGCCATCGAGCACCATGGCGATGAAGATGGCCACCGAAGCGGCGGTGAAATCGCCATTGAGGGCGGCGACAACGGCGAAGAATCCCGAAAACAGCGCCGAGGTGGTGAACAGGTTCGGCAACAGGTAGATCCCCCGCCGTCGCACCTTCTTGCCGTCCTCGACCGCTTCTTCCACGACTTCGGATTCCCGCATGAAGGCGCTGGCCAGATCTTCATCCTGGGGCTCTCGTGGTTCCTGCTCACGCTTGCCTGCGTCTTCGCTCATCTCTGTCATCCATTGGCTTCGAGTATGGGATCATTCTACACGACCGGCCGGCCGTTACCGCCAACCTCGCGGCAGCCGTCCTCTACCTCCAGCCTCGGGCACCTGCGGGCCAAACGCAAGGCACAGCGCAGGATTCATGCGGCAGCACCATGACCACTCAGTCGTTCACCCATGACGCAACGGGGGAGGAGCACTGAGTGTGCTCCTCCCCCGTTTCTGTCCCCATCGGCGGGCAAGCCCGACGATGGGTTACCAGGAACCCATCAGTTCTTGGATTTGTCGACAAGCTGGTTGGCGGCGATCCAGGGCATCATGCCACGGAGCTTCTCACCGACCTGCTCGATCTCGTGCTCGGCGTTCAGGCGACGACGTGCGGTCATCGAGGGGTAGTTGCTGTTGCCCTCGTTGATGAACATCTTGGCGTACTCGCCGGTCTGGATACGCTTGAGGGCGTTGCGCATGGCGGCACGCGACTCGTCGTTGATGACCTCAGGGCCGGTCACGTACTCGCCATACTCCGCATTGTTGGAGATGGAGTAGTTCATGTTGGCGATGCCGCCTTCGTACATAAGGTCAACGATCAGCTTGAGCTCGTGGAGACACTCGAAGTAGGCCATTTCAGGGGCGTAGCCCGCTTCTGTCAGGGTCTCGAAGCCGGCCTTGACCAGTTCGACAGCGCCACCACACAGGACAGCCTGCTCACCGAACAGGTCGGTTTCGGTCTCGTCCTTGAAGGTGGTCTCGATGATGCCGCTGCGGCCACCACCGATGGCGGCGGCGTAGGACAGGCAGAGTTCCTTGGCCTGGCCGGTGGCATCCTGGTGGATGGCGATCAGGTCAGGAATACCGCCGCCACGGGCGAATTCGGAGCGCACAGTGTGGCCCGGCGCCTTGGGGGCGATCATCACCACGTCCAGATCCTTGCGCGGCTCGATCTGGTTGTAGTGGATGTTGAAGCCGTGGGCGAAGGCCAGGGTAGCGCCTTCCTTGAGGTTCGGCTCGATTTCCTGCTCGTAGATGGCCTTCTGGTTCTCGTCCGGCGCCAGCACCATGACGACGTCGGCGGACTGGCAAGCCTCGGCCACAGAGGCCACCTTCAGGCCGGCGGCCTCCGCCTTGGCGGCGGAAGAAGAACCCGGGCGAAGCGCGACGGTGACGCTGACGCCGGATTCCTTCAGGTTGTTGGCGTGGGCGTGGCCCTGGGAGCCGTAACCGACGATGGTGACCTGCTTGTTCTGGATCAGCTGAAGATCGCAGTCCTTGTCGTAATAAACGCGCATCTGGTGCTCCTGAAAACGAGTGCCTGCTCGGCGATAGAAGAGATCTTGTCTGTGTCGTGTTGCGTTCAGCGTTGATGGCCACCCGCGCCGTCTTGTGCGGCGCTGGGCAGACGAGAGGGCTCGCCCTCCGTCGATGCATCCCACCTTACGCCAGAGCCCGTATTGCGTAAAACGCTATATTTGCAATACTACGTGCCAAAATATGCAATTACAGATCAGGACTCCCCATGGACTTCCGCCCCCTGAAGCACTTTCTGATGCTGGCCGATTCACTGCACTTCGGCCGTGCCAGCGAGGCCTGCCACGTGAGCCCATCGACCCTGAGCCGCTCCATTCGCCTACTGGAACAACAGCTCGGCGTGGTGCTGTTCAACCGTGACAATCGCCACGTGGTGCTGACCCCCCAGGGAAAGCGCTTCCAGCGCTATGCCAAGGAAGCCCTGGAAGAGTGGGAGCAGGTCCGCCTGTCGTTGCAGAGCGAGGCCAAGCGCCTCAGTGGTGAAATCAGCATCTACTGCTCGGTGACCGCGAGCTACAGCTTTCTCTACAGCCTGCTGGCCGACTTCCGCCAGCGCTATCCCGCCATCGAGCTCAAGCTGCACACCGGCGACCCAGCCCGAGCCATCCAGCGAGTGCTGGCCGGCGACGAAGACATGGCCATTACCTCACGCCCGCGCCGCCTGCCCGATGGTCTCGCCTTCAAGTCGCTGACCCGCTCGGCACTGGTGTTCATCGCCCCACAAGAGCAACGACCGTGGGTGCCACAGCAGCCGATGAGCCCGAGCCAGACACAGTGGCAAGGGGTGCCAATGATCCTGTCGGAGGCTGGGCTATCGCGGGAACTGGCCGACACCTGGTTCAAGGCGCTGGGCGTGACGCCGACCATCTACGCCCAGGTAGCCGGCCACGAAGCCATCGTCAGTATGGTCGGACTCGGCTTCGGCATCGGTGTGGTGCCACGCATCGTGCTGGAGGCGAGCCCGCTGGCCGAACGCGTGAGAATACTCCCGGTCAAGCCGGAACTGCCGCACTACGACGTGGGCCTCTGTGTGCTGGAGCGGCGCCTGAAGAGCCCGTTGATCGATGCCCTGTGGCAGGAAGTCGTGGAGCGTTGAGGCCGGGCACGAAAACGCCGCCCCGAGAGGCGGCGTAACAGGTTCACCGGCTGCCCACCAGGGCCAGCGGTTTGCTAGAGGCTCAGCACCTTGTCACCACGGGCGATACCCGAGACGCCGGTGCGCGCTACTTCGAGAATGCCCACGGGGCCCATCGCCTGCAGGAAGGCGTCGAGCTTCTCGGCATCGCCAGTGATCTGCACGGTGTACAGACTCGGGGTGACGTCGACGATCTGGGCACGGAAGATGTCTACCGTGCGCTTGACCTCATCGCGGGCAGCGCCCAGCGCCTTGACCTTCACCAGCATCAACTCACGCTCGATATGGTTGCCTTCGGTGAGATCCACCAGCTTGACCACGTCGATCAGCTTGTTGAGGTGCTTGGTGATCTGCTCGATCACCCGGTCGTCACCGACGGTGGTCACGGTCAGACGCGACAGGGTCGGGTCATCGGTGGGCGCCACGTTGAGGGTTTCGATGTTGAAGTTGCGCTGGGAGAACAGCCCCACGACCCGCGACAGCGCACCCGGTTCGTTTTCCATCAGAATCGAGATGATATGTCGCATCAGGTCCGCTCCGTCTTGGAAAGCAGCATGTCACGCATGGAGCCCAGAGGCACCTGCATCGGATAGACGTGCTCGTGCGGGTCCACCGCGACGTCGAGGAACACCAGCTCATGGGTGTCGGCGAAGGTACGCGCCAGCGCCTCTTCCAGATCCTCTTTCTTCTCGACCCTGAGCGCGGTGAAACCGTAGGCCTCGATCAGCATCTGGAAGTCCGGCAGCGACTCCATGTAGGAGTGAGCATGGCGGGACTTGTAGTTGAGGTCCTGCCACTGGCGCACCATGCCCAGCGAGCCGTTGTTGAGATTGATGATCTTGACCCCACCACCGAACTGCTTACAGGTGGAGAGTTCCTGCATCATCATCTGGAAGCTGCCTTCGCCGGTCACGCAGACGACCTCCTCATCGGGGAAGTTCTGCTTGACGCCCATGGCCGCGGGAAAACCGAAGCCCATGGTGCCGAGTCCACCGGAGGTGATCAGCCGGTTAGGCTTGTCGAACTTGTAGTACTGGGCTGCGAACATCTGGTGCTGACCCACGTCGGTCGTGACGTACGCCTCGCCACGAGTCACCCGGCAGATGGCCTCGATCACCTCCTGCGGCTTGAGCACCTCGCCGGGCCTGGACGGCTCGTAGAGCTTGCCCTTGCGCTCGTCGCGCCACTCGTCGATGGTCTTCCACCAGTCCTTGAGCGCGTCGGGATTGGCGATCTCATGGCCCTGCACCAGGCTGATCATTTCGTTGATCACGCTGGCCGCAGGTCCAACGATGGGCACGTCTGCGCGCACCGTCTTGGACACCGAGCTGGGGTCGATATCCACGTGGATGATCTTGGCCGTGGGGCAGAACTTCGAGGTATTGTTGGTCACACGATCGTCGAAACGCGCGCCGATGGCGATCACCAGGTCGGCGTGATGCATCGCCATGTTGGACTCATAGGAGCCGTGCATGCCGAGCCAGCCCAGGCACTGATCGTCGCTCTGGGGATAAGCCCCGATGCCCATCAAGGTGGTGGTGATCGGAAAACCGAGCTGCTTGACCAGATCGGTCAGACCCTCGCAAGCACGCCCCTGGACCACGCCACCACCGGTGTAGAACACCGGACGACGGGCCTTGAGCATCAGCTCGACGGCCTTCTTGATCTGTCCGGTATGGCCGCGACTGACCGGGTTGTACGAGCGGATCTTGACCTTCTTCGGATAGACGTACTCGTAGCGCTCGGTGGGCGCCGTCATGTCCTTGGGTATATCCACCAGCACCGGACCGGGACGCCCGGTGGCGGCGAGATAGAAGGCCTTCTTGAGCACCTCGGGAATCTCGCTCGGGTGCTTGATCGAGAAGCTGTGCTTCACGATTGGCCGGGTGACACCGACGATATCGGTCTCCTGGAAGGCATCGTCACCGATCAGATGGCTCATCACCTGACCACAGAGCACGACCATCGGGATCGAGTCCATATAGGCAGTGGCGATGCCGGTCACCGCATTGGTGGCCCCCGGACCCGAGGTGACCAGTACCACCCCGGGCTTGCCGGATGCCCGGGCATAGCCGTCGGCGGCGTGGGTCGCGGCCTGCTCGTGGCGAACCAGGATGTGCTTGACCTTGTCCTGACGGAACAAGGCATCGTAGATGTGTAGTGCGGCGCCGCCCGGATAGCCGTAGATGTATTCCACGCCCTCATCCTGGAGGAAGCGGGCGATCATGTCCGCGCCTGAAAGCAATTCCACAGATGTATCTCCCCTGGAGGTCTCGAGTGCGATTCGCACCTGTCGTGGGTACGAAGTCGAGTGCAGCGGTATGCTGCTGCCGGCGCACCGGCACCTGATGCCAAACCCTGGCGTCCGTCGGCCCGGTTGGGGCCTGCACTCTCATCACGGCGGGTCACCGCGTCGGGGCGTTGGCCAGGCGGGGCGGTTAACCCGAACCTGGTAGTCCTTCGGCGGGTAGAGGCCCATTGGCCTACCCTTCACGCGGCGTTGGGGGTCACCCATCGTGCCGCGCCCGCAGTCAGGAACCCTCAAGATTCCAATAGCGCTCTGTGACTGTCAACCGCCGTTCCCATCGCGCTCGGTCAGAGCACTCTGAAAGGCCTCTTTTCGCGGGTGCAGCAAGACCAATGTCTAACGCCGTTTCCTCGAAATCTGGCCATGACGCTGCTGTAATGACGCCAGGTGACACGATTCACTTACTTTACCAG
Source organism: Halomonas sp. YLB-10 (assembly GCF_003856855.1). Taxonomy (NCBI): domain Bacteria; kingdom Pseudomonadati; phylum Pseudomonadota; class Gammaproteobacteria; order Oceanospirillales; family Halomonadaceae; genus Halomonas; species Halomonas sp. YLB-10. The sequence continues at coordinate 6,746 of NZ_RRCU01000010.1, forward strand.
ACACCGATGGAGAGGGTGCGGCGGAAAGTCGCCACGACAGTCGGAGCATGACGGCAGGAGAGTTTCTCTCTGCCCCGCCCCGGGTCTGATCGGCACCGCTGACGATCAGCGAACGACTCGCCGACGCTTTCAAATCGGGTCGCTGACACTTGCCATCTGGATCGCTGACGCCTCGAGAGAGAATCGATTCATCCAAGGATTTCTCTAGACAACCACAAGGTCTTTTCGACAACCACAACAACGCCCCCCTTTCACAGGAGGTAGCACTACATGTCTCGCATCGTGCAATGGTCCATCACCGTGGCGCTGGCAGGATTCCTGTTCGGCTTCGACACCGCGGTCATCTCCGGGGCCGACAAGCCCACCCAGGCGCTGTGGGGTCTCAGCGACCTGCAGCATGGCCTGCTGATCATGTCCATGGCCCTTTGGGGCACCGTGATCGGTGCCATCTTCGGCAACTGGCCCACCGATGCGCTGGGAAGGCGCGCCACCCTGCTGATGATCGGTGTACTGTACCTGGTCTCCGCGGTGGGCTCGGCGGTGGTGTCCGACCCCTGGCTGTTCGCCTTCTTCCGCCTGATCGGCGGCATCGGCGTCGGCATCTCGTCGGTGGCGGCCCCCACCTATATCTCCGAGATCGCCCCGCCGCGCCATCGCGGCTTTCTGGTCGCCATGTACCAGTTCAATATCGTCTTCGGCATCCTCATGGCATTCGTCTCCAACTATGTGATCGGCAGCCTGATGAGCGACGACGCCTGGCGCTGGATGCTGGGTATCGAGGCCATCCCTGCACTGATCTACACCCTGATGATCACCCGTGTCCCGCGCAGTCCGCGCTGGCTCATCCTCAAGAAGAACGCTATCGAGGAAGCCGGCCAGGTACTTCGCCAGATCAACCCTGATGCCGATGTCGACGCCGAGATCAACGCCATTCGCGCCGCCGAAACCGACGAAGCGTCCGCCAAGGCCCCCTTCTTCTCGCGTCGCTATCGTCTGCCGATTCTGCTGGCCTTCCTGATCGCCTTCTTCAACCAGCTCTCGGGCATCAACTTCATCATCTATTATGCCCCCCGGGTGCTCGAAGCCGCCGAACTCGGTAGCCAGGCAGCGCTTCTGTCCACCGCCGGCATTGGTCTGGTCAACCTGGTCTTCACCATGATCGGGATGTCGCTGATCGACCGCTTCGGCCGCCGTACCCTGCTGTTCATCGGCTCGGCCGGCTATCTAGTGTCGCTGGTGCTGATCTCTCGCGCCTTCTTCGCCGACGCCCTGGGCGGACTCGAAGTCCCGCTGCTGCTGGGACTGTTCATCGCTGCCCATGCCATCAGTCAGGGTGCGGTCATCTGGGTGTTCATCTCCGAGGTCTTCCCCAACCACGTGCGTGCCCGCGGCCAATCCTTCGGTGCCTCGATCCACTGGGTCTTCGCTGCGCTGATCACCCTGGTCATGCCCTGGGTGCTGGGCACCTTCAGCGGCGGGCCGGTGTTCGCCTTCTTCGCGGTAATGATGCTGCTGCAACTGGTGTTCGTGATATTCCTGATGCCAGAGACCAAGAACGTCAGTCTCGAGGAACTGCAAAAGCACCTGGTGGGCGACAACGTACGCCTGCGACGCGTGCACCTGTCCGGCGCCCGGGCGACGCGCTAGGGCTTGGCAAGAATAAGCCCGCGCTCGTTGCCCTTTCGGGCAGAGCCCAAGCCTTGAAGAAAACCACGAAAAAGCCCGCCGGGTGGGGAACCGGGCGGGCAAGGGGGTCACAGGACGCAACCTGACCTTCAGTATAGCGACCGATTAACCATTTGCTTGAGAATGGGTATTCGAATTACCCATCATGCACGAATGCCAGCCGAAGGCATCAGGCCCCTCCTTGATGAAGGGGCCTTCTTGCGTGATCGACCCGTGGTCAGCGGTCGAAACGTAACTGACCATCGTCGGCGACCACGCGGATCACGTCGCCAGCGCTGAACTTGCCGGCCAGCAGGTCCTGTGCCAGCGGGTTCTCGATCCGGCTCTGCAGGGCGCGCTTGAGCGGACGAGCGCCATAGACCGGGTCGAAGCCGACCACCGCCAACAGTGCCAACGCCTCGTCGGAGACCGTGAGCCCGAGATCGTGTTCTGCCAACCGCGCGCGCAGACGTTCAAGCTGTATGCCGGCGATCGCCTGGATCTGACCCTGGCCGAGGGCGTGGAACACCACCACTTCATCGATGCGGTTGATCAACTCAGGCCGGAAGTGGCTTCCGACCACCTCCATCACCGTCTGACGCATGCTGTCGTAGTCGGCGTCGTCACCACCGAACTGCTGGATGATGTCGGACGCCAGGTTGGAGGTCATCACGATGACGGTGTTGCGGAAATCCACCGTGCGCCCCTGGCCGTCGGTCAGGCGACCATCCTCCAGCACCTGGAGCAGGATGTTGAAGACGTCCGGGTGGGCCTTCTCCACCTCGTCGAGCAGCAGCACCGAATAGGGTTTGCGGCGCACCGCTTCGGTCAGGTAGCCGCCTTCTTCATAGCCGACATAGCCGGGAGGCGCGCCGATCAACCGCGCCACCGAGTGCTTCTCCATGAACTCGGACATGTCGATGCGCACCATAGCTTCCTCGGTGTCGAACAGGAAGTTGGCCAGCGACTTGCACAGTTCGGTCTTGCCCACCCCGGTCGGGCCGAGAAACAGGAAGGAGCCGTTGGGCCGGTTGGGGTCGGCCAAGCCCGCGCGGGAGCGCCGCACCGCGTTGGCCACGGCGGTGACCGCCTCGTCCTGACCGATGACCCGCTGGTGCAGGGCCTCCTCCATACGCAGGAGCTTGTCGCGCTCGCCCTCGAGCATCTTGGCCACCGGAATGCCGGTCCAGCGTGACACCACCTCGGCGATTTCCTCCTCGGTGACGTTGGAGCGCAAAAGCTTGTGGTGACGGGTGTCCGCCTCGGCATCGCCGCTCTCGGCAATCTTCTTCTCGAGCTCCGGAATCACCCCGTACTGCAGTTCCGACATCCGCCCGAGGTCACCCTGGCGGCGAGCCTGCTCCAGGTCGACCCGCGCCCGGTCTAGCTCGTCCTTGAACTGGGCCGCGCCCTGGATGCTGGCCTTCTCGGCCTTCCAGATTTCGTCCAGGTCGGCGTACTCGCGCTCGAGCTCGCCGATCTGTTCCTCAAGGGTATCGAGGCGCTTGCGCGAGGCCTCGTCGGTTTCCTTCTTGAGGTGCTCGCGCTCCATCTTCAACTGGATCAGGCGACGATCCAGACGGTCCATTTCCTCCGGCTTGGAGTCGAGCTCCATGCGAATGCGCGACGACGCCTCGTCGATCAGGTCGATGGCCTTGTCCGGCAGCTGACGATCGGTGATGTAGCGCGTCGACAGCTTGGCCGCCGCGATGATCGCGCCGTCGGTAATGTCGACGCCGTGGTGCACCTCGTAGCGCTCCTTGAGGCCACGCAGGATCGCCACCGTGTCTTCCTCGCTGGGCTCGTCCACCTGCACCTTCTGGAAACGCCGCTCCAGCGCCGCATCCTTCTCGATGTACTTGCGGTACTCGTCCAGGGTGGTGGCACCGACACAGTGCAGCTCACCCCGGGCCAGCGCCGGCTTGAGCATGTTGCCGGCGTCCATGGCGCCCTCGGCCTTGCCCGCACCGACCATGGTGTGCAATTCATCGATGAACAGGATGACCCGCCCTTCTTCCTGGGACAGCTCGTTGAGCACCGCCTTCAGGCGCTCCTCGAATTCGCCGCGAAACTTGGCCCCGGCCAGCAGCGAGCCCATGTCCAGCGACAGCACGCGCTTGTCCTTGAGCCCCTCGGGCACCTCGCCGTTGATGATGCGGCTGGCCAGCCCCTCGACGATGGCGGTCTTGCCGACGCCAGGCTCGCCGATCAGCACCGGGTTGTTCTTGGTGCGCCTCTGCAGCACCTGGATGGTGCGACGGATCTCGTCGTCACGCCCGATCACCGGATCCAGCTTGCCGTCGGCGGCCCGCTGGGTCAGATCCAGGGTGTACTTCTCCAGCGCCTCGCGGCTGTCCTCGGCGTTGGCGTCATCCACCTTCTGGCCACCGCGCACGCTATCGATGGCGCCCTCCAGCGACTTGCGCGCAAGGCCAGCCTGGGTCAACGCCTTAGCCACGGCATGCTTCATGGCGATTGCCGCCAGCAGTACCAGTTCACTGGCGATGTATTGATCGCCACGCTTCTGGGCCTCGGCATCGGTGAGGTTGAACAGCTTGATCAGATCCCGGGACGGCTGCACTTCGCCGTCGAACTGGGCGACCTGGGGCAGATCGTCGATCTGGCCCGCCAGGGCGTCACGTAGCCGACCGGCGTCGCCCCCCGCCTTCTGTACCAGCGCCTTGACGCCGGTGTCGCGGTTGTCGAGCAGCGCCAGCAGCAGGTGCGCAGGTTCCATCTGATTGTGCCCGCGCCCCACGGCGAGGGACTGGGCGTCGGCGATAGCCTGCTGCAGCTTGGCGGTAAACTTGTCAAAACGCATCGATATCTCCTTTCGGGATGGCGATGCGTTCGGACGCACCGCTTGACCCTGTCAATGTGACTTGACAGAGATATGGCGGTGCTTTAGGGACGTTTCAAGTCTAGTGAAGCAGTTTCACGTCTAGAGGGGAGTCTCGGGAAAAGTGCGACGTCGGTCCGTTCTATCGCAGCCAGATCACGCTGGCCATGCGCCCGGTGACGCCGTCGTCACGACGATGGGAATAGAAGCGTGATTCACAGGCGGTGCAGAAGTGTCCGCCGCTGACGTGGGAGACGCCAAGACGTTCAAGCCGCAGACGCGCCAGCTTGTAAAGGTCCGCCATATAGTGCCCCAGGCGATAGGGGCTCGGTTCAAAGGCGCTGGCCGCCTCGGGGTGCACGCCGCAGAAGGCCTCACGCACCTCGGGTCCGACCTCGAACTGAGCGTTGGAGATCGCCGGCCCCAACCAGGCCATCAGTTCCCCAGGCGCAGTGCCCAGGGAGGCCACGGTAGCCTCCAGTACGCCACCGGCCAGGCTGCGCCAGCCAGCATGGGCCAGCGCCACGCGCTCTCCGCCACGATCACAGAAGAACACCGGCAGACAGTCCGCCGTCAGTATCACGCAGGCGTAGTCACGGGTGGTCGCCACCGAGGCATCGGCCTTGGGTATGGTGTCGCTGAAGCCATGCTGGACGCTGGCGCCGTGGACCTGATCGAGCCACAGCAGCGGAAGCTCATCGCCCAGTTCCTTGCTCAACTGGCGCCGACAAAGCTCCACATGTTCCGGCTTGTCGCCGACGTGACTGGCCGGGTTGAAGGCGGCGTAGGGTCCCTGGCTGGGGCCGGTCTCGCGGGTGGTGACGAAGGCACCGACATTGGCCGGAGCAGGCCAGTCGGGCACGATCACGCTGGGGCGCAGGTCGAGGGCATCGATCATTGCATGGTCTCCGCATCGTCACGCAGGAAGTCCAGCAGCATCAGCAGGTCATCCGGCAGCGGCGCCTGGAAGCTGACCTCCTCACCGCGACTCGGGTGGACGAAGGCCAGTCGACGCGCGTGCAGCGCCTGGCGCGGAAACTCGCGCAGGATCTCCTTGAGCGTCTGCTCCGCTCCGGGCGGCAGCTTGAGTCGCCCACCGTAAACCGGGTCGCCGATCAATGGAAAGCGCCGGTGCGCCATGTGCACGCGAATCTGGTGAGTGCGGCCGGTCTCCAGCTTGCAGCGAACGTGGGTATGGGCACGAAAGCGTTCCACCACCCGATAGTGGGTCACCGCCGGCTTGCCCGAGGCGGTAACCGCCTGGCGCTTGCGGTCCTTGGGATGCCGGCCGATCGGCGCATCCACGGTGCCGCCAGAGGTCATCTTGCCCACCACGATGGCGTCATACTCCCGCGACACGCTACGCGCCTGCAGCTGCGCCACCAGGTCAGCGTGGGCGGCCAGGGACTTGGCCACCACCATCAGCCCGCTGGTGTCCTTGTCGAGGCGATGCACGATACCGGCACGAGGCAAGGTGGCGGCGTCGGGAAAGTGGTGCAGCAAGGCATTGAGCAGGGTCCCGTCGGGGTTGCCCGCAGCGGGGTGAACCACCAGCCCCGGCGGCTTGTTGACCACCAGTACCTGGTCGTCCTCGAACACCACCTCAAGCGGAATATCCTGCGCCTCGAAGCGAGTGTCATCCTCGATGAGGGCCTTGAGCACCAGCCTTTCACCGCCGTGGACCTTGTCCTTGGGCTTGGCCGCAGCCCCATCCAGGGTCAGGGAACCGTCCTTGATCCAACCCTTCAACCGCTCCCGGGAATAGTCGGCAAACAATTCCGCTGCGGCCTGGTCCAGGCGATAGCCTGCCATGTCGAGGGGAATGCGACTGTGGACGTCGAGGGTCTGTGACATGGTTCGGAACACTTCTCTGTGGGGATCGAAGATTGATGGCAACTCGCGCACAAAACACGTGGCCCGCAGCAGGAAGACTGCGTTTCCAGGCAAGGTGCTTTATAGTGGGCGGATCGCGGCCGATTCTACCACGGCCGACCCGGGTTGTTTGACACGAGGACCAAGATGCGCGTTTTCACTACTTCCGCCGCTCGCCTGGGCGCCCTGGTGTTGATGGGCGCGGTACTCGGCGGCTGCGCCAGCAACGACGTCGAGGAAGAGCGCTACGACGGCGCCACCGAACGCCAGCTCTACCAGGAAGGTCGCCAGGCCCTGGAGAACGGCAGCTTTACCACGGCCATGAACCGCCTGGAAGCCATCGACACCCGCTTCCCCTTCGGCGACTACGCCGAACAGGCCCAGCTCGAACTCATCTATACCTACTACGAGATGGATGACTGGGAAGCCGCCCGGGCCGCCGCCAGCCGCTTCATTCGCCTGCACCCCAACCATGCGCAGGTCGACTACGCCTACTACATGCGCGGGCTGGCCGCCTGGCAGGCCGGTCGTTTCAGCCTGGAGTCGCTCAAGGTCATCGATATCTCGGAGCGGGACCTCGGCGCTACCCGAGACGCCTACACCGACTTTACCGACCTGATCACCCGCTATCCGGACAGTCCGTACGCCCCGGACGCGCAACAGCGCATCATCTACCTGCGCAACCTGCTGGCCCAGCAAGAGCTGCATGTGGCCGACTTCTACCTGCGCAAGAAGGCCTACATGGCCGCCGTGCAGCGGGGTCGCTGGGTGTTGGAGAACTACCCCCAGGCCGAGGCTACCCGCGACGCCCTGGCGGTGATGGTCGAAGGCTACCTCGGCATGGGCCTGCGTGATCGCGCCAGCGAGACGCTGCAGGTGCTGATCGAGAACGACCCGGACAACGAGCGCCTCAACGGTCGTCGCTTCGAACCCAAGTACGTCGACGGCGCCCCACTGAGCGCCTGAACGACCGCAAGGCAGGCGGTGCCGTGAGGTTGCCGGCAGGCCAAAGAAAGGAGAAGGGGCCGCCCATGGGCGGCCCCTTCTTGTTGCGGCGCTTGCTTTCATTCGCTCTGCGCTTCGCTTCGTTTCCTTTCTCTTCGTCCAGCTCCCATCTTGACGCTCCAGGGCTGCGATCCACCGTCCTTCCGCCGTCGCTGGCCTGTGGCTGCCCTTGGCGTCCACCGCAGGCCAGGCTCCGGCTATTTTCTGCTTCTACTCAACCTGTCGATGCCTGGGACGGTGTGCCCTCGGGCTCCCGACGCTTGAACTGCTTGGAGCGCTGCAGGCCCCAGTAGGCGAAGACGAAGTAGATAACCGTGCACCAGATGGTGATGTCGTAGAACAGCTCACGATTGACGTAGTACTGATACAGGTCGGGGCTTTCAAACATCACCCGCCAGGCCAGCACCGCTGGCACACCCAGTCCAACGATCCCCCACATCACCTTGATGCCCTTGGATAGCAGTGTCTTGTCCTCCACGCCTTCGCGGTACTTTTCCGCCGCCTTGCGCCGGTGATGTTCGACCACCCGCTCGTTGAACTCCTGCTGGGCCTTTTCCTTCTCTGGATAGGCCTCACAGGCACCGGCCCTTCGCGCCAGCACCACGTAGACCAGGATCGATACAAACCAGGTCGGCAGGAACAGGTAGTAGAACGGCATCACGTCGAGGACATTGAGCCCAAAACCGAAGATCAGCGAGATACCCCAGCTAGCGATCGCCGGCCGGTTGTCGGCAAGGCCCTTGAAGTTGGCCCAGTAGCGGGTCATGCCGAGCCGCGGGAACAGCTGGTACTCAGCAAAGGCGATGCCGCCCACCGGCACCAGGATCAGGCCAGCGTAAGTCAGCAGTGGCAACATGCTGCGGTAGACGAAGGGGAAACAGCTCGCGCCCATCACCCCGAGCCCCACCAGCATGGTCACCTTCCAGCGCTTGACCTCGGGCATCAGCGCCTGGGCGGCCAGACCGGCGCGGTACAGGTTGGAATTCGCCGTGGTCCAGCCGGCCACGATCACGATCACGAAGCCGGACATTCCCAACGCGTAGAACGCCACATCGCCGGGGTCGACCACCAGGATACTGAGCTTCATGGTGGCGGCGGTGGCCGCCCCCATCAGGCCCGCCGAGATCCAGGCAACGTAGTGGCCGAACATCATGCCGGTACTGGTGGCCAGGGCGTAGCGCTTCTTGCGGGCATAGCGCAGAAGCGCCATGTCGATCAGTCCGAAGTGGGCGAAGGTATTGGCGGCCCAGGCGAAGCCAATGACCTCCCACAGCCCGATCCCCGGTTCGCCATCGGCGTTGATGCCGGTGAATACGCTGGCACTGGCGATGGCGACGAAATCCGAAAAACTCGTCAAGGTGGTAAAACCGGTCACCGACTCCGACAGCGCCGGTATCAATACCATGCCGCCGGCGGTGAACATCACCATCAGCCAGGGTGCACAGATGCTGGCGAACTCGCTCAGGGCGTTGAAGCCGAAGGCCGCGACCAGCACCACGATGGCCCCTACGGCAAAGGCGATGATGACGAAGGCCATGTCGGTGGGATAGGGCGCCACCTGAGGTGGCACATCGAAAAGCACCCGCACCGCGGTGGCAGAGACCGTGATCATGGCCGCCGAGATGGCAGCAAAGATCACCACATTGGCGCCGTTGTAGAGCTTCGCCATGACGTTGCCGGCGATGCGTTCCAGGTAGGCGAAAAGACTGAGCCGGGTGCCGACGGCGATCGGTGCGGTGATCAGGGTGAAACTCAGTATCGCCAGGGTGTTGCCGATGACCAGACCGATCAGAATGTCCCAGATGCCGGCACCGAGGCCGACGAAGGTGGCACCGATCACGAACTCGGTCGCGGCCACGTGCTCTGCGGCATACAGTCCGAGAAAGTGCTTGGCACCGTGCTGCTTGTGGGGCGGAACCGGCAGCTGTTCATCGTCGACGCTGTCTAGAGATTGCTGCGGGTCAAATCCGGATGTCGCCATGGGCGCCTCCTTGTGTGTCACTCATCTCGCTTGCGGGTGAACGTCGCACCTGCGGGCTCACCCGTTCCGCCGGCTTCCTTCGAGGAGCCGATCGCCACTACTGCTGAGCAAAGCGTGCCTGCTCGGTCACCTTCTCGGTGACCCACTGAGCATCTTCGATGGCTTCCTCGGCGGAGATGTCTCCGGCCAACGCCTTGGCGAAGCGGTTACCCACCGCCGTACCGATACCCTGAAAAGCGGGGATCGCCACGTACTGAACGCCTCGATAGGGCACCGCCTGTACCGTCGGGTCATCCGGATTGGCGCTCCTCAACGATTCCAGCACCAGCTCACTGTAGGGCGCGGCCTCGCGGTAACTCGGATTGTCGTAAAGCGAAGCACGGGTCCCCGGCGGCACCTGGAACCAGCCCTCTCGCTCGGCCACCAGTTCCTGATAGCCCCGGGAGGTGGCCCAGGCGACAAAGCGCTTGGCCGCCTCGCTCTGCTCGGAACTGGAGGGAATTGCGAGCGCCCAGGCCCACAGCCAATTGCTGCGCTTGTCCAGTCCGTTATCAGGCGCCAGAGCGAATCCCACGCGATCGGCGACCTCGGAGGCCTCGGGATCGGTCACCGCGGATGCGGCCACGGTGGCATCTACCCAGATGCCGCACTTGCCCTGCTGAAACAGCGCGAGATTCTCGTTGTAGCCGTTGTCTTCCGGATTCGGCGGGCCGTACTCTCCCAACAAGGTCAGATAGAGGTCCAGCGCATCGCGCCAGCCACCTCCCTCAAGCTGTGGCTGCCACTCTTCATCGAACCAGCGACCGCCGAAGGCGTTGGCCATGGCGGTCAACAGGGCCATGTTCTCGCCCCACCCCGGCTTGCCCCGCAGGCAGATGCCGTAGTGTTCATCGGAGTCCGAGAGCTTTTCTGCCGCCTGTTCAAGGAAGTCCCAGCTCGGCGACTTGGGCATGCTCAGGCCCGCATCCTCGAACAGGTCCGTGCGGTACATGGTGAAGGCGGACTCCGCATAGAAGGGAGCCGCGTAGAGAACATCCTGATAGGACAGCGCCTGGCGCACGGTGGGCAGCAGATCCTCGGGCTGGTAGTCGCCAGGCATGTCGGCGATGGGTACGAGCCAGCCACGCTCCGCCCAGATGGGGGCTTCGTAGGTGCCGATGGTAACGATGTCGAAGCGCCCCCCGGAGGTGGCGATATCGGTGGTGACCTGCTGGCGCAGCGTACTCTCGTCCAACGTCACCCAATTGAGCTGAATATCGGAATTCCCCGCGACAAAGTCCTCGCTCAGCTCTCGCATCCGCAGCATGTCCCGGTTATCCACCGTGGCAATGGTCAACTCGGCAGCCACGCCATGCTGGGCAAACACCGCCCCACCCCCCATCACCAGCGCACAAACGGTTTTAACTCGAAAGGACGTCATCATTCGCGCTCCCTCTGCCGGCGTTATAGGTTCCTGTTCTAAAAAACCTTAGCACCATCGCGTCGCCCCAACATTGAAATGTCGCGCTTTATTTACCGGGACATTGGTCTAAACACACCCAGAAACCACTATTACAAATTAATTTAATTAGGCATATATGATTTCAAAAAACCCATTAAAAACAATGGTAAGGAATAAATTTGCGCCTATCCCCCTGAAAACAACCATACTAGTTCAGCAAGAACTGCGATATCGCCTACACCTCGCACCGCACTCTTCTCCATTACCTTTACGATGCCTATTGGCGCTTCAGTCATGAAGGCTTAAATCATCTCTTCCGACGAATATGCAAAGTGACGTCGATCACCATGTAAAAATGGCGTACGCATCAAAGCAAATACCATCTAATGGTCGCGGGGCTTTAGCGAGCGCAAGAGAAATCCCGGCCCGGGAAATCATGACCAACGACGGGAAGTGACGTCGCAAACAGCGAAGGGTGGGCATAACATCGCCACCCGCCGAGCCGATCTGGCCCGACGGGTGGGGTACCGACAAGAGGAAAGAAGCAGGTCTCGTCAGAGGCCCGGTTGCCATCCATTGACGATTGGATAACGACGGTCACGGCCGAAGCCGCGCTGGGTCACGCGCACGCCTACCGGTGCCTGGCGGCGCTTGTACTCGCAGCGGTCCACCAGCTTGACCACCTTGTAGACGTCCTCGGCGCTGAAGCCCGCCTCGATGATCGCCTCGGCGCTCATGTCGCCTTCGATGTAGCGCACCAGAATGGCGTCCAGGGCGTCATAGTCCGGCAGCGAGTCGCTGTCCTGCTGGTCCGGCGCCAGTTCCGCCGAGGGCGGACGCTCGATGACACGCTCCGGGATCACCAGGTTCTCGGTGTTGCGCCAGCGCGCCAGGCGATACACCCAGGTCTTGTAGACGTCCTTGATGGCGTTGTAACCACCGACCATGTCACCGTAGAGGGTGGCGTAGCCCACCGCCATCTCGCTCTTGTTGCCGGTGGTCAGGACCATCAGGCCCTTCTTGTTGGACAGCGCCATCAGCAGCACACCGCGACAACGCGACTGGAGATTCTCCTCGGTGGTATCGCGCTCGGTACCCTCGAAGCTCTCGGCCAGGGTGTCCATGAAGGCTTCAACCATGGGCGCGATCGGCATCACTTCATAACTGACTCCAAGCAGACGGGCCTGCTCGGCGGCGTCTTCCTTGGAAATGTCGGCGGTGTAGTGATACGGCATCATCACCGCATGGACCCGCTGGGGACCGAGTGCATCCACCGCGATGGCCAGCGACAGGGCCGAATCGATGCCGCCAGACAGCCCCAGCACCACGCCCTTGAACCCACTCTTGTTGACGTAGTCACGCAGACCGGTGACCAGAGCGCTGTAGAGGTCTTCCTCCGGCGCCACGTCCAGATCCACCTCGCCCTGGCGCGGGGTCCACTTGCCCTGCTCCTCGACGAAGTGCACCGGGCTCAGCCAGATATCCCAGTGCGGCGCCTGCACCGCCAGCTTGCCTTCGGCGTCGACACAGCAGGAGCCACCGTCGAACACCAGCTCATCCTGACCGCCAATCTGATTGACATAGACCAGCGGCAGGCCGACGTCACTGGCACGCTGCTCGAGAAGCTCGAGCCGCTCGGCCGGCTTGTTCTGGTGGTAGGGCGAGGCATTGAGGGTGACCAGGATATCGGCACCGGCGTCGCGAGCCTGGCGGACCGGCGCTTCCTGCCAGATATCCTCGCAGATCAGAATCCCGAGCCTGGCGCCCTTGTGTTCCACGACCAGCGGCGTGTCTCCGGGCTGGAAGTAGCGCTGCTCATCGAATACCTGATAATTGGGCAGGGCCTGCTTGGCATACTCATCCAGCCACTGGCCGTTGTAGAGCACGCCGGCCATGTTGTGCAGCGCGCCCTCGCGACGGCCGGGATAGCCCACGATGACCATGACGTCACGGACCATCTTTTCCGCCATGCGGGTACGCGCCTCGCGCAGGCGGGTCTCCATCGACGGCCTCAGCAACAGGTCCTCGGGCGGATACCCGGTCAAGAACAGTTCCGGCAGAACAACCACGTCGGCACCGTGCTCGAGGAAAGCCTCGCGTACGGTCTCGATGGCCCGGTCGGCGTTGCCGGGGATGTCGCCGACCAAGGGGTCGAGCTGCGCCATCACCAGAGTCAGGTCTTGCATGAGCGGAGAAATCTCTCGAGAATCGGGGGGATCAGCCCCCATTGTCCCGCAAGGGCCGCCAACAGGCAAAGGCCGCCTCCAATCCGTGTGGAGTAAGGATGAACCTCTTGATAATCCGCCTTCTGATCTTCGCCGTGGTGTTCTTTGCCGGGCTCAAGCTTTATCGCATGTACCGCGAGTGGAAGTTTGAGCAGCAGGATCAAGGCCCCACCTCCCATGAGGGTGGCAAAATGGTCCGCTGCACCTGGTGCAAGGTACACCTGCCCGAGCAGGACGCCCTGCGCGAAAAGGGCGAGTGGTTCTGCTGCGGTGACCATCGTGACAAGTTCATCACCGAAAGCCGCCAAGGCGACGATGCTGACGGCGATAACGGCGATGACACCCAGGGGCGTTGAACGCCCCTTCTTCAGAGCTTGACGCCCGCAGCATAGCGACGACCGGACGTCGAGCCTCGCCATGCCGCGCGCCTGCCGCACTCACTCGTTCTCGCCAAAGACTGCTCGTCTCCTCCCGCCTTTCTCGCACCTGCACGAACAAGCGTTATTCGTAAGACATTGTTCATGTCGATGTTATTATATTCTTAACTTCTAATCTTTAGCGCTTCCCCTATCTCTCTGCTCGTTTTCCCATCCGCCTGACTATGGCTTATTGACCATAGGCATCAAATCGCTCCGTCATCTGGACAGGACGGTTCATCGCTCAATCCCGTCCGCGACTTGGTGCCGACGCCAACCGCCGAGGAAACCGTCTTCGTGACGCCCTCGAGCGGCAGCGTGGCATCAGGGGCCAACGGACTGGCAAGGGAAGTGATTGGCATGGAGCAAGATGCAAAGGGCGATCTGTTGTCGCTGATGAACTCCACATTGAACCAGGGCGGCCAACAACATGGGCACGTCTGTACGACACGATCTGCGTCCTGGCGACGACCTCAACCGGCACCCCATCAAATAGAGCCTGCTGGTACTTACCGACCGGCAAGACAGCGACCTCACCCTGGCCCGAACACTACCACCAGGGAGGTTTCAAAAAACAATAGCTACAATTGCATTTCTATCGAAAAGTACATGCATAGCAATCTACCACCTAAACCTCTGACGCTTTATGTTAATCTCATCAACCAAAACAGGCCAAGTGATATGAAAACAGGTGCATTCATAGTGAGGATATAGCCATGACCCACTACGTCAAGAAAATCCCGATAATCCTATTTCTTATATTTTCATCAGTGTCTTTAACAGGTTGCGACGAATCTTCCATTTTCAACTTTATGGGTTCTCGAGAAATAACCTTTACGGAAATGGAGGAATCGCCATATTTTATTGCTAACAACCCGGACCGCTACGCGCTCGCTGACTTCTACGACAACACATCGATCGAAAAGTTCGATTCGTGACAACCAGAATGGTGACATAACAGCCAAGTTCCTTCTCGGTTTGATCTATGCGGAGTTGATAACAGGGTATGAAGAGTACGTCGATAGGTCCCAAGGACTACCACTCGTGAAGGAGTCGTGGAAGATGGGGGTAGTCGACGCAGGGTACTCGCTATTCACTGCTTATAACTGGGGCATCGGCACCCAAATCAATAAACCCCTAGCGCTGGCCTACCTCCGGGCAAGCGCGGAGAAAGGCTATATCCTCTCCCAGAAAAGACTGGGCTTTGCCTACCGAAGTTCCCGTCCTCACGGACTGGTGGATAAAGATATCCAGCAGGCGAGGATCTGGTTCACCCGCGCCGCCGAACAGGGCGACGCCGAATCAGCCTCACAGCTTGCCGGCATCTATCGTAAAGGCCTCGGCGTGCCCAAGGATGAGCGAGCAGCCTTCGAGTGGTTAAAGCGTGCCGAACATATGCCATTCGATGGACGTATTAGTCATGGCGGCCTTGCAGTGTACTACGAAGAGGGCATCGGCACCGAGGTGGACCTGGTACAAGCCTACAAGTATTTCGACCTCCAAGGCACAGCCGGCGTCCCCGACAAGAAACGCCTGGAAGCACAAATGACACCGGAGCAGGTCCAGCAAGCCATCGCCCTGTCGCGAGCCTGGCAGGAAGAGAATCGTACATTTTTTCCGAGCTACTACGGCCTGGAACACCAGTCGGATGGCAGCTATCGGTGAGGTAGCGTCCTAGGCGATCGCCAACCACTTCCTGGCCCAATCCGATCGCAAGGCTGGCTTTCGACCTCAATCTCGAGCACCTGAATTCGAGCAAAAAGGCTAGCCTTCGGATCTACGGCTATTTCTTCCCATCACCTATAAATATCTTAAGCTCTCTCGTCTTGTTGCCTGCGTCGAAGACTGGGTCAATCGCTGTTGCTATGGCAATCACCAGGGGCAGCGACTTCCCTATGAAGCCTTGGCATGGAAGCGCAACTTCTTGGAAAGTTCCAAGGGTCAGCGAATGCCACGCCAGTAAAAGAGAAGGTCTTATACGTAGTAACAAGCCTCCCAAACCACTAAAACTTTCCGTCAGCTTCGTTTCTTCAGACACTTCACAAGAAACTAAAGTTGATATTTTCAGGATGAGCATCTGACCATGGACAGGAACAGAAAGATACTTGACATACCAGCCTTTATACTAATCTACTTCTTCCTTCTAACAGGTTGTGACGGCACATCTCCTTTCAGCACTACTAGAGGACACAGCACTTCTACCATAGCGATGAAAGCGCCTCCATACTTTATCGCAAACTCCACCGACAATAGCCCTCTCTGGGACAACTTTGAAGGTATCACAGTAGAAGACCTTACAAATAAAGCTAAAGCTAGTGATGGCGAAGCCACATTTCTGCTAGGGCTTGTTCAGTTCGGCTATATCACGAGATTCGAGCGAGAACCAGATACAAGTGAAGGTATACGACTGCTTCAAGAAGCATGGCGATTAGGAGTGATCGACGCGGGTCATTCTCTTTTCACCGTCTACTACAAGGGCATCGGCACCCGAATCAATAAACCCTTGGCGCTGGCCTACCTCCAGGCAAGCGCGGAAAAGGGCTATATCCTCTCCCAGAAAAGACTGGGCTTCGCCTACCGAGGTTCCCGTCCTCGCGGACTGGTGGATAAAGATATCCAGCAGGCGAGGATCTGGTTCACCCGCGCCGCCGAACAGGGCGACGCCGAATCAGCCTCACAGCTTGCCGGCATCTATCGTAAAGGCCTCGGCGTGCCAAAGGATGAGCGAGCAGCCTTCGAGTGGTTAAAGCGTGCCGAACATATGCCATTCGATGGAAGTATTAGTCATGGCGGCCTTGCAGTGTACTACGAAGAAGGCATCGGTACCGAAGTCGACCTGGTACAAGCCTACAAGTATTTCGACCTCCAAGGCACGGCCGGCGTCCCTGACAAGAAACGCCTGGAAGCACAAATGACACCGGAGCAGGTCCAGCAAGCCATCGCCCTGTCGCGAGCCTGGCAGGAAAAAAATCGTACATTTTTCCCGAGCTACTACGGCCTGGAACACCAATCGGATGGCAGCTATCGGTGAGGTAGCGCCCTGGTGCGATATTCAAGACTCGCTGACACAGTCCCTTTGCAAGGCCAGCCTGCGGATGTTGGGCGTTCCCGTTTCTCCTATCCCCTTGGGCGTTCTTCCACACGTCCTTGCAACCGATAGGGCGCGGGATCAATGATCGGCTCTCTTCCCAGCAGTTGATCCACCAACAGTCGCGTCGAGGCCGGCGCCAGCACCAGCCCATTGCGGTAGTGCCCGGCGTTGACGTGCAGGTTGTCCCAGCCGGAGGCCTGGCCGATATAAGGCACCCCGTCCGGTGATCCGGGCCTCAGTCCGGCCCAGTGGTGCTCGATCTCGCAGTCGGCCAATGCCGGAATAATGCCGGTAGCGCTATGCCATAGTGAGCTACGGGCGTCGTCATCGGTGCCCTTGTCGAACCCGGCGTTTTCCAGGGTGGAGCCGGCCAGGACCCGCCCGTCGCCGCGAGGAATCACGTAGCGTCCATCCATCAGCACCACCCGCTCGACCAGCCCGGGTGGTGCCTTGAACAGAATCATCTGACCCTTGACCGGGCGTACCGGCAGATCGAGCCCGGCCATGTCGGCAAGTCCCGCCGACCAGGCGCCGGCACAGATCACCACCTGATCGGCACTGATGTTGCCCTGGTCGGTGTTCACCACCGCCACCCGCTCCCCTTGCCGCTCGAACCCGGTGACCGTGCATTGCTCGCGCAACGTCACCGCCGCCATGTCCTCCAGTCGGGTCCTCAGCGCGCGCATCAGGCGGGGGTTACGAATGCTGCCCAGGGTCGGCATCCACAGCGCCTCGTCGATATCGCGGCGGGCGTTGGGTTCCTTTCGGCGGATCACTTCCGCGCCTACCCGCGACAGCGGCTTGCCAACCTCCCGCGCCCACTCGAGTGCGCGCGCTTCGTCATCCACCCTCAGGTAGAGAAGCCCTTTCTGACGATACTCCGGGTCGACCCCGGTCTCCTCCAGCAGGCGCAGGGCCAGTTCGGGGTAGGCCCCCTCCGACCAGCTCGCCAGGCGCGATACCGGCGAGCTGTAGCGCCAGGGATAAAGCGGCGAGACGATCCCGCCCCCGGCCCAGGAGGCCTCGCTACCGCAGCCGCCTCGCTCGACCACCGTCACACTGTGACCGGCATCGGCCAGTTGCAGTGTCGTCATCAGCCCTATGACGCCGCCGCCAATCACCAGGAAATCACTCAAAGCGCTTCTCCAACGTCTGCTCTCCCTTCTCCGAGCTAGGCTCAAGGAACCCTGAATTCAAACAACAACCACAAGGAAGCGTTCGCCATGGACGACGACGCCCGAATCCGCTGCCATTTATGCATGTCCCGTGCTCACCGGCACGAACCTCACCGCCAAGAATTTTGCCATCCCGAACCTTGCCGCATGGCTTTCCACCAGTCCGGGACCACCTTGCTGGAACTGTTGCTGGTGGTGGCTATTGTGGGCCTTCTGGTCGGCGTGGCCCTGCCGGGCTACCGGGCAATGGCCGCCCGACAGGATATCGCCAGCGAGCTTTCGCGACTAGAAGGCGCCCTGATGCTGGCCCGGGGCACGGCCATCACCCGGGCAAGACCCGTCACCCTGTGCCCGAGCGACGACGGCGTGCACTGCGGCGAGGACTGGAGGGGGAAGCTGTTGATCAAGGCTGGAGCGCCGAGTTGGGAGGGCGCGACACTTCATGTCTTTGCGCCAAGCCGGCTCTCAAGCATCGGCTTTCGCGAGGATGCAAAGCCGGTGCGTTTTCTGGCCAATGGACGCGCCAGTGGACATAACGGGACTTTCGATATCTGCGCGCGAGAAAACACGGGCGCTAGGCTGGTACTCAGCAATTTTGGAAGGATCAGAAGTGAAAAGGGTCGGTGTGCTGGACCCTCGTTTCCGCCTTAGTCATCACGATCGATCCAGATTACGCCGCCGTCACCTTCTCCACCTTCATCGGGGCTGATTTCGACCTTGCCATTTATCGTGACGGGACCTTCGGCAACTAGTCTGCCATTGATCGTGAGCCCCCCGCCCCCGCTTATCGCCATAGACCCGGTACTCCAGATGTCTCCATTGAGTTCCACCTGTCCGTGAGGAGCGAGCGTTGGCGCTCCAGAAACAACGATCGAGGTGCCATAGCTCCCAGCTGGGGCTTCGATTGTCACGCTCTGGCTCGGATCGGCAGGATCCACCACGATCACGATCTGATCCGCATCAGGGTAATCCGCTAGATTCAGACTGCCATCAAACCCGTGAGTTCTAGCGTCGCAATAGACGATCCCTTGGTGACTCGCACAGCCATCCGGCCCAAAGTCGGCATCCTCGAAGTCTTTGGCGACCTCATCGATATAGCTGTCTGGACCGTAGTCGTTACCGGGGTGGGCAAGTCCGTTTAGTTGGCAGTTGGCGGGCTGATCCAGCTCAGGATGTGCCACCACAGGCCCCCCCGCATAGACCATGCAATCGTCAGGGATGAGATCGGGCAATTCCAATCCAGAGCTTTCCTTCTCTCGCCCCACCATCAGAAAGTGCCTTGCCAATACCTGCTCACCATCGCTGACCTGCCCCATGATCAGCTGCACGACAACATCCTGTTCTATACAGTCGATATGTCGATAGCCCACTGTGTCGCTATTGGTCAGTGTGTGTACGTCCGACCAATCAGCGGATACGCCGCCCTGTTCCGCTCGGTCTTGAATCTCGGCACACTCCAGTAGCCCGCTCGATTCAGGCGTTTCACTTAGCCTCTCGGCCCCACCCCAATCCGCCGCCATCTGGGCCTGGGCCATGGCGCGCATATTGCCGGCCAGGCGTTCGTCCACCAGCGCCGACTTGACCCCGGCCATGGCCACCACCGAGGCGATTGCTACCAGCGACAGCACCACCAATAGTGCCGCGCCTCGCTGCCTCGCTGGCGCCTTCATTCGGCATTCTCCGCCGCGGACACGGCCTGGAGACGATCCACCGCGTGCAGCCGGATCGGTGTCCTTGCGTGGGGCAGGTTCAGGGTGATGCGATAGAGTCCCCCACCCAGATCTTCCAGCACCTGATCGTCCTCGCAGGAACCATCGTAGGCCAGGCCATCGACCAGAGGCTCGCCGCTGTCGACCTCGTGCAGCGTACAGGACTCGCCATCTGGCGCCGGGCGCAGCACGTAATCGCCGGGGGAGGCGTCGCCCCGGCGCACCGCCGCGGTGATGGTATCGAGGGCGTAGCTCAGGACCGCCTGGCGATCGGCCAGGCGCAGCACCTCGCGCGCATTGGCGTTGACCTCCTGAAACAGCGAGCCCGCAGCCAGGATCACCAGGCTGCCGACGACCATGGCCACCATCAGCTCGACCAGCGACACGCCGCGCTGGCGACGCAATGACTTGCACGGGGAAAGGACGCGGTGCGGGCTCATGGTGCTTTCCGAGCGGGCAGCTTGACCCAATACTGAAACAGGCTGGGTTCGGTGAAGCGCTCGTCCTTCCAGCTGATACGCAATTCGAAGGCGCAGTCGTCCCGAGCGATCACCGCCTCATTCAGGGGAATGAGACCGGGAAGGAAATCGGCCCAGTGCTCGCGCCAGTGCTCTCGGGAAAGGCTCTCGGGCACACCTTCAGGACAGTACCCGCCATTGGCCACTAGGCTTGCCCACAGCAGTTCCCGTGCATCCTGGGCGGCCAGGTCCGCCAGCGATCTCTGGATACTGGAATGGGCGCTTTGCAAGCTGCGCAACTGCATCCCCGCCACCCCTAAAAGTCCCACCGACAGCAGCACCAGCGCCACCAGTGCCTCGAGCAGGGAAAACCCGGCCTGGGATCGCAGGCTTCTCACGCGGCATCTTCCTCATCGCCGGAACGTACCACGCCGCTTGGCTCCACCGAGACCCAGCGACCCTCGCCTCCTGTCCCGCGAAGCTGCCAACGGCAAGGGCTACCGTAGCTGCAGTCATCCAGGCGCCCCATCAGATCGAAGCTGACCCCACCGGGCGATACCCGGGTACCGTCAGTGTGCGCTGCTTCATCGACCATCAGTACATCACCATGCGCGGTTGGAGTGGACTGGCAGCCGCCGGCGTCCGCGTCTCCCGCCAGCACCTCGAGCCGCCATCGTCCCGCGCAGTCGACCACCAGCACCCGGACCTCCTGGCGTCGGGTCAAGGCGGTGGTGCGTGCCAGGGTCAGTGCGCCGACCAGGCGATTGGTATCCGCCACCAGACGCTCGCCGGCCAGCCAATGGTGCAGACTTGGCACCGCCACCGCAGCCATCAGACCGATCACCGCGACGCAGACGACCAGCTCCAGCAGGGTGACCCCGCGCTGGCGGTTACCAGCAGTCATCTGGTGCCCGTTCGCCGGTCTGGTCCATGGTCAGGCTATCGCAGCCTTCCTTCACCGACTGGGCGTCGAGGGCCCTGGCCTCGAGAAAATAGCGCCCTGGGTGGCGTTCCACCGACAGTTGGTAGAAACCGGACTCCGACGGTCGCTCAAGACCGTCACAGGCGGCGATATCATAGGCCTGGTCACGGCTGTAGCAGCGTTCCAGCGACGAGGCGGTTGTCATCAACAAGGCGCGGCCATCGGCGACACGGGTCTCGCGTAGATGCTCGGTGTACATGGGGTAGGCCACCGACGCCAGCAGACCGATGATGGCGATGCACAGCAACAGTTCGATCAGGGTGAAACCGCCCTGACGCTCCATCGGGCCTGGTGACGAAGCCCGTGTCGAAGCGGCACTGACTTTCTGGTCCAGCTCACTGAATCCATGCTCATCCCAGCGCGTCTCTGCGTAAATTGAGCCTCGCGTTTTTCGTATTCCCTGCATCGGGCTTCTCCGGCTCGTTTTCCCTTCGAGTATGTCGCACGTCCGCCATGGACGGCAGGCGCTGGATCAAGGTTGTGTCGCGACACCACGCTTAAGCACAGACTTGAGGCTTTCTCCTACGCCTGAAAACAAGGACGCCGCCCTTGGGGGCGGCGTCGAGATGCTGCACTGGAAAAACGAACGGCGGAATGCCTTCACGGCAATCCCCTGGTGGCATCAGTCGCTGACGATGACCCGCTCGCGCAGTTCACGCGGCATCGAGAAGGTGATGGTTTCCTCTCGGCCGGCCAGTTCCTCGGGGGCCTCGGCGCCCAGCTCGGTCAGGCGGTCGATGACCCCCTTGACCAGTACCTCCGGGGCGCTGGCCCCGGCGGTCACGCCGACTGCACCGATATTCGCAAGCCAGGCCGGATCGATCTGCTCGGCACTGTCGATCAGGTAGGCCGGGGTGCCCACTCGCTCGGACAGCTCGCGCAGGCGATTGGAGTTGGAGCTGTTGGGGCTTCCCACCACCAGTACCAGGTCGGAGCCCGCCGCCAGTTCGCGCACCGCGTCCTGGCGGTTCTGGGTGGCGTAGCAGATATCGTCCTTGCGCGGCCCCTGGATGTCGGGGAAGGTGGCGCGCAGGGCATCGATCACCCGAGCGGTATCGTCCATGGACAAGGTGGTCTGGGTGACAAAGGCCAGCCGACTGGGGTCCTTGACCTCCAGACGGGCCACGTCCTTTTCGTCCTCGACCAGGTAGATCTGGCCACCGTGGGAGGTGTCGTAACGCCCCATGGTGCCTTCGACCTCGGGATGCCCTTCATGCCCGATCAGGATGCACTCCTGGCCACGGCGAGCGTAGCGCAGCACTTCCATATGCACCTTGGTCACCAGCGGGCAGGTGGCGTCGAAGACCTTTAGCCCGCGCCGCTCGGCCTCCTCCTGCACCGCCCGGGACACCCCGTGGGCAGAGAAGATCACGATGACGTCATCGGGAACCTCGTGGAGTTCCTCGACGAAGATCGCCCCACGCTCGCGCAGGCTATCCACCACGAAGCGGTTGTGGACCACCTCGTGACGCACGTAAATGGGCGGCCCGAACACGTCCAGCGCGCTGTTGACGATGTCGATGGCCCGGTCGACGCCGGCGCAGAAGCCGCGCGGGTTGGCCAGCTTGATTTGCATGGTTTGCCTTGCCTCGGTGCCGTCTTGGCACCTGGTTGAGCGGATGATTCGCGTGGTCATCACGTACTGCGCCTTACCGGCACACCGGGGACGTGAATCGCCTAGTGGGTGGTGGCGGGCTTGACGCCCAGCACCTCGACCTCAAAGGTCAGGGTGCGCCCGGCCAGCGGATGATTGAAGTCCACTTCCACCATGTCGCCGTCGATCTCGGTGACCACCCCGGGTAATTCGTCGCCGTTGGCATCGGCAAAGGACATCACGGTGCCGACCTCCGGCTCGTCGCCGTTGAACACCTCACGCTTCATGCGCTGGATGTTCTGCGGGTTGTGCTGACCGAAGGCGTGCTCGGGACTGACCTCGAAGCTGCCGCTGTCGCCGTCGGTCATACCCTTCAACGGCTGCTCGAACCCGGGCGGCAGGTTGCCATCGCCCAGTTGAAAGGTCGCCGGGGCCTTGTCCCGGGTGGAGTCCACCACGGTGCCATCTTCCAGCTTGAGGGTGAAGTGAAGGGTGACTTCCATGCCCTCGTCGATACGGTAGTCGCTCATTGGGATCTCCGAAAGAGTGACGGACCGGCAGGGACCGATACGTCGCTGCCGGCAACAGATAATTAGCCGCGCCGGGCGCGGCGGCGCTCGCCGAAGATCGACTCCCAGATCAGGCCGATGGCGCCCAGGGTGATGCCGATATCCGCCACGTTGAACGCCGGGTAGTACCAGCCCGCCGCGTGAAAGGACAGAAAGTCCACCACGTAGCCGTGCACCAGGCGGTCATAGAGGTTGCCCAGGGCGCCGCCGATGATCAGCGCGAGACACGCCCCCAGCAGCTTTTCGTCACGCCGCAGGCGACGCATCCAGATCGTCAGGCCGACGGTGGCCGCCACCGCGATGGCGGCGAACAGCCAGCGCTGCCAACCGGGGTGATCGGCCAGGAAACTGAAGGCCGCCCCGGTATTGTGCAAAAGCGTCAGATTGAAGAACGGCAGCACCTCCACCGGCGTGGCGTAGGTCAGCGTCTGGCTCATCAGTGCCTTGGTGCCCAGATCGAGCACGACCCAGGCCAGCGCCAGCCACCACCAGCGCAGCGGCTGGCGCATCGGTTCCACCTGTGAACTCATGTGCCCGTCACCCTCCTTGGTCGTGGAATCCGTGGCGTCAGGCATAGTGACGCACCTCACCCGGACCGTCCGGCAGGTTGCTGACGCAGCGCGAACACAGGTCCGGGTGCTCGGGCAGCGAGCCCACCTCGGGGCGATGGTGCCAGCAGCGCTCGCACTTGGCGTTGTCGCTGGCGCGCACCGCCACCTTGAGCCCTTCGACGTCGGTCTCGGCGGCATCGACTCCTTGGTCGAGCGGCGCCAGGTGGACCTCACTGGTCAGCATCACGAAGCGCAGCTCGTCGCCCAGGCGCGAGAGCAACTCGTCAAGTTCATCGCTGACGTGCAGGGTCACCTCGGCGGCCAGGCTGCCCTTGATGGTCTTGGCGTTGCGGGCGTCTTCCAGGCACTTGTTGACCGCCTGCTTGACCGTCAGCACCCGCTCCCAGAAGTCACGGCCCATGCTGGCGTCGTCGCTGAGGGTGGACAGGCCTGTGTAGTAGGTCTCAAGCAGCACGCTGCGGCCTTCGGCCAGGCCCTTCTCGCCGGGGATGTTCTCGAAGATCTCCTCGGCGGTGAACGACAGGATCGGCGCGACCCAGCGCACCAGCGCCTGGACCACGTGATAGAGGGCGGTCTGGGCGCTGCGACGGGCCTGGGAGTCGGACTGGGTGGTGTACTGGCGATCCTTGATCACGTCCAGGTAGAAGCCGCCCAGCTCCCGCGCGCAGAAGCCGTGCACCTGCTGGTAGACGTCGAGGAAGCGGTACTCGTCGTAGGCCGTCTCGATGCGTGCCTGAAGCTGCGCGGCGCGGTCCACCACCCACTGGTCCAGCGCCAGCATGTCGTCGAAGGCCAGGGCGTCACGCTCGGGGTCGAAGCCGTTCAGGTTCGCCAGCAGGAAGCGCGCGGTGTTGCGGATACGCCGGTAAACGTCGGCGGTGCGCTTGAGGATCTCGTCGGACACCGCCATCTCGCCGGAATAGTCGGTGGAGGCCACCCACAGACGCAGGATGTCGGCGCCGAGCTTGTCCATTACCTCCTGCGGGGCCACCACATTGCCCATGGACTTGGACATCTTGCGGCCCTGGGCGTCGACGGTGAAGCCGTGGGTCAACAGGCCCCGGTACGGCGGGTGACCGTCGATGGCGCAGCCGGTCAGCAGCGACGAGTGGAACCAGCCGCGGTGCTGGTCCGAGCCCTCCAGGTACAGATCGGCACGCGGGCCGCTCTGGTGGCCGTGGGGATGCGAGCCGCGCAGCACGTGGCGGTGGGTGGTGCCGGAGTCGAACCACACGTCCAGGGTATCGGTGACCTTGTCGTACTGACTGGCCTCTTCGCCCAGAAGCTCGGCCGGGTCCAGGCGGAACCAGGCGTCGATGCCGCCGCGGTCGACCAGGTCGGCGACCTTCTCGGTCAGCTCCACGGTCTGCGGGTGCAGCTCGCCGCTTTCCTTGTGCAGGAAGAACGGGATCGGCACGCCCCAGTTACGCTGACGCGAGATGCACCAGTCCGGGCGGTTGGCGATCATGCTGTGCAGCCGCGCCTTGCCCCAGCCCGGGGTGAACTCGGTCGCCTCGATCCCTTCGAGCGCACTTTCGCGCAGGGTGCGACCGTCATGGCCAGGGATGTCCATGCCGACGAACCACTGGGCGGTGGCCCGGTAGATCACCGGGGTCTTGTGACGCCAGCAGTGCATGTAGCTGTGGGTGATGGTCTTGTGAGCCATCAGCGCGCCGGCCTCGGACAGTGCCTCGACGATCTTGGGATTGGCCTTCCAGATCAGCATGCCACCGAACAGCGGCAGGTCGTCGACGTAGACGCCGTCGCCCTTGACCACGCTGATGAAGTCACTGAAGTCCATGCCGTAGCGACGGCAGGAGTCGAAGTCATCGACGCCATGAACCGGCGCCGAGTGGACGATACCGGTGCTGCCCTCGTCGCTGGTCACGTAGTCGGCGAGATACATCGGCGCGGTACGCTCATACAGCGGATGACGGAACTCGATCAGCTCCAGCCGTTCGCCACGCGCCGTGGCGATGACCTCACCGCTCAGGCCGAAGCGCTCGAGGCAGCTCTCGACCAGTTCCTCGGCCAGCAGCAACAGCCGCTCGCCGGTGTCGACCAGGGCGTAGTTGAACTCCGGATGGACATTCAGCGCCTGGTTGGCCGGGATGGTCCAGGGGGTGGTGGTCCAGATGACCACCGCTGCGGGCTTGGGCAGGCTGTCCAGCCCGAAGGCGGCGGCCAGCTTGGCGTCGTCTGCGCAGGTGAAGGCCACATCGATGGCGTCGGACTTCTTGTCGGCGTACTCGACCTCGGCCTCGGCCAGGGCCGAACCACAGTCGAAGCACCAGTTGACCGGCTTGAGTCCCTTGAACACGTAGCCGCCCTTGACCATGTCGGCCAGGGCGCGGATCTCGCCACCCTCGTTGGCGTACTCCATGGAGCGGTAGGGATTGTCCCAGTCGCCGACCACGCCCAGACGCACGAAGTCCTGAAGCTGGCCCTTGACCTGCTCGTCGGCGTACTCGCGACACAGCGCCCGGGCCTTTTCAGGCTCCAGGTGCTTGCCATGGGTGGTCTCCACCTTGTGCTCGATGGGCAGCCCGTGGCAGTCCCAGCCCGGCACGTAGGGTGCGTCGAAGCCCGCCAGGTTCTTCGACTTGACGATGATATCCTTGAGGATCTTGTTGACGGCGTGACCGATGTGAATGCTGCCGTTGGCGTAGGGAGGGCCATCGTGCAGCACGAAGACCTCCTGGCCCTGGCGTGCGTCGCGCAAGCGCTGGTAAATGTCCAGCTTCTGCCACTGCTCGACCCGCGCCGGCTCGCGCTTGGGGAGCATGCCGCGCATGGGGAATTCGGTTTCTGGCAGATTCAGAGTGTGCTTGTAGTCGCTCATAGTCCTGGGGTCAGCCGTCGTCATGATCGGCGGGGGCCTGCCCCGCCGGGGAATCCTGGGTTGCGGCCTCGCGCGCACGTGGCGCCGATGCCAGAGGATAGGGTCGTGGGCCGTCAGGGTCCCGGGCAAACACTGCTCGCGCCCGGTCGATGTCGGCATATATCTGGGTCTTCAGCGCGGCGAAGTCCGCGAAGGTCTCTTCACCGCGCAGCTTGGCGCAGGGCACCACCGTCAGGCGTTTGCCATACAGGTCTGCCTGCATGTCCAGCAGATGCGCCTCCAGCACCGGACGCGGCGACCCTACCGTGGGCCGCCAGCCGATATTGACCACCGCGGGATGACGCTGGGACGCCTCGCCATCGCTGCCGTCGTGGATCTCCACCGTCGCCGCATAGACACCGCGCAGCACCAGCGGACCCGGCAGCAGCGGCAGGTTGGCGGTGGGCACACCGATGGTGCGCCCGCGCTGCTGGTCACGCACCACCCGGCCGCTGACGCGGTAAGGCCGGCCCAGCAGGCGCGCCGCCGCCTCGAAGTTGCCACAGGCCAGCAGGGTGCGCACCCGTGTGCTCGACACTCGATCATCGTCGATGCGAAAGGTCAGGGTGTGTTCGACGCTGAAGCCGCTGCTGCGGCCGGCTTCGGTCAGCAGGGCGAAATCACCGCGACGATCGCAACCGAAGCGGAAGTCGTCGCCCACCACCAGATGGCGTACGCCGAGCCCCTCCAGCAGCACCCGTTCGATGAATTCTGCCGCCGTCAGCTGGCGCAGCGATTCATTGAACGGCAGACACAGCACCCGATCGACGCCGCACTCCTTGAGCAGGCCGACCTTGTCGCGCAACCGCGTCAGGCGCGGTGGCGCCTGGTCGCCGGCAAAGTACTCGCGCGGCTGGGGTTCGAACACCACCACGGTCACCGGCAGTCCGCTGCGCGCCGCCTCGGCGTGGCACTGCTCAAGGATCGCCCGATGGCCCAGGTGCACCCCATCGAAGTTGCCGATGGTCGCCACCGTGCCACGGTGCTCCTCGCGCAGATTGTGCAGGCCTCGAATTACTTCCATGAGTCGGGTCACACCGAACCTAAAGGGAGTCGATTATAGCGAAGTGCGGGGCGCCGCGTCTTCCCACCGTCTGAAGGCGTCTGGGTGGGCAGACAGCTTTCTGACAAACCCCAGCCCTAACCCTTGAGCCGGAACTGGCGGACTCTGACTCCTGTCAGCCCCAGCCAGGCGAAGTACGCAAGCCCACCGGCCGCCACCAGCGCCGCCATCCACAGCACACGAGGCATGAGCCCCCAGCCGAGCCACTGGTGCCACTCCGGCGCCAGCAACACAAGCACCAGGCCCATGGCCACACAGCCGCCTCCGAGCTGCACGGCAAAGCGCCCCCAGCCGGGCTGGAAGCGCAGCACGCCCTGCCTGCGCAGCAGCCAGGCCAGCATCCCGGCATTGAGGAAGGCCGACAGCGCGGTGGCCAGCGCCAGCCCGGCGTGGGCCAGTGGCCAGATCAGGATCAGGTTGAACACCATATTGGCGACCATCGCGATGATACCGACCTTGACCGGCGTCTTGGTGTCCTGGCGGGCAAAGAAACCGGGTGCCAGCACCTTGATCAGCATGAAGGCGACCAGGCCGAGGGCATAGGCACGCAGGCTCATCGCCGCCATCACGATATCGTTGTCGGTCATGGCGCCGTAGTGGAACAGCGTGATCAACAGCGGCTCGGCCAGCAGCGCCAGTGCCAGCGCCGCTGGCAGCCCCAGCAGCAGCACCGCTCGCAGCGCCCAGTCCAGCATCTGGCTGAAGTGCTCGGTGGACGCCTCGGCGTGGCGCCGCGACAGCGCCGGCAGGATCACCGTACCGATGGCCACGCCGAACACCCCCAGTGGCAGCTCCACCAGGCGGTCGGAATAGTAGAGCCAGGACACGCTGCCCGCCGCCAGCAGCGAGGCCAGGATGGTATCCAGCAGCAGATTGATCTGCGACACCGAGACTCCGAACAACGCCGGCGCCATCAGTCGAAGGATGCGCCGCACACCCTCGTGGGCGAAGTTGGGCCAGGGCCGGGGCATCAGCCCGAGCCTCACCAGAAAGGGCACCTGAAACAACAGTTGCGCGGCACCGGCGATCAGCACGCCCCAGGCCAGCGCCATGGCCGGCTCGCTCATCATCGGCGTCAGCACCAGCGCCGCACCGATCAGCGACAGGTTCAGCAGCACCGGGGTGAAGGCCGGTACCGCGAAGCGATTCCAGGTATTGAGCACGCTGCCGGCGAAGGCGGTCAGCGAGATCAACAGCAGATACGGGAACGTCAGCCGAAGCATGTCGGTGGTCAGCGCGAGCTTGTCGGGATCTCGCGCAAAGCCAGGAGCAAACACCCAGGTCAACCAGGGCGCGGCGACGATAGCCAGGGCGGTAATCAGCGCCAGCACCGCCGCCAGGCTACCGCACACCGCATTGAGCAGTTCGCGTATCTCTTCGCGGGTGCGGGTGGTCGAGTACTCCGACAGCACCGGCACGAAGGCCTGATTGAAGGCGCCCTCGGCGAACAGCCGACGCATGAAGTTGGGGATCTTGAAGGCCACGAAGAAAGCGTCGGCGCCCTGTCCTGCACCCAGCAGGGTGGCGATCACCACGTCGCGCACCAGCCCCAGCACCCGGGACAGCATGGTCATGCTGCTGACCACCAGCCCAGAGCGCATCAGGCCTCGGCGCACGGGCGCCTTGGCGCCCCCCACCGAGGTGCCTGCCCCCTGCTCCAGGGCCTGATCAATGTCCTCATCCGAGGCCTGCTGTCGACGCTCGTCGGTCACGTCACTGATTCCTTGCTTGCGGGTTCCCTGCTCAATTCCCGGCTCGTTTGTCCGGCCTTCTTGCCACGCTGACAGTCCCCGCCCTGTGGCTCGCCATCGCCCGGAGAAGGGCGACGAAGGGGCACCGGGGCGCCGCGGGTCATCAATTGGCAGGCACAAAAAAACCGGCCGTAGCCGGTTTTTCGCGTGCGCGACACGGACGCATCCGCGTCACGCCGAAAGCGCGGGACCGGCTTACGCAGCCAGCGCCTTGATGCGCTTGTTCAGACGGCTCTTGATGCGAGCGGCCTTCTTCTTGGACAGGGTGTCCTTGTCGGCGATGCGGTCGATGACCGGCTGTGCCGCCTTGAAGGCGTCCATTGCCTGAGCGTGGTCACCGCTGTTGATCGCCTTGATCACGCGCTTGACGTAAGTGCGGACCATGCTGCGCTGGCCTGCCTTCAGGACACGACGAGATTCTGCCTGACGGGCGCGTTTACGGGCTTGCTTGCTGTTAGCCACTGACTGTCTCCTTGGAGAAAGTTGTCGTCACCGTCGCACGATGACTTGATAACGTATTGATCCAACAGGGAAATAAAAAAATCCCCGTCGGCCTGGCCATCTGGCCGACCGCCATCGCAAGCACTGTCGCGAGGCAATCGTTACGGGCCGTGTCTGAGAGGATGGCGCATCCTATCATGTCAAGGTACTGCGCGCCAGCCTTTTAGGGCCTGGCGCGCCTGGCTCACTCCACCGACCCTGTGCCCGGCCAGCGGCGGCCAGCGCAGCGGTCATCGCGCCACTTGTCACGACGCCACGGGCGCCACGGGCGCCTCAGGTCACCGCAGACGTTGCCGCCGCCATCGCCACTCGAATCACTTCAGCTTCGACTGGATCATCTGCTTGACGAAGCGCTGACGCTCCTGCAGCCGCAGCCCCTGGATCGCCTCCGCCAGATCATGAGCCTCTTCGCCCACGTGCCAGTAGAGCTGACGGCGAGTGCTGATCGCCTGGTAGGCGGCCTCCGCCACTTCCTTCGGGCCCAGAGTAATCTCCTGCTCCGTGCACACCATGGAGTCAGGATTGTTGGAGTTCATCGGTGTATTGATCAGGCCGGGTTCGATGATCCCTACATAGATGCCATCGGATTCCAGCTCGATACTCAGCGACTCGCCCAGCGACGTCACGAACGACTTGGTCGCACCGTACACGCTGAACATCGGCAGCCCGGTGATCGCCGACGCCGACGACGTCAGCAGGATGGCGCCTGCCTCGGACGCCATCACGTAGGGCAGCGCTTCCTTGATGATGTAGATCGTGCCCATGGCATTGATCAGGTTCATCATCTCGTACTTTTCGAGCTCGACGTCCTTGAACAGGCCACTCGCCTGAATCCCGGCATTGGAGTGGACGACATCGATCACTCCACCGCAGACGGTGGCGAACTGCTCGATGGCGTCATGCACACCGGCACGACAGGAGACATCGCACTTGTAGGCAAACAGGTTCGCCTGCCCTTGCGCCTGCAGCTCGTTCAGCGCCTTGACGTTGATATCCAGGCCACCGACCTTGAAGCCCTTCTCCAAAAACAGCTTGACGACCTCAAAGCCGACGCCGGAACCAGCACCCGTTACCAGAATAGACTTCATCGACAACGCTCCCTCTTCTCCAAAGACCGCTGAGACCACGCACCAGGGCACGCTTCAGCTTCAAGGCCCACGCAACAGGACAGATGTCGCGCATGCGCCGCCGACAGCGACTGCTGTCGGCGGCGCATAAGAGCACGGAGAAAAGACGGGAACCATATCCCTAAAGAGAGGTGCCAGCAGCAACAAGAAGCGCGCTACTGCCCTGGGTCAAGCCAGCACCACAAGATTGTCGCGGTGAATCAGCTCCGGCGCTTCCATATAGCCGAGCAACTCACAGATGCGACCGCTGGGCTGGCCGAGAATCTTGCGCGCGTCCTCGGCGTTGTAGTTGACCAGCCCCTTGGCGATCCGCTCACCCTGCTCGTCGACGCACAGCACCATATCGCCGCGCGCAAAGTCACCCGAGGAGGCCTTGACCCCCACCGGCAACAGCGACGAGCCACTGCCGCGCAGCACCCGTACCGCGCCGGCGTCCAGGGTGAGGGTACCGCGCACCTGCAGCTGGCCGGCGAGCCAGCGCTTGCGCGCAGCGATGGGGGCCCGGTCCGGCGTCAACAGGGTGCCCAGCCGCTCGCCATCGGCCAGCCGCTCCAGTACCCGGGGCTGGCGACCGCTGGCGATCACCGTGACCGCCCCGCTGCGCGCGGCCAGGCGCGCCGCGCGCACCTTGGTGGTCATGCCACCACGGCCCAGGGCGCCGCCGCCGCCGGCCACCGCCGCCAGGCGCGCATCGTCGGCGCGCCCCTCCTCGATCAGCCGGGCGCTGGGGTCATGACGCGGGTCGGCGTCGAACAAGCCCTCCTGGTCGGTCAGGATGACCAGCGCATCGGCCTCGAGCAGGTTGGCCACCAGGGCGCCAAGGGTATCGTTGTCGCCAAAGCGGATCTCGTCGGTGACCACGGTGTCGTTTTCGTTGATCACCGGCACCACCTTGAGGTCCACCAGCGTGCTCAGCGCCGAGCGCGCGTTGAGGTAACGCTTGCGATTGGACAGATCGTCGTGGGTCAGCAGAATCTGCGCGGTCACCAGACCGTGACGACCGAAGTGATTCTCGTAGGTTTCGGTCAGCACGTTCTGCCCCACCGCCGCAGCGGCCTGGAGCTCTCGCACCGATGACGGGCGAGCCCGCCAGCCGAGACGCACCATGCCTGCCGCCACGGCCCCGGAAGACACCAGCACCACCTCGATGCCGCGACTCGCCAGGGCGGCG
Organism: Halomonas sp. YLB-10; assembly: GCF_003856855.1. NCBI lineage: Bacteria > Pseudomonadati > Pseudomonadota > Gammaproteobacteria > Oceanospirillales > Halomonadaceae > Halomonas > Halomonas sp. YLB-10. The sequence goes on from NZ_RRCU01000010.1 coordinate 38,834, forward strand.
ATCTGATCCACCCAGCCACCGATGGCGGGGTCATCGAGGCCACGCCCGTCGTTGGTCAACAGGGCGCTGCCAATCTTCACCACCACCCGTCGCGCGCTGGACAGGGCGTCACGCCCCGGGACCCGCTCTCCGCTGTGCATCCTTTTCTCGCCCCGCTGCTCTGGCCGAACGGGGAGGCTGTCGACTCCCCTGACGACCGCTATTGAACGTATTCGACCTCGACGTCGTAGTCGTCGTCATCGAGATCGTCATCGTCGTCTTCGTCACGCTTGCGACGACGACCCAGGCGCGCCTCTGTCCTGGCCACCGCCTCATCTTCCATGCGCCGGCGCATCTCCTGCTCGCGCTCCATGGCCTCTTCATCCTCGTTCTCGAGGGTGCGCTGCTCGGTCAGCCAGCGATGGGCCGCCTGCACCAGTGCCTCGGTGCCGACGTTGGAGATCGCCGAGATACGAAAGACCGGGCCTTCCCAGCCGAGTCGACGCACGATCTCGTCGGCGGCAGCCTCACGCTCGTCCTCGGGCAGCAGGTCGAGCTTGTTGAGCACCAGCCAGCGCGGGCGCTCGGCCAGGGTCGGCGAGAACTCGCCCAACTCATGGATGATCGCCTCGGCGGCTTCCACCGGATCGGACTCATCGAACGGCGCCACATCCACTACGTGGAACAGCAGGCGGGTACGCGTCAGGTGCTTGAGAAAGCGCAGCCCCAGGCCGGCACCGTCGGAGGCACCCTCGATCAGCCCCGGCACGTCGGCCATGACGAAGTGCTCGTGCATGCCGAGCTTCACCACTCCCAGGTTCGGCACCAGGGTGGTGAAGGGGTAGTTGGCCACCTTGGGCTTGGCCGCCGACACCGAGCGGATCAGCGTCGACTTGCCGGCGTTGGGCAGCCCCAGCAGACCGACATCGGCCATCACCTTCATCTCCAGGCGCAGGTTGCGCCGCTCACCTTCGGTGCCCGGCGTGGTACGCCGTGGTGCCCGATTGGTGGAGGACTTGAAGTGAATGTTGCCGAGCCCACGGCGACCGCCCTGGGCCACCTGCACCACCTGGCCGATCTCGGTCACGTCGGCGATCACCTCGAGGGTATCCTCGTCGATCACCGTGGTACCCACGGGCACCTTGACGTGGAGATCCTCGCCAGCGCGGCCGCTCATCTGGCGACCCTGACCGGGCTGGCCGTTCTGCGCCTTGTAGAAGCGCTGATACTTGAAATCGATCAGCGTATTGAGGGCATCGTCACCAATCAGGTAGACGCTGCCACCATGGCCGCCATCGCCGCCATCCGGGCCGCCCTTGGGCACGTACTTCTCGCGCCGGAAGCTCAGGCAACCGTTACCTCCGTTGCCTGCCTCCACGATGATCGAGGCTTCGTCGACGAACTGCATCTATCACTCTCCTGGCGGATGCTTTCCACCATGATACAAGAAGGCCCCGCGCTTGGCGGGGCCTTCCGGGGCCTGTCGGCAAGCGAGTCACGCTCGCCGGCGGCCCATGGCGTTCGGGCGGTCTCAGGCAGAGACGACGCTGACGAACTTACGGTTCTTCGGACCCTTGGTCTCGAACTTGACCACGCCTTCGTCCAGAGCGAACAGGGTGTGGTCCTTGCCGATGCCAACACCGGTGCCGGCGTGGAAACGGGTGCCACGCTGACGCACGATGATGTTACCCGGGGTCACGGCCTGGCCACCGAACAGCTTGACGCCAAGGCGTTTGCTTTCACTGTCGCGACCGTTACGTGTGGAGCCGGCTGCCTTCTTATGAGCCATTGCAAAGTCCTCGCTCGTTGAGGGAATAGTCCGCTACGCATTCGCCCGAGGGCGAGGCGTATTTAGGCAGAAATTCCGGTGATTTTAACTTCGGTGAACCACTGACGGTGGCCCTGACGCTTCATGCTGTGCTTGCGGCGACGGAACTTGATGATAGTCACCTTCTCGCCACGGCCGTGGGCGACGATTTCGGCGCTGACCTTGGCACCCTCGACCAGCGGGGCACCAACGGTGACGTCGTCATCGTTGCCGACCAGCAGAACCTCGTCGAACTCGACGGTATCGCCGGTGGGGATTTCCAGTTTCTCGAGCTTGAGAGTCTGGCCTTCCTGAACGCGGTACTGCTTGCCACCGCTCTTGATCACTGCGTACATGCTGTTTCTCCAGAAACTCATCGGGGTTGGCTCTTGATCGACCTGCTTCGAGTGGCGCCCCTTTTGGCAGCCATCTGACAGGGAGCATGGATGAGTGGGCCGCGTATTATAGCGACACCCTCGCGTGGGCACAACCCGACAACCAGCGTCAAGTGGCGAGACCGGAAAAAACCCCGCGCGAGGCCGCCGCCGGGCGCTAATCGTCTTGACGCCCCCATGGGCGGCCCATAGCATGACCGGCAACCCAAGGCCCACGGCCTCCCTCACCTCCAGTCGAAGCCGCCTTCATGTCAGTCAACGCCACCCCGTCACCATCAGCAGCTCCTTCGCCGATTCACGCGGTGGTCGCCGACGACTTCGCCGCCGTCAACCAGACCATCCTCGACCAGCTCGCCTCGCGCATCCCGCTGGTGGAGACCATCGGCCAGTACATCATCGAAAGCGGCGGCAAGCGTCTGCGCCCCCTGCTGGTGCTGCTGGCGGCACGCGCGCTGGAGTATCAGGGCGATCGTCACATCACCCTGGCGACGCTGATCGAGTTCATGCACACCTCGACGCTGTTGCATGACGACGTGGTCGACGAGTCGCACATGCGTCGCGGCAAGGCCACCGCCAATGATGCCTGGGGCAACGCGCCCTCGGTGCTGGTCGGCGACTTTCTGTATTCGCGCTCGTTTCAGATGATGGTCGAGGTCGGCTCCATGCGCATCATGGAGGTGCTGTCCGCCGCCACCTGCACCATCGCCGAGGGCGAGGTTCAGCAGCTGACCAATGTGGGCAATCCCGACACCGACGAGGCCGCCTACTTCGACACCATCCTCGGCAAGACCGCGATGCTGTTCGAGGCCGCCTCCCACAGCGGCGCCATCCTGGCCGGCGCCGACGAACGCCAGGAGCAGGCGCTGGCGCTGTACGGACGCTACTTGGGCCTGGCGTTCCAGCTGGTCGACGACCTGCTCGACTACGAAGGTGACGCCAAGGCCATGGGCAAGAACGTCGGCGACGACCTGGCCGAAGGCAAGCCCACCCTGCCGCTGATCCAGGCCATGGCCGCCGGCACCCCCGACCAGGCCCGCCTGGTGCGTCGCGCCATCCGCAAGGGCGGACTCGACCACCTCGACGAGGTGCTGGCCATCGTCAAGTCCACCGGCGCACTGGACTACACCCGCCAGAAGGCCGAAGAGATGGCCGCCAAGGCCCTGGCCGAACTCGACCATCTGCCGCCCTCGCCCTACCGCGACAGCATGGCCGAACTGGCCCGCCTGGCGGTGGAACGCAAGACCTGAGAATCACCGGGCAAGTGCCCTCAAGTGACGGGGAAGCTGGAAAAAAGTGGCTGACTCGGGCTCGCGAGGGTTGCATCATCCACAAGGATCCGTATACTACGCATCCGTTGAGGGACACACCTCAAACATCGGAGTATAGCTCAGCTTGGTAGAGCGCTGCCTTCGGGAGGCAGAGGTCGTAGGTTCGAATCCTGCTACTCCGACCAAGAATTTAGTAAAGACGGCCACTTAGCTCACACGAGAGGTGGCCGTTTTTCGTTGCACGCCCCCCTTCACCTCCCCACGTCTTGCAAGTCCGTCACCGCTGACCCACTCTTTCTAGATGCTCGACGCTGCACAATAAAGGCAGCGTCATACGTGGAGATCATGGATTCGATCTCGCCCTCCCCTAACCGACAAGGACCTCTCCCATGGAATGGATCTCCAGCCACGGTACCTTTCTGCAATTCATGACCAGCCTCGGCACTTTGGCGGTCTGGATCTTCTACGCTCAGTTGCTCTACGCCGGCTTCCGTCGCCAGCGGCGCCCCAAGGTGGTCATCAATCAGGTGATGGGCTTGTCCACCCAGGGCCGCTGCCTGATCAGCAACATGAGCGCCGAGGGCATCCATATCGAGACCGTCCAGGTGTGGCTGCACGAGAAGTGCGGAATACGCCGCTGCACCGTGTCGGAGGTGGATACCGACGAAAACGGCGACACCCCCACCTCCATCGCCAGGGGGACGCTGCAGGGTCCACTGCCATCCAACGCCCACCTGGATGCCGGCGAAATCGATAGTCTGGTGCGCCGGGCACGCGCCGCCGACATCGAGGACGAAGACAACACCCTGTGTGAGGGTGAAGACAGCGACTACGTGCTCGAGTTGCTGGTGCTGTACATCTACAGCTCCGCCCCCGGCATCATGGGGGCCAGCCGCTCCTTTGTGTTCGACGACAACGGACAGGCGCGCCCCCACCACCTGGAAACGCAACAACTCAGGGGCTACCGCGACCGCAAGCGCATGGCGCGTATCTATCGCAACTATCTGGACCGCTAATCCGTCGTCCGTCCAGGCCACGCCTTCGTCAAGGCTGCCCTTCGCCACCGCCGAGAAACAGTAATGTCTCGGCAAATAGCTGAGGGGCATGCTTTTCCAGATTAAGAAAGTGCGATCCCTCTCCAATCACCACATAGCGCTTTTCCTCAGCTGCCAGCTCTGCGAAAAGCCCTCTGGCATCAGCGTCGGTCGCCGTAGGGTCGTCATCGCCGCGAATAACCAGCGTCGGTACGCTGATGCGCGAAGCCTCATAGATCGGTCGCGCATTGAAGATCTCCCACAGATCAACCAGAACGCCGTTAGGCGCCTTGACGACGTCGGAATCCTCGGCGGGCTCCATAGCCAGCATCTCGTTGAACCAGCGGTCGAAAACCGCCCGATCACGCCACTGTTCAAGTGCCTCGGGCGGGATCTGGTTGGCCCAACGCTGGTCTGCCTGCTCTCGATTCACTGTCCGGTAGGCGCCCACGTCGGCCAACTTGCCAGGATCATTCGCATCGGCCAGGCTGCTGGTCCAGTTCTGGTTACGATGGCTATAGACCGGCGCGAACAGCACCAGGCGATCCACCTTTTCATCGTTACGCGCCGTGTACATGCCACTGGTGACGGTACCCCAGGACCAGCCCACCAGATTGACCCTGTCGACTCCAGTGCGCTCGCGAATGAAATCGATGACACCCTCCATATCGTCGATGACCGTCTCTGCCCGCGCGAAAGGTGCGTTGTCTTCAGAGGGCTGCGCCATCACCTCCGGCCGAGTCGAATTGCCATACCCCCGCTGATCAAGGTAGTAGGTGGCAAAGCCTGCCTCCGCGGTGTGATCCATCCAGCTCTTGCCGTCTGCCAGGTCGGTGTCGAAGGAAATGCCGGGATAGGTGGCACCGTGAACAAACAGCACCGCCTCGGACATGTCGGCGGGCGACACTCCATCAGGCAGACGCTCCCTGACATAAAGCTCGATGGCATCGTCCACAGAGCTCTTGATGCGGTGCTCCTGCATGACGGTTTGAGCCAGAAGCGACATCGGGGCAAGCATAGTGGCGAACGTAGTGAAAACGAGGGCGGTTCTGCACGAGGCGAGCATGAGCATCTCCTTGTCATTGGCGGTCACTGAACCGACAGGAGAAGCATAGACGGCGAACTCAGCGGCAACCGCTAGACCTTGGGCAAGGGCCGGAGCGCCCGATATGCCAGCCATCCGCAGCCCCTTGGCATGCGCATCGCCCCTGTCTCCCGAGGCCTGGCCGGCAGCGGAAGACGGGGGCGATAAAGGCGTTGATGGACAGCGTGTGCGACTTACGATGCCACGCTCAATTGAACACCGACAGCAATACCAGCGACAGCTGCGGTACGTAGGCGATCACCAGCAAGGTCAGGATCATCACGATCACGAAGGGCACGATGCCCTTGATCACGGTGCCAAGCGAGGCATTGCCGATGCGCGAGGCCACGAACAGATTGATTCCCAGCGGCGGCGTGATGAAGCCGATGGCCAGGCTGACCACCATGACGATGCCGAAGTGCACTGGATCGATGCCCATGGAGGTCGCCACCGGATAGAGAATCGGTGACAGCACCAGAATCGCCGGTGTGGTATCCATGACGCAGCCCACCAGCAGCAGCATTACCAGGATGACCAGCAGCAACACCGCAGGGCTCGACGAGAACTGCAGCATGAAGTCGGCGATCGCCACCGGGATCTGCTCGATGGTCAGGATGCGGGCGAAAGTCGAGGCGCAGCCCAGGATCACCATCACCGTGCCGGTGGTGGCGCAGGACCCTGCGATGGTCTTGAAGATATCCCGGGGCGACAGCTCGCGATGGATGAACACCCCACAGACAAAGGCGTACACCGCCGCCACCGCCGCCGCCTCGGTGGGAGTGAAGATGCCCGCGTAGATGCCCCCCAGGATAATCACCGGATTGAGCAGCGCCCACTTGGCCTCCCACACCAGGCACAGGGTCTTGCGCCCATCGAAGGGGGTATCATCGCCCTTCCAGCCCATCTTGCGGGAATAGAAGTAGGCGTAGGTGATCAGCACCAGACCAATCAACAGCCCCGGCAGGACACCGCCAAGGAACATGTTGGAGATCGAGGTGCCGGTGGAGACCCCGTAGAGCACCATCGGGATCGAAGGCGGAATGATCACGCCGATACTGCCGGCCGCCGCCACCAGCGCCAGCACGAAGGACTTCGAGTAGCCGGCCTCGAGCATGGTCGGCACCACCATGGACCCCACCGCTGCAACCGTGGCCGGGCCCGAGCCCGATACCGCGGCAAAGAACATGCACACCACCACGGTGACGATGGCAAGCCCCCCGGTGAAGCGACCAAAGAAGGCCGAGGCCACCCCGAGAATCCGCCGCGACACGCCGCCGGCCCCCATCAGGTCGCCGGCCAGAATAAATAGCGGTATGGCCATGATCGGAAAGCTATCGGTGGCCGATACCAGGGTCTGGGCCACATAGAGCTCGGACAGGGTGCCGAAGGACAGGATGGTCACCACACAGGACAGACCGATGGCGATGCCCACAGGGACGTTCAGGATCAACAATACCACCAGGCTCAAGAACAATACCGTCGCGGTCATCTCACACCTCCTTGTCGTGTACGGCGTCGGGATGCGCAAGCCGCCAGCGAATGCTCTGCACCTGGCGCAGGGTGGTCAGCGCAAAGCCGACGAAAGGCGCCGCGTAGACCACCCACATGGGAACACCGATGGCCGGGGAGGCCTGGCCGAGCATCAGCTGGCGCTCTATGACCGCCCAGCTGGTCCAGACCACATAAAGCGCGAAGGCCAGAAACAGCAGGTCCCCCAGGATGACCACCCAGTGACGCGCCGAGCGTGGGAACAGCTTGAGCGCCGCGTCGATCTTGATATGCCGCATTTCCCGGGCGCCGTAGCTGATCCCAAGATAAATCAACCAGATAAAGAAGTAGCGCGCGAGCTCCTCGGACCAGGACAGCGACGCGCCCATGATGTATCGCATGAACACCTGCACCGCGAGCAATAGCGTCATCGCGGACATCAGCGCCACGCAGATCGAGATCTCCGCGTACTCATCGAGCCATCTCACAAGTTTCATCCGCTCTCTCCCTGGCAGCGGGGTGATGACAGAAGTCGGCAAGGCTACAGCGAAGCGCCCGCGTGCGGCGGGCGCCTTCTGGCCTCATCGGGTCATGGCTTCAACAGCTCGTCGAGGTACTCGGGATGCTCCATCTTCGATTTGACCAGCGAGTAGATGTCGGCCTCGACGGCGGCATCACGCCACAACTCCTTCTGCTCCGGGGTAATCTCGGTCACCGTCACCCCCTGATCGGCAAACTTGTCGAGGATCTCGCCTTCCAGCTGCTGGGAGCGCTCGCGCTGGTAGGTCGTCATCTCATCGATGGTGGCGTCGAGCGCCTCACGCAGGGAGTCGTCGAGGGCGTTGTACCTGTCGAGGTTCATGAACACCAGGTAGGGCGTATAGACGTGCTGGGTCAGCGACACATGGTCCTGCACTTCCTGGAAGCGATTGCCGTCGATGATGCCCAACGGGTTTTCCTGGGCGTCCACCGTCCCCTGCTGCAGCGCGGTAAACAGCTCGGTGAAGGCCATCGGTGTCGGATTCGCACCGTAGGCGCGCCAGGCCGCCAGATGGACCTCATTCTCCATGGTCCGCACCTTCATGCCGTCCAGATCAGCCGGCTCGGCCACCACCTTGCCGCTGTCGGTGAAGTTGCGAAAGCCGTTCTCCCAGAACGCCAACCCCTTGAGGCCCTTGCTTTCCAGCGACTCGAGGAGCTTGTCGCCGACCTCGCCGTCCAGGGCGCTGTAGGTGCCCTCCGTCGACAGGAACAGGAAGGGAGCATCGAACACGTACAGGTCCGCAAACAGCGTGGCCATCGGACTGGTCGAGGAGATACCGATGTCGATATCACCGAAGATGGTGCTTTCCACCACCACCCTGTCATCGCCTAGCTGGTTATCCGGGAACAGCGTGATCTCGAGCTCGCCGTCGGTCCGCTCTTCAACCAGGCGCTTGAACTCGACACTGGCGTCCTTGGCCGAGGTCGAGGTCACGCTGGACATGCGCAGCGTTTCGGCCTGAGACAGCGCCGGGGTCATCGCCAGTGCCGCGGCGATCAGGGACAGCTTCATTCTGGAGAGTCTTGGCATGAGGTCTTCCTTTATTGGCGTTGTTGGCATTGAAGAGCACGGGCAGCAAGGCGCCCGTCGTCACAGCAATCCTGCATCCGCTTCTCGAGGGTTCGTCACGCGAGCCGATTGACGGCCCAGTACACCGCCTCCCCTCTGGCAAAGCGCACCGCCTCCTCGGCCACCTTGCGCTTGAGCTCGGCAGCCGCGTCCTCGGAATACCAGGCCATGTGCGGTGTGATCAGACAGCTTGGCTGGGCCCACAACGGGCTATCGGGTTCCAGCGGCTCCCGTTCAGTGGTGTCGAGTCCTGCTCCGGCGACGTGACCGGAGGCGAGCGCCTCGGCCAGTGCCACCTCGTCGATGATCCCGCCTCGTGAGGTGTTGACCAGCAAGACCCCGGGCTTCATCGCGGCCAGTGTCCCTGCGTCGATCAGGTGACGGGTGTCCTCCGTCAGCGGGCAGAACACCGCCACCACGTCGGCCCGTCCGTAGAGCGAATCGAGTTCGACGGCTTCGATATAGTCGGTGCCATCCTCGGCACTGGGGCGGTAGAAGGCGTCGTAGCCGATGACACGGAAACCGAGGGCGTTGACTTTCCGAGCGTACAGTCGACCAATCCGTCCCAGGCCGATCAGACCCACCGTCTGAGTCGACTGCCGCCGCAATGGAATGGCTTCGACGTAGTCCCAGCGACCCTGGTGACAGGCAAGGTTCATCGGCACCAGCTTGCGCGTGAGCGCCAGCGTCAGCGCCAGGGCATGGTCGGAGACCTCGTTCATGCCGTAGTCGGGTACGTTGCATACCTGCACCCCGGCGTCGGTGGCCGCCTCGAGGTCCACGTTATTGACGCCGACACCGTAGCGAACGATCAGCTTGAGTCGTGGCAGTGCCTCGAGCACCCGACGGGTGAAGGGGGCGTACTGGTTGAGCGCGATGTCCACGTCAGTAAGCTGATCGACCAGATCCTGCTCGCTGCGACAGGCCAGCATCGGTGCGTCGAATCCAGCGGAAGCCAGGATGTCCCGCTCGATGTCATGATCGGCGTGATCCAGATCGGAGAAGACAATGTTCATGGCAGGTGTCCTTTTCAAGATCCCAGGCAACCACTGTCCACAGGCGAAACGGCCTCTCTGACATCGTCAGAGACAGGTGATGCCAGCATCATCGGTGGTCCTTTCATGTCATCCCCGGCGCTGCAGGGGCCGGTATCGACCAATACGTCCATCTCACGCTCCGGTGTGGGTGGTGGCTGCCAGGCACAGAGCGTCACGCGCGACCGCGCCTGGACGCGATGCTGCTTGCTAACTTTCACCACGAAGGGCCCGCGAGATGGTGTCGGCGGTGCGTTTTACCTGGGGGCCCAAGGCTGCCATGCGGTCTCTCGGCATAAAGCTGATGACACTGGTGACACTGACGGCGGCCACGGCGTTATCGACATGATTCTTGACCGGTGCCGAGACACAGCGGATGCCGTACTCGTTTTCTTCCCAGTCGAAGCTCCAGCCGCGCACGTCGGCTTCCTTCAGATCGCGGCGGACCTCCGCGAATGACTTGAGTGCAGGAGCATCCTCGCGTGGCCTGGATACCTGCTGCACGGCGGCATAGTAGGCGGGCCAGCTGGAGGGATCCTTCGATGCCAGCATTGCCTTGCCCAGGGCAGTGGCCAACGCCGGCATGCGCCCTCCGGTGCGCGAGCGCATCTCAAGAGTCCGCTTGCCCGGCAACTTGCACAGGTAGAGCACATCACCACCGTCGAGCACCCCGAAGTGCACGGTATCCCGCGTCTGTTCGGCCAGCGCCTCCAGGTACGGCCTGGCAATATCGACCAAGGGCTGCTGCTCCGCCGCCCGTTCGCCCAGCTCGATCAACTTCGCCCCGAGGTAGTAGCCCTTGTAGGGCACCTTGTGCAGGTAGCCGTCTCTGACCAGGCAGGACAGGGAACGGGCCACCGTACTGCGGGGGAGCTGCATCGCCTGGGACAGCGCCTTGATCGTGGAAATACCACGCCCGACGCACTGCAGCACTTCGAGCCCTCGACTCAGGGTCTGGGTGCCGGAGCGGTCTTTGGGGGGAATCAGTTCATCCATGGCGCCTCCTTGATTCATCCCATTCAAGGCAAGGCCCCATACACGGTCAAATAGTCAACCGATCCACCACATAGTGAGTCACTTGAATAAGTAACTAACGGAAACAGCAACAAAAAACCGCCAACTTCGTGAAAGTGGCGGTGGCAGAAAAAACAACGTCTCACCGATCAGTACGTCATCGCCGATATCTCTTGCAAGACATCTCCTGATGACTCAACCAAGGTCGATACCAGCTCGGACAATGATGCGCACTTCAGGCAATTTATTTAGCTTGAGGGAACCGTCTTTACTCCTGCAACTTTCATCCAGGTGACGCTTACACCGGCTGGTGCTTGAACTCAGGGTCACCAGTGGTCCGCTTGAGCGGAGCCGAAGAAAAAAATATGGCGGTCTCAACGAGTTATTATCGCTATTGGGGAAAGGCCAAGCTAGCTGTCGACAACGAGCCTTACCGAGGTCGAGAGGGCGGCACCCCGTCCTACCGTTACCCGCAACCGCGGGGCTCAGCAGTATGGCTCGGCACTCCTTCTCCTCGTGTCATTACAGCGGACACCTACTCCCCGCTGTCCTGATGAAACCGTTCCGGTACCTGATAGCGCGTGCTGCGGCCACCTCCTGGAAGCTTCACCAAGCAACCCTTCTCGACCAGCCCAGCGAGATGACGGGTGGCAGTTGCCTTACTGACCTTGGCGACTTTCTGGTACTGCGACGCACTGATGCCGTGTTCGAAGCCTCTCTCACCGCCATCCAGCAGGCGGTTCAACACCTTCACCTGCTCAGGCAACAGGCCGGCTGCCCTGAAGTGCTGCCAGAAACGGGCCTTGGCCAACGTCCTATCGACCTTCCCCAGGACATCCAACAAGGTGGCATCCAGCGTCTCCAGGAACCAGACAAGCCAGGCCGTCAGGTCAGGCGTGCCACACTGGTTCGCTTCCAGGCGCCGATAATAGTCAGCGCGGCGCTCCAGGATGGCAGCCGACATGGCATACAGGCGGATACTCTGCTGATCCGCCTGCGCCAAGGCGCGATCAGCGATAGCCCGGGCAATTCGACCATTGCCGTCTTCAAATGGATGCAGTGTTACAAACCAGAAGTGTGCCAGGCCCGCTCGAACCAGGGGATCCAACTCGGGGTCATGACGGCTGGACGCGAACCAAGTGAGGAACTGATCAACCTCATGTTCCACCCCCTCTCGCGGCGGCGCTTCGAAATGCACCTTGGGTCGATCGAGGCGACCCGAGACCACCTGCATGGGCTCCACTCCGCGCCACTGCCCGGGCCTTAACGTCGTAAGCCCCGCGTCAGCATCAGGGAACAACCACCGATGCCACTGAAACAGCCTGGTGGTGTCCAGCGGCGTGTCAGGCTTGAAGGTGGCATCCAGCATCAACTCCGCCAGGCCTTCAGCACGTGGTGAGGTAGCCCCCTCCGGCTCCTCCACACCAAGGCGTCGGGCCAAGGAAGAGCGAACTGACGCCACGTTCAGACGCTCTCCCTCGATGGCCGAAGAGGTAACGATGCTCTGCAGTAGCGTATCCAGGGCGGCTCTTGCCTCAGCGTCCTGGTCATCCGCGGATGTCAGAGCCCACGAGCGTCCCAGCAAGATGCCGAGATCCCTCCAGCATGCCTGGACCCGCGGCTGAATCTCGGCCGCGTGCCAGGTGAAGTTCGGCCAGTCAGGATGCTGCCAGATCCATGTCGAGGCGTGATCGGTCATGCCAGGCCTCCAAGAAGGCGGAGGAGCCGAATGACAACGATATTCGACTCGCATTGTGAGCCGAATAATGATTGGTTTCGGCTCAGCTGGCAAGTCTGGGAGTCATAAGGCCTCGGCGACCATGAGGACAGGTTTCAGATCAGGCCACCCAATCCAAAGGTGGTCAAAGGTGGCCCTCATGGCGGCCCGGGGAGCGATGCCCCGCTGCATGAGGCGGCGTGCCGTCCACGAATACAGGGCATGGGTAAGACCGGCCAATAGCCCCAACAGCAAGCCGTGGATCAGGTCCGATCGGCGGATGGCCTATGGATAACGCGACACGGCGTACTTCTTCCTGAAGATCCGCGCCGCATTTCCCGGCAAAATGCGATGAACCCAAAAAAAGCCCCCGAGTCTCCTCGGGGGCTGCTGTGCTGACCGCCTGTTCAAAGGGGTCTGCCATCGCCGGACCTCAGGCCGGCATGTCGTTGGCCTTGGCGTCGCGCGACCAGACCCGGTGGCCACGAATCGCCTCCTGGAAATCGGCGTAGAGATCGTCCACGGTCTGCGCCGAGAACACGCCGTCTTCCGGCACCTCGATGCCAGCCGCCTGCAGCACATTGGCACCGTCGCCGAGTGCAGCGATCGGCTTGAGGTGCTTGTAGGCCTCCTGCACGTAGTAAAGCCCCAGGCCGGAACCCGCCAGCGCCTTGACACTGTCATCGCCAGGGGCCACCGCCACGGCGTCCAGAGTCACCGACGGCAGTCCGTTGAGCATGGCATCCGGGGTCAGGGTGCCGCCTTGAACGGTCGCCACCGGCGCCATCGACGGCGCGATGATGAGCCCCTGGGCCCCCTCGGCTTCCAGGCGCTTCTGCAGCGCTTCCACCTGGTCACCGTCGACCCCGTCGGCGGCCAGGATCGCCACCTTGCGATAGCGAATATCCGGCTGACCGCGATGCATCAAACTAAGCGCCGAGGAGGCGTCCAGCGACGTGGTGCCCAACTCTTCCGAGGGTGCCGGCGGATGCTCCGGCGGCTTGACACCATGCACCTCGCCTACTCGGCGCGCGAGCTCCATGTCGATATTGGGCAGGATCTCCTTGATCACCCGCTCACGGATCCACGGACGCTCGACCTTGGACAACTCGAAGGCGTAAGCGGCGATGATGTGCTCTTTCTCGACGTCACTCTGGCTATGCCAGAACAACCTGGCCTGGGAGTAGTGGTCGCCGAAAGACTCGCTGCGCGCCCTGACCTTGTGGGCATCGATGCGCTCCTGATAGCTCTCGAAACCGCCGTTTTCTTCCGCCGGCGGGGTCTCCCGGGGCCAGCCATCCTCGATCGAGTTGGGTTCGTAGGAAACCTGGCCCTTGTTGATGGTCTGACGGTGCGGAGCGTCGCGCTGGTGATTGTGGAACGGGCACACCGGCTGGTTGATCGGGATCTCATGGAAGTTCGGGCCACCCAGGCGCAGCATCTGGGTATCCAGATAAGAGAACAGGCGCCCCTGAAGCAGCGGATCGTTGCTGAAGTCGATGCCGGGCACTACATTGCCGGGGTTGAAGGCGACCTGCTCGGTCTCGGCAAAGTAGTTGTCCGGGTTGCGATCCAGCACCATTTTGCCGATGGGAGTCACCGGCACCTGCTCCTCGGGAATCAGCTTGGTCGGATCGAGGATATCGAAGTCGAAGGCATGCTCGTCTTCTTCCTCGACCACCTGAATGCCGAGCTCCCACTCCAGGGCATCGCCATTCTCGATGTCTCCCCACATCTCGCGGCGGTTGAAGTCCGGATCACGACCCCACAGCTTCTGGGCCTCGTCCCAGATCAGCGAGTGGGTGCCCGCCAGCGGCTTCCAGTGGAACTTGACGAAGCGGGCCTTGCCTTGTCGATCGATCAGCCGGAAGGTGTGGACGCCGAAGCCTTCCATATAGCGGTAGTGCCGCGGGAAGGCCCGGTCGGACATGGTCCACAGCACCATATGGGCGCTCTCGGGCATCAGCGAGACGAAGTCCCAGAAGGTGTCGTGGGCCGACTGTCCCTGGGGAATCTCGTTGTGGGGCTCGGGCTTCACCGCGTGCACGAGGTCGGGAAACTTCATCGCGTCCTGAATGAAGAACACCGGCATGTTGTTGCCCACCAGGTCCCAGTTACCCTCATCGGTGTAGAACTTGGTGGCAAAGCCGCGCACGTCGCGCACGGTATCATTGGAGCCGCGGCCGCCCTGCACGGTGGAAAAGCGCACGAATACCGGCGTCTTCTTGCCGGTATCCTGAAACAGTCCCGCCTTTGAGTACCTTGCCGCCGCCTCATAGGGCTGAAAGTAGCCGTGGGCCGCCGCACCGCGGGCATGGACGATACGCTCGGGAATGCGCTCGTGATCGAAGTGATTCATCTTCTCGCGGAAGATGAAGTCTTCCATCAGCGTCGGGCCGCGCTCGCCGGCCTTCAGCGAATTGTGGTTGTCCGCGATCCGGGTGCCCTGGTTGGTACGCAGGTCATGCCCGGTCGCATCACTGCGATAAGTCTCGAGATTGTCGGTCTTGCTGTTGGCGTCGGTACGACGCTCAGTGTCATGAGCCTCGTCTCGATTCGGTTGGGTGTACGGATTCTTCGCCATGACAAACACTCCGTTGTTTGCTCGGGAAATGAGCCTTCCACGCCACCAGGCGTGGGCCGTCATCGGTCCGGTCGGCGCCAACTACCAGTCACACCGCCAAACAAGCCATTCCCTTATAGGCAAGAGATCTGCAACTCTCAAACCTCCATCTCGGCACCTTACGTGCAAAACATCAGAATATTTCTTCTATATCAGTAAATTAAACCCTATACACAAAGTTAACAAAAGTTAGACATTTACATTCCCACACCTGCATTACATTGTCTTACGACACAACCTCGGCGCGTGCTAGCTGCACTTGTTCAACCAATACTGATATTTTTCCGCTTCGGCACTGATCGCTCTGCTGCCGACAACGATATTGCTCATCATCAAGACATCAGGGAACGACATATGAAAAGGATCATGCTGGCCGCCATCATTGTGGCGGCCGCCCTTCTGCAGGGATGCGCCACCAGTCGTAGCACCGTGGACGTACAGACACCCAATACCGGGACAGTCAGCCAGGCACACACAGGCCCCAGCCTGTACATACGCAACGTCACTGATCAGCGGCACTTCGAAGAGGCCCCCCGCTCCGCCGACATTCCATCACTGGGCTTCGAGGGCGCCGAGGCGGCGACGGACGAGCTCAAGTCCCGGGCCATCGGACGCAAGCGCAATGGCTACGGCAAGGCGCTCGGCGACGTGCTGCTGCCGGAAGACAAGACCATCACGGAGCTGGTGCGCGTCTACGCCAGCGAAGGCTTCGAGGACGCAGGCTGGAATGTAGTCAACAGCGCCGACGCCAGCGACGACGTGACCACCGTGGATATCGGTGTGACCCGCTTCTGGACCTGGGTCAAGCCGGGCTTCTGGGCTATCGCCCTGAACACCGATATCGAGACCGAGTTCACCTTTTCCGACGCACGACAGCTGGAACCGATCCACGCCCACTTGAAGGATCGCATGCAGATGGTGGTCGACAGCGATTGGGCGACCAGCAATCAGCTGACGCTTGAAAGCTATCGCCAGGCCATCGCCCAGAAGGCGACGCCCTGATCAGGCACGAGCTGTCAGCCTCGCTGCGCCGATGCCCGGCCACTCGCTCGGCATTGACGTACACGGACAAAAACGGGCCGCCTCGGTGGCCCATTCTGGTTCGACAAGAAAGTCAGGTTGTGCCTTTGCAGCAGCTCGCACCCCGAATAGCGCCGACGGACTACCACCGAGGCCTCCTACACCACATGCGACCGCTGTGATCTGGACAGCAATGAAACACGCCACCATGTCGTCCCACATATGTCGCATCTTAAAGCCCTGTTTGATGTGGCTTTATGCCCTGTTTGATGTGGCTTTGGTGTCTGATCTCGGTACTTTCCGGAGCAACTTTCCTTGAAAGGCCTTATCGAGCCCAACCTTGCTTACACCGCGCGCCTATCGACATCTGCACCAATCAGAAAAAAACGCGACCAAACACCCCTTTTTCGACGTAATACTGATAATTAACGTGCTTGGATAGGTGCAGATTTAGCGGTAAAATTTACCTTTTCGCTCAGGCGGATTTTAAGCATGGAACAACTACGCCTAAGTGAATGGCTTGGTTGGGATCCTCTCCGCGAAGAAAACGCGACGAAGGATGCCCGACTACTGCCCTCAGACAAGCCGGGAGTCTCGCTACCGGCCATGCTCCGGCGCCGACTGGACAATGCCGGTCGGGCCACCTGCGATATTCTTGCAGGGCTCGATCCCGAGGCGCGTTGTCCCTTGATCCACGCATCCCGCCACGGCGACGCCAACTTTACTCTGTCGATGCTGAAGGCTCTGGCGAATCAGGAACCGCTCTCGCCTACCCGGTTTTCGATGTCGGTGCACAACGCCACCCTGGGCGTCCACGCCATCGCCAACCATCACTACCGCCCGCTACAGGCGCTCGGCGCCAGCGGCAACGAGTTCAACGCCTTGCTGTGGGAAGCCCGTGGCTACCTGGCCGAGGGCCATGAAGCGGTGGTCATTGTGTTCAGCGAAGGGACGCTTCCCGGCGACTATATCGACTGCACGCCGCACCCGGGGCACGCCTGCGCGGTGGGCCTGCGACTGTCACTGACCCAGGGCCGGGCGCTGGTAGCCGAGGACGCCACGCCAGGGGCGGCACCGACGCCGCTCGACGTCATCGACTGGCTTGGTGGCTGCAGTCCACGTCTCGCCGCCGCCCCGGGCTGGCGCCTGGAGGAAGCATGACGCTGGACCAGTGGCGGCGCGGCATCGGCACCTTTCTGTCCTTCACTGCCTTCGGCATTGGCGGCTTGATCATCGGCCTGGTGGTGGCACCACTGCTGCACCTGGGGATGCGCGACCCGATGCGTCGCCAACGCCTGGCCAGGCGTCTGATCCAGCGGGTCTTTCGCGCCTTCATTGCGCTGATGAAGGGCCTCGGAGTACTCGACTATCGCCTGGAAGGTCGTGGGCGACTCGCCCGTGGCGGCCGTCTGATTCTGGCCAACCATCCGTCGTTGATCGATGTGGTGTTCCTGCTGGCCTATACCCCCAACGCCGACTGCATCGTCAAGGGCCGACTCGCCACCAACCCCTTCACCCGCGGGCCGATCGGTGTCGCCGGCTATATCACCAACCGCGATCCCCAGGCACTGCTCGAGGCCGCGCGGGACAGCCTTGCCCGGGGCAATTCGTTGATCCTGTTTCCCGAGGGAACACGCACCACGCCCGGTCGTCCGATCAAGTTTCGCCGTGGCGGGGCGAACATCGCCCTGCGCACCGGCAGCGCCATCACTCCGGTGCTGATCAAATGCTCGCCCACCACCCTGACCAAGGGTGAGCCCTGGTATCACATCCCCCGGCGCAAGGTTCAGATGGACCTGCACGTACTCGACGACCTGCCGCCAGAGCCGGCGTCAAACCAACCGACCAGCCAGCAAGCCCGACAACTGACGCGGGAACTGAGCCACTACTTCAACAGGGAACTGGAGCGCCTCCACCATGAACCAAAGCGTACCGCTGTCGCTTGATTTGAAGCACATGATCATCGACACCCTCGAACTCGAGGATGTCACCCCCGAGGACATCGACGACCATGCGCCGCTGTTCGGCGAGGGCCTCGGGCTCGACTCCATCGATGCCCTCGAACTGGGGCTGGCGCTGCAGAAGCGCTACGGCGTCACCCTTGACGCCGAGGCCGAGGATACTCGCCGCCACTTCGCCAGCCTGGCGGCGCTGCAAGCACTGGTGGAGGAACGCCGTGTCAACTGAAGCCGCCATCAGCCGTGAACAGATTCTCAGCCACGTGCAACGTACCCTGGTCGAGCTGTTCGAAGTCTCTCCTGCCGAGGTAACCCCGGAGGCCCGTCTTTACGAAGACCTCGACATCGACAGCATCGACGCCGTCGATCTGGTGGTCGAACTCAAGCAGTTCACCGGTCGGCGCATCGATCCCGAGGCCTTCAAGTCGGTGCGCAGCATCGATGATGTGGTCAACGCCGTCGATCAGCTGATGCGCGACTGAGCCCGGTCTTGCGCACGCTGTCCACTACCGCCGTGGTGCTTGCCACCGCGTTGTCGTTGAGCTGGCCGCTGTCGGTGTGGTGGCTGCAGGGCACCCTGGGGCCCTGGCCACTGCTGCTGATTGGCTGCGGGCTGATCGCCTGGCGCCTGCCCCAGGCACGCGGCCTGGCGATCCTTGCCGCTCTGGCGCTGCTGGCGGTGGGGCTTGCCGTCGATGCCGAGCTTGGCATGCGTGGCTACCCGGTGGCCGTCAATGCGGTACTGCTGGCGTCCTTCGCCGCCAGCCTGTGGCGAGGCATGCCGGTGATCGAACGCCTGGCGCGTCTCAAGGAGCCCGACCTGCCCCCCGCCGGGGTGCGCTATACCAGGCGCGTCACCCAGGCCTGGTGCCTGTTCTTCCTGATCAATGGCGGTATCGCTGCCTGGACGGCGGCCTTTGCGGACCTGGACGTCTGGACCCTGTACAACGGCGTTATCAGCTATGGCCTGATCGCCCTGATGTTTACCGGCGAATGGCTGTGCCGTCGCCGGTTGCGGAGCTCCTCCTCATGACACGCCCCATCATCGGCGCCCCGACAACCCGTGACGGCTATCTGTGTCTGGCAGATCGCCCCTGGCGCCAGGCCTGGCCGGACGCTCGGCACCTGCCCTCCCGCTGGTGTCATTCCCGGGATCTTGGCCGGCGAATCGACGCCTGGCTCGCCTGGCTCGCCCCTCGCCCGCACGGTCGCTGGCTGCTGCTCGACCCAGACCCGATCACTTTTACTGCAGCCTTGCTGGCACTCTGGGAGAGCGGACAAAGCGCGCTGCTTCCCGGCGATGATCGTCCCGCCACTCTGGCGCGACTGATGCCGCTGGTCGTCGGCCGACTCCCCGCCGAGCCATCGCCGGAAGACACCCAGGATCTGTCTGCCCGGGATTCCCTCGCCACTACACAGCGGGAAACCGATCGGAACTCTGCCGGTGCGACGGTGGTGGCGGCTGACAGCGAGGCAGCGGAAAAAGAGGCGGTGGTGCTGTGCACCTCGGGTTCCACCGGTCAACCAAGCCTCGAGCCCAAGTGCTTTCGCCAACTCGACGAAGAGCTCGAGCGTCACGCCGCACTTTGGCCGCTGGCACAGACAGCCGTGGTCTGTCAGGTCAGTCACCAGCATATCTACGGCCTGCTCGCCGGTATTCTGGCACCGCTGTGTCACGGCGCCCCCTTCTGTGGCGACGACAGCCGCTTCCCCGAGGTGATGGCCCAACGGGTCAGCGAGGCAACCTCGGTCGGGCTGGACGCCTGCCTGGTCGCGAGCCCCGCGCAACTGTCGCGGCTGCCGCAGCACCTGGCCCTGCACCACCAGCGCATTGCCCGGGTACTGTGCTCCGGAGCGCCGCTGTCCAGGGACGACGCCATACGCTGCGAGCGTCTGCTCGATAGCCCGGTGATCGAGATCTACGGCAGCACCGAGACAGGCGGCATCGCCCATCGTCGGCAGTCGAGCGGTGATCTCTGGACCCCGTTCCCCGGGGTCGAACTGGACCTGAATGACAGCGCTCTGAAGTTACGCTCGCCCTTTCTGGCCCGGCCGGAGCAGTGGTGGGACCAGGCCGACCGGGTCGAGCGCCAGGGCGAGGGCTTTCGCCTGCTGGGGCGCCGCGACCGACTGGCCAAGATCGGCGGCAAGCGTGTTTCGCTGACGGCGCTGGAACAACGTCTGTGCCAGCACGAGGTTGTCCAAGACGCCCGCTGTGTGGATCTCGACTTGCGCGACGGAAGGCTCGGCGTGGTGCTGGCCGTGGCCGGCGATGCGCTACCCCAGCAGCACGAGGCCAGAAGACGGCTGATCTCGACCCTGCGCGAGCACCTCGCCAGCGAACACGAGCCGTCGGCGATTCCGCGCTACTGGCGCTTCGTCGAGTCGCTTCCACTCAATCCCCAGGGCAAGCACGATCACGCTACCCTGCGTCGCTTCTTCGATGACCTCGACGACGATCGTCTGCCGCGCTGGCTGGGCGCAGTGGACGTCGACGACGAGCAGCGCATCACCCTCGAGGTACCCGAGCGTCTGCGCTATCTGGAAGGCCACTTCGAGGGCTTCGCGCTGGTTCCCGGGGTGGTGCTGGTGCAGTGGGCCATCCACCACGCGCGTGAGCGGTATCCGGCGCTTTGCGCCTTTCGCGGCGTCGACCGGCTGAAGTTCCAGAAGGTCCTGCGTCCCGGCCAGCGCCTGACGTTGACGCTCAAGCGTCGTACCGATGGCATCGCTTTCTCGTTCGACTCGCCGAAGGGTCGCCACGCCGGCGGCAGGGTCCGGCTGGAGGCGCGCCATGACTGAGCCCTGCCCCTGCGCCGTGGTACCGGTCTACAACCACCCCGACAGTGTGGCCGGAGTGGTCGGGCGGCTCGCCGATCTGGGCCTGCCGGTGATCCTGGTGGACGACGGCAGTGAACCGTCCTGTCGCCGGGAGCTCGAGCGTCTGGCCAGCGACGGCCACGCGCTGGTGACCCACCAGCACAATCGTGGCAAGGGCGCGGCGGTGCGCAGTGGGCTGCTCGAGGCCGAGCGGCTGGGCTACAGCCACGCACTGCAGGTCGACGCCGATGGCCAGCACCACCCGGACGACCTGCCTGCCTTCATCGATGCCATGCACCAGACGCCCCATCGTCTGCTGGTCGGCTACGCCCGCTATGATGACAGCGTGCCCAGGGCCCGGCTGTACGGCCGCTACGCCACCCATGTGTGGGTCTGGATCAACACCCTGTCGCGGCGGATTCGCGACTCCATGTGTGGGGTACGTCTCTACCCCCTGGCTGCCGTCAATGGCCTGCTACGTCGGCACCCCTGTGGTGATCGCATGACCTTCGACACCGAGGTGCTGGTGCGCTGGTACTGGGCCGGTGGCGAACTCACTAACCTGCCGGTACGGGTGCACTACCCCGAGCAGGGAGTCAGCCACTTCGCCCTGTGGCGCGACAACGCCCAGATCAGCGCCATGCACGCCCGCCTGTTCGTGGCCATGTGGCCCCGCCTGCCCGGTCTGCTGTGGCGCCATCGGAGGCAGCCATGAACCGCCACTGGGCCGCCATCGGCGAGCGCGGCACCCTCTCGGGGATGCTGTTCATGGTCTGGCTGAGACGCTTCGGCGACTGGCCCTTCCAGCTACTGCTGTGGCCGGTGATCCTGTGGTACTACCTGTCCCACCGCACCGCCCGGCGCGCCTCCCAGGACTACCTGACACGGCTCGATCCGGCGCTCGAACGACAGCCACTGCGGCTGCGGGCACGTAGCTTTCGTCACTTTCTGTGCTTTGGACGCTCGCTGATGGACAAGGTGGCCGCCTGGAACGGCGAGTATCCCCCCTCGCGGCTGTCCGGCGGAGGTGTACAGCACTTCGCCCAGGCCGTGGACGGCGGCCAGGGGGGCCTGATTCTGGTCGCCCACCACGGCAATCTGGACATCGTCAACGCCCTCAGCGAACGCCACCCCTCGCTGGACCTGACGGTGATCATGCACACCCGCAACGCGCGCAAGTTCAACGAACTGCTGGAGCGCGCCACCGGCCGCCGCCGCCCCGAGATTCTCGAGGTCAGCGAGATTTCACCGTCCAGCGCCCAGCGCCTGGACGCGCGCATCCGCGCCGGAGGCTTCGTGGTCATCGCCGCCGATCGCATTCCCTTGCGCCAGGGCCGTACCCGTGCGCTCGAGTTTCTCGGTGCACCGGCGCCCTTCCCCGAGGGCCCCTTCCTGCTCGCCAGCCTGCTGCGCTGTCGGCTCTACCGGCTTGCCTGTGTGCGTGATGGCGACGGTTTCGTGGTCGACTTCGACCTGATCGACGACACCTCGCGGATAGGGCGCCGTGGCCGCAGCGCCTGGATCGCCGAGGCCATGCAACGCCATTGCGCCGACCTGGCCTGGCGCGTCCAGCGCCACCCGTTGCAGTGGTTCAACTTCTTTCCTTTCTGGACCGCCGACGAGACGACTGACCATGACCCACCCCGCTGAGCCGACCGCCCCCTTGATCCTCGATGGCGGCGCCCTGAGCCTGGAGGACGTACTCGATGTGGCCCAGCGCCGCCGGTGCGTCGCGCTGTCGCCAGCTCCCGAGTTTCGCACGCGCATCGAGCGCGGCCAGCGCTTTCTCGCGCGCCTGCTTAAAGAAGACGGCGTGGTCTACGGCGTCACCACCGGCTACGGCGACGCCTGTACCCGACCGGTGGCCCACCAGGACATCGACGACCTGCCCCGCCAGCTGTACACCTTCCATGGCTGCGGCATGGGTCAGGACCTCGACATCGAGGCAGCCCGGGCGGTGGTGCTGGTGCGCCTGGTATCGCTGTGCCAGGGGGTGTCCGGGGTCAGCTTCGAGTTGCTCGAGCGGCTGGCCTGGCTGCTCGAACACGACGTGCTGCCGGTGATTCCCGAGGAAGGCTCGGTCGGCGCCAGCGGTGACCTGACGCCGCTGTCCTATCTGGCCGCGGTGCTGTGTGGTGAGCGCGAAGTCATCGACAATGGTACCCGCCGTCCGGCCGCCGAGGCCCTGGCCGAGCGCGGCCTGGCCCCCTATCGACTGAAGCCGAAGGAAGGCCTGGCGCTGATGAATGGCACCGCGGTGATGACCGCGCTGGGCTGCCTGGCCTTCGCCCGTTGCGCCTACCTGGCACAACTGTCGACGCGCATCACCGCGCTGTCGGTTCAGGCGCTGGACGGCAACCCCTACCACTTCGATGCCGAGCTGTTCGCCGCCAAGCCGCACCCGGGACAGCAGCAGGTGGCCGCCAGGCTGCGCCAGGACCTGCATGCACCGCGTACCCCGCGTAACTCACCGAGGCTGCAGGATCGCTACTCGACCCGCTGCGCGCCCCACGTGATCGGCGTGGTCGCAGACGCCCTGCCCTGGTGGCGACAGTTCCTGACCAATGAGCTCAACAGCGCCAATGACAACCCCTTGATCGATGCCGAGGCCGGCAAGGTGATGCACGGCGGCCACTTCTACGGTGGCCACGTGGCTTTTGCCATGGACAGTCTGAAGCAGGCCGCCGCCAATCTGGCCGACCTGCTCGACCGGCAGTTGGCACTATTGGTGGACAGCCGCTACAACCATGGGCTGCCGAGCAACCTGAGCGGCGCCAGTGCCGAGCGCCTCGCGCTCAATCATGGCTACAAGGCGGTACAGATCGGCGCCTCCGCCTGGACCGCCGAGGCGCTCAAGCTGACCATGCCGGCCAGCGTGTTCTCGCGCTCCACCGAGTGCCACAACCAGGACAAGGTCAGCATGGGCACCATCGCCGCGCGCGATGCCCTACGCGTGCTGACCCTGGTCGAGCAGGTGGCTGCCGCGACCCTGCACGCCGCGGTGCAGGGGGTCGAACTGCGCAGCCGACTGAACGACGCCGGCGCCGTTCCCGAGCGCCTGGCGGCCTTCGTCGACAGCGTGCGCCGCGACGTCGCCCCCCTGGCCGAGGACCGCGCCATGGACAGCGACCTCAACCACCTCTGTGGCCTGATACGCCGCCGTCACTGGAGGCTCTATGACGCCTGACGATCGCCCGCTACCCCGAGCCGAGGTGGAGCTCGAGGTGCCCTTTCACGACGTCGACATGATGGAGGTGGCCTGGCACGGCCACTACGTGCGCTATCTCGAGATCGCCCGCTGCCGGTTGCTCGACGCCATCGACTACAACTACCTGCAGATGCGCGCATCGGGCTTCGCCTGGCCGATCATCGATCTGCGCCTGCGCTACGCCGCGCCCGCTCGTTTCGCCCAGCGCCTGGCCATCGAGGCTCGCCTGAGCGAATGGGAAAACCGCCTCAAGATCGACTACACCATCCGCTGCGCCGAGAGCCGCAAGCGCCTGACCCGCGCCTGGTCGGTCCAGGTCGCGGTGGGCCTGGACGATGGCGAGATGCGCCTGGCCTCACCACCTGCGCTGATCGAGCGGCTGATGGCCTGGCAGGAGGCGCAACCATGAACCACAGCTCCACGCACCACCGTTCACACCGTCCTCACTGGGCTCACGGGAAAAGCCGAG
Source organism: Halomonas sp. YLB-10 (assembly GCF_003856855.1). Lineage (NCBI taxonomy): Bacteria > Pseudomonadati > Pseudomonadota > Gammaproteobacteria > Oceanospirillales > Halomonadaceae > Halomonas > Halomonas sp. YLB-10. Next base: position 63,364 of record NZ_RRCU01000010.1, read on the forward strand.
CCTTGAGGGGCGCCCTGGCGGGCACCCTGCTGGTGCTACCGATGCTGGCAACGGCTGCTGTTGCCTCCACCGGTACGGTGCCGAGTCTGCCGCAGTTGAGCCGGCAACTGGAGCAGCATCAGCCGGCCTGCGTGAGTTTCGAGCAGAACCGCTGGATGGCGGACCTGCAGACCGAACTGCCCAGCGCCGGCTACTTTCGTCGCCAGCCCTCGGGGCTGGTGTGGCAGACCCTGAGCCCGATCGAGGATCGGGTCGTGCTGTCCGCCGACAACCCCGAACTGCCACCGGGGCTCAAGGCCCTGCTACCCGTTCTGACGGGACTGTTCGACGGCAACTGGGCGACCCTTGAAGGGCATTTCAGCGTGCGCCTTGGCGGCAACCTCGATGACTGGCAGGCACAACTTGCGCCCCTGGACAGGGCCATCGCCGAGCGTCTGCAAGGGATCGAACTGGACGGCGCCGAGCAGGTCGAGCACCTTCAGGTCAGCTTCACCGACGGCGACCGTCTGCGACTCGAGTTGTCGCCGCTGCCCTGTGACGCCCTGACCGGAGCCCCCGGCGCATGAGTCTCGGGGTCACTGATTCAGGCCGCGGCGCGCTGCTGGCGAGTCGCGGCTGGGCACTGGTGCTGCTGGTCTGTATCGTGCTGCTGGCCGTGCAGGTGCTGCGCGGTGCGCCACTGGATACCCGCATCACCGCCCTGCTGCCCGAACATCAGCAGGGCGAGTTGATCGCCCGCGCCGACGACAGTCTTGCGTCCACCTTCGAGCGCCGCTTTTTGTTGCTGGTCGCGAGCGACGAGACGCCGCACGCCGCCCCCGTGGAGGCGGTCAACGAGCTTCGCCAGGCGCTGACGGCCAGCGGCATCATCGCAAGCCTGGATAGCCAGTCGCCGCCGCGCCCGGATCAGACCCTGACCCCCTATCGCTATCGCCTGCTGACCGATTCGCTGGCCCGCCAAGACGCCGAGGCCTGGCGCCAGCGCGGCCTGTCACGGCTGTTCGCCCCAGGCGTCGACGCCGATCTCGAGCGCGACCCCTTCGGCCTGCTCGACGGCTGGCTCGAGGCGCGCTTCCAGGGCCCGGTCAGCTGGCACCCCGGCGGCCCCGGGGTGGTCACCGACAAGACCGAGTGGAGCCTGATCGGCGCAACCCTGGCGGCCAGCCCCTACGACATGGCACTGCAGCAAGAGCTGAGTGCGGTGCTGGAGCGCTTCGGCCAGGCGCATCCCGAGCTGACCCTGCTGCGCGCCGGGCTGGTGTTCCATGCCGCCGCCGGTGCCAGGCAGGCGAGTCACGAGATCGCCACCATCGGTCTGGGTTCGCTGTTCGGCATTCTGGCGTTGCTGGCGCTGGTGTTCCGCCGCCCGCTGGTGATCGCCACGCTGCTGTTGCCGGTGGCCACCGGTCTGGTCTTCGCCAGCGCGCTGACCTGGCTGATCTTCGGCTCGCTCAACCTGATCACCCTAGCCTTCGGCGCCAGCCTGATCGGTCTGTCGGTGGACTACGCGCTGCACCTGCAATGCACCCGCCAGCTCAACCCGGGGCGCTCGCTGCGCTTGTTCTGGCCGGGCCTGGCGTTGGGCCTGGCCTCGAGCCTGTGCGCCTACCTGGTGCAACTGGCGACTCCCTTGCCGGGGCTGCGCCAGATGGCCACCTTCACCGCACTCGGCCTGATCGGCGCCTGGCTCAGCGTGCGTCTGTGGCTGCCACGGCTGCCGCTCTATCACCACCCGGCTACCGCCACCATCGCCAGGCGGCTCGATCGATTGCGTGTCGGCCGCGGCCAGCGTTGGGTGTATCCCGCCCTGGCGCTGGTGCTGGCCGTGGCTGCCGTGCTGGCGCTGACCGGGAGTACCACCAGCCATGACCTGCGCCAGCTCAATCCGTCGCCGGCTGCGCTGATCGCCGAACAGCAGCGGGTGCAGACGCTGCTCGAGCGTCCGGCCAGCTTCCGCTACCTGATCGTCAGCGGCGAGACCCCGGATGCCTTGCTGAAGCGCCTGGAACAGCTTGACGAGCCGCTGTCCCGGCTCGAACGGGAGGGCCACCTGTCCTCCCATCGCCACCTGGCCCAGGCGGTACCGTCGATGCAGACCCAGGAGCACAACCTCGAACGGGTGCGCGAGCGCTACGCCGCGGCCCTGCCGGAGCTGCTGACGGCCGCCGGCTTGCCCTCGACGCTGATCCCGCGCCTTGAAGATCCTCTGCACGAGGTGCCCTTCCTGTCCCCGCAGACCTGGCTGTCGAGCCGCGCCGGCGAAGCCGACCGTGCGCTCTGGCTCGACGGCCTCGAACGCCCCGCCGCCCTGATCACCATCGGTGAGGTGGACGCCACCGCATCGAAGGCGCTGACGCAGCTCGCCGAGTCACCGGACGTGATCTACCGCGATCGGGTCGCGGCGCTGTCGCAGCAGCTCGCCTTGCTCAGCGAGGAGCTGGTGCGCTGGCTGGCACTCGCCCTGGCACTGCTGGTGGTGGTGTTCGGCCTGCGCTACCGGCGCCACGCCTGGCGGGTGCTGCTGCCGCCGGTGGGCGCGGTGATCATCACCCTGGGTCTCTACGCACTGAGCCACACCGGCCTGACCCTGTTTCACCTGCTGGGTCTTTTGCTGGTGCTCGGCATCGGCCTCGACGCCGGTATCTTCAGCACCGAGCACCCGCAAGACCCGGGCGCATGGCTGGCGATCAGCCTGTCCTGCGCGTCCAGCCTGCTGGCGTTCGGCCTGTTGGCTTTCAGCGCCACGCCGGCACTGCACTTTCTTGGTCAGACCTGCCTGATCGGACTGGTTGCCACCTGGTGCCTGGTCCCCCTGGCCCGAGGCGCGACGGAACGCGCTGGCGTGGCCGCCCACCGGGGTGTCGCAGGAAGCGACACCCAAGAACTGGAGAGTTCATCCCATGGAAGATCGACCTGATACCGACGTCGCCATCATCGGTGCCGGCCCCTCGGGCGCGGCGGCCGCCGCCTGGCTTGCGCGCAAGGGCTATTCGGTCAGGGTGCTGGAGCGCACCCACTTTCCGCGCTTCGTCATCGGCGAAAGCCTGCTGCCCCAGTGCATGGTGCACCTGGAGCGCTGCGGCCTGCTCGAGGCGGCCAAGGCCGGTGGCTACCAGCCGAAAAACGGCGCCGCCTTTTGCCGGGGCGACGACTACGCGGCCATCGATTTCCGTGACAAGTTCAGCGATGGCCCCGGCACCACCTGGCAGGTGCCCCGTGACGACTTCGACCAGCGCCTGATCGAGGGTGCCAGGGCGGCGGGCGCGCGCGTCGACTTCGGCGTCAGCGTCAGCGACTTTCGCGCCGATCCGTTCAGGCCGCGACTGAGCTGTGTCGACGATGACGGGAAGTGCTTCGACATCGAAGCCCGCTTCGTCCTCGATGCCAGCGGCTATGGCCGCGTGCTGGCACGCCTGGAGGCGCTGGACCGCCCCTCCAGCCTGGCCACTCGCTGCGCGCTGTTCACCCACGTCGAAGACCGTATCGATCGCGCCGAGCATGACCGCGACAAGATTCTGATCGGCGTCCACCCGACCCACCCGGACGTGTGGTACTGGCTGATCCCCTTCCGTGACGGGCGCGCCTCCGTCGGTGTCGTCGCCAGTCCCGAGTTGCTCGAGAGCGCCGGCGACAGCGACGACCAGCGGCTGTGGGCGATGCTGGGTCAGGAGCCCCGCTACGCTCGCCTGCTCAAGGACGCGACGGCCACCCGCGAGGTCCAGCGCATCGACGGTTACTCCGCCGATATCACCCGCCTGCACGGGCCGGGCTTCGCGATCCTCGGCAACGCCGGCGAGTTTCTCGATCCGGTGTTCTCTTCCGGCGTCACCATCGCGCTGGACTCGGCGCTGCGCGCGGCGCCACTGGTAGCAGACCAGCTCGACGGCGAGGCCGTGGACTGGGCGCAGGACTTTGAAGCACCGCTGCGCCGTGGTGTCGCCACCTTCCGCGAGTTTGTCGATGCCTGGTACGACGGCCGCCTGCCACGCGTCATCTTCCATCCGGATCAACAGCCCCGGGTGCGTCAGATGATCGCCTCGGTGCTGGCGGGATACGCCTGGGACATCGACAACCCCTTTGTCGCCGCCAGCCGTCGACGCCTCACCAGCCTGGCCGAGCGTTGCGAACTGGACAGCCAGGCCGTCGCTCCGTGAAGGTGCGCTCTACGCTCCCGCACCACCCGCCAAATGGCGGGTGGTCGAGCCCCTGGGCCAGGCTGCGTGGGCCAGGCAGGTCCTTCGCGGCGCTAGTGATACTCTGCCTGCTCGGCGCCTGCGGGTTGGGTCCAGGCGTGGCGCCGATGCCGGCACTGCACACGCTAGCGCCCATCAGCGCCCAGACCCAGCGGCTGACCTTCGAGCACCAGGGCGAGCGCCGCGTGCTGCTCGGCGTGCTGCGTCATGACCACCAGCAGCTTCAGTTGGCGCTGATAAGCCCTCAGGGCCAGCGACTGCTGACCCTGGTGCAGGATGACGAGGGCGCGCGCTTCGCTCCGGGCGCCGCCTTCGAGCCGCCTTTCAGCGCCGACTGGCTGGCCAGCCGCCTGAGTTTCAGCCTGTGGCCCGAAGCACGCCTGCGAGAGGCCTTCGCCGGCAGTGACTGGTCGCTCGAGCAGCGCGACCACGAGCGCCGCATCTATCATCAGGGCCGCCTGGCGGTGCGACTCGAGATGACGCCGACCTGCCACGTGATTCATGATATCGAGGCTGACTACCGGCTCAGCGTGGCGACCCTCGCGCCCTCCCCGGATGCCCGCGAGAACAAAAGCCCGAACAGCAGCGTCAGCACGACCACCACCAACCATAACGCAGTGACCGATTCACCATGCCCCTCGACGTGACACCTGCGCAGACACCCTGCCGACTGCATGCGCCGGCACTGGTCTGCCCCCTGGGGGATGACCTCTCGACCATCGCCGCGCGGCTGTTCGACGGCCAGCACGGCCTGGTGCGTAGCGATAAATACACCCCCGGCAGGCCGCTGTGGCTGGGCACCGTGACCACGCCGTTGCCCGACGACGGTGACTGGCCGGCGCGCCATCGTTCGCGCAACAATCGCCTGCTGGACGCCGCTTTCGCGCGTCTGCGGCCGACCCTTGATGACTACCTTGCCAGCCATCCCGGGGCACGCCTGGGCGTCGTGCTGGGCACCAGCACCTCCGGTATCGGCGAGACCGAGGCGGCAGTGGCCCATCGTGCCGCCAGCGGCCAGTGGCCAGAGCCCTTCCACTACTGCCGCCACGAGATCGGCGCAGCGTCCGACTTTCTGGCCTGGCGCCTGGCCGCCGAGCGGCCGGATATCCGTCTGATCACCGCCTATACCCTGTCGACCGCCTGCACCTCCAGCGCCAAGGCCCTGGCCAGCGCCAGGCGGATGCTCAAGGCGGGGCTGTGTGACGCCGTCATCGCCGGTGGCGCCGACAGCCTGTGCGGTCTTACGGTGAACGGCTTTGCCGCCCTCGAGGCGGTCAGCGACGAGCCCTGTCGCCCCTTCGCCGAGGATCGCGACGGCATCAATCTGGGCGAAGGCGCCGCACTGTTCCTGGTCACCGCCGAACCCGGCGGCGTTCAGCTCAGCGGCTGCGGCGAGACCAGCGACGCCCACCATATCTCCGCCCCTCGCCCCGACGGCATGGGCGCTCTGGAGGCCATGCGCGCCGCTCTAGAGATGGCCGGCCTCGGTCCGGATCAGATCGACTATCTGAATCTCCACGGCACCGCCACCCGACAGAACGACAGCATGGAGTCCCGGGCGGTCGCTCAAGCCTTCCCCGATGGCGTGGCCTGTGGCTCGACCAAGAGCCTCACCGGCCACACCCTGGGCGCCTGCGGCGCGCTGGAGGCAGCCTTCTGCTGGCTGGCCATGCACCACAACCGGCGGCCGCCACATCTGCACGCAGCAGACCCGCAACTGCCCGCGCTTTCGCTGTGCGGATCTGATACGACGCCAGCCACCGAGGTGCGACGTAGCCTGACCAACGCCTTCGCCTTTGGTGGGAACAATATCGCCCTGGTGATGGAGCGCGCGCCATGACGACACCCCCGACTCCCGTGACAGCCCCCCTTATGTCCACTGATGCCTCTTCTTCCGGCAGTGCAGACGCGCTGCCCCCTATCGCCGACCTGGTGCCCCACTCCGGCGCCATGTGCCTGCTCGACAGCGTGCTGGAGATCGGTGAGGAACATCTGATCGCCCGTATCACGCCCGACCGGCAGGACCCCTTTGCCAATGACCACGGCATTCCCGGCTGGGTCGGCCTGGAGTGGCTGGCCCAGGCCATCGCTGCCTGGTCCGGGCGGGCCGCCCGCGAGGCCGGAGGCGAACCCCGGATCGGTTTTCTGCTGGGCTCACGGCACTATCACTGCGACGTCGAGCATTTCGTCTTCGATTCCCCTGTCGAGGTCAAGGTCGAACTCGACTACCGCGCCGACAATGGACTCGGCGCCTTCCGCGGTGAATTGCGCGACGCAAAGGAGCGGCGCCTGGCCCACGCCACCCTCAACGTCTTTCAACCCGACAGTGCCGAGACCCTGTCGGCCATGCTCGAGGATTCAGCGCCATGACCGATACCCTGCTCGTCACCGGCTCCAGTCGGGGCATTGGCCGCGCCATCGCCCTCAGGCTCGCCCGCGATGGCTTCGATATCGTGGTCCACTGCCGCAGCCGCCGTGACGCCGCCGAACAGGTGGCCGACGAAGTTCGCGCCCTGGGCCGTGACGCCCGCGTGCTCTGCTTCGACGTCACCGACAGAGACGCCGCCAGAGCCGCTCTCGAGGCCGACATGGAGGTCCACGGCGCCTACCACGGGGTGGTCTGCAACGCCGGCATCACCGCCGACGGCGCCTTCCCTGCGCTCACCGATGACGACTGGGACAGCGTCATCGATACCGGCCTCAACGGTTTCTACAACGTGGTCAAGCCGATCACCATGCCCATGGTGCGACGCCGCAGGCCAGGCCGCATCGTGGTCATGTCGTCGGTGTCGGGGATCATGGGCAACCGCGGCCAGGTCAACTACAGCGCCGCCAAGGCCGGCCTGATCGGCGCGGTGAAGGCCCTGGCGGTGGAGCTGGCCAAGCGCCGGATCACCGTCAACGCGGTGGCCCCGGGACTGATCGACACCGACATGACCGAGGGTCTGGCCAGCGAGGAAGCGCTGAAGGCGATTCCGATGCGCCGCAGCGGTCGCGCCGAGGAGGTGGCCGCCACCGTCAGCTTCCTGTGCTCCGAGGACGCAGGCTATATCACCCGCCAGGTCATCGCCGTCAATGGAGGCCTCTGCTGATGCATCACAATGGACATCGAGCCGATGGACTTGGCCGCCGCGTGGTGGTCACCGGCATGGCCGGCTTTTCTCCCGTCGGCAACGACTGGGACACGATCAAGACCCGACTGCAACGCGGTGAAAGCGGAATTCGCCACCTTCCCGAGTGGGACGTCTACGATGGGCTCAACACTCGCCTCGGCGCCCCGGTGGAAGACTTCAGCCTGCCCGCCCACTACCATCGCAAGGCCCTGCGCAGCATGGGGCGCGGCGCGCGCATGGCCACCCGCGCCAGCGAGCTGGCGCTCGAGGATGCCGGGCTGCTCGACAGCGACCTGCTGGGCAGCGGCGAGATGGGCATCGCCTACGGGGCCTCGGCCGGCGAGCCCGACGCCGTGGCCGACTTCGGCAACATGCTGATCAACAAGTCCACCGACGGTCTCAACGCCAACTCCTACATCCGCATGATGGCCCACACCGCGCCGGTCAATATCGGCGTCTTTCTCGGCCTACGGGGACGGATTCACACCACCTCAAGCGCCTGCACCTCAGGCAGCCAGGGCATCGGATACGCCTACGAGGCGATCCGCTTCGGCCGTCAGAAGGCGATGATCGCCGGCGGCTGCGAGGAACTGTCCGCCTCGGAGGCGGCGGTCTTCGATACCCTGTTCGCCACCAGTACCCGCAACGACACCCCCGAGGCAACGCCGCGCCCCTTCGACCGCGACCGCGACGGTCTGGTGATCGGTGAAGGCGCCGGTAGCCTAATCCTCGAGGACCTGGAGCATGCCCAGGCGCGCGGCGCCCGCATCTACGCCGAACTGGTCGGCTTCGGCACCAACAGCGATGGCCGCCACGTCACCCAGCCCGACGCCGCCATGATGGAGCGCGCGATTCGCCAGTCCCTCGACGATGCCGGCGTCAGCCCCGCCCAGATCGGCTACGTCAGCGCCCACGGCACCGCCACCGATCGTGGCGACATCGCCGAGAGCCAGGCGACCCGGGCAGTATTCGGCGAGCGCCAGCCGGTCAGCGCCTTCAAGAGCTTCACCGGCCACACCCTGGGGGCCTGCGGTGCCCTCGAGGCCTGGGTCGCCATCGAGATGATGCGCGAGGGCTGGTTTCACCCCACCCTCAATCTCGACCATCCCGACCCGGCCTGCGCAGAGCTCGACTACCTGCGCGGCGAGGGCCGACGCATGGACTGCGAGTACGTGATGAGCAACAACTTTGCCTTCGGCGGCATCAACACCTCCTTGATCTTCCGCCACTGGCCATAGATGAAGCCCAAGGGGCCCTCGGGCCTCCCATCAAGATGAAAGGAAAGGACACCATGAGAAAGGGAATCCTCGCACTGACGCTACTGGTCGCAGGCCTTGGCGCAGCCGCCAGCGCACAAGCCAGGGACACCCCCTACTTCCTGCCGATCCAGGAAGCCCTGGCCACACCGGCCGCCCAGGAGAAGCTGGACCCGAACATCCGCCTGGTATTTGCCGATGCCGGCGGCAACGTCAGCCAGGACTTCGGTGAGGTGGTCACCAGCCGCAAGACCAACGCCTTCAACAAGACCGACGAAGAGGCCTGTCGCTGGGTCATGCTGTCGGCGCTGATCGCGCTCCAGGATAGTGCCCGCCAGCAGGGCGGCAACGCCGTGGTCAACATCGAGAGCTTCTACGACAGGAACGCACGCGCCTCAACCAGCGAGTACGAGTGCCACGCCGGCGCCTTGATGGCCGGTGTCGCGCTGAAGGGCGATGTCGTCACCCTGCGCTGAGGCTCGCCTCCCTCGCCTGCTGCTGGCCATCGCCGAACTGCCGGCCAGCGGCACGCCCGATCAGGGTGCGGCACGGGGGAGACAACAGGGAATTGGGTCGCAGCAAGCACGCCAAGGACACGACAACGGACGACAGCCGCGACGCGTTCAAGCAGGCATTCGCGGCGAGGCTGCCTCGCACCTGGGCCGTGAACGGCTCAGCCGACTCGCCGCCGGACTCGGCTTTGACTGCCCGGTGGCGGGCTGGTCCCCTCGCGGTGCCGGACCACCTCGCCATCCCGGGCTACCCTCGCCCTGGACCGCGTGCCTCAGCCACAGCGGCAGCCTGGTCGTCGTCGGGCTCGCCGAAGTGCCGGTAGGGCTGGATATCGAATGTCCCGATCGGCGACAGCGACAGCGTCACCGAAGCCGCCTCGATGGCCTGATCGCGACGCTGCCCGAAGCCAGCGTACGCCGGGCCATCCAGCGGGCGCCGGATGCCCTGGCAGCCTTCTACCGCGGCTGGACCCTGTACGAGGCTCACTACAAACTCGGCTGTCTCGAGGGCCAGCCCCCGGACCACGTCCTTGCCACCCGCATCGGCTCATTGATGACTCCTGGCTTGACCGACATGATCAGCCATTCGAATAGCCATACGAATAGTCAGCAGTCGAGCGATCCCCTCTACGCCTGGCAGGCCCAGGATGACCGCCTCACCCTAAGCCTGTGCGCCCGTGAACCCGAGCTGACCATCGAGATGCCCTTGGCCGGCCCGAGGCTGCCGGACTGGACGATGCTTCCACACGCTCTGGATTGAGAGAGCGTCATCGGCTCCTGAGGAGGCCATCTGGAAAGCAGGAGATAGGCCATACTCGCTGCTATCCTGCCTTATGCTTGTCTTCTCAGCTCCGCCACCTGCTCAAGCTCGAGTTCACAGATTTCTGCGATTTCGCGGTCATCCATGGCGGTGCGCGCAAGCAGGTTACGCGCGGTTTCCAGGCGTCCTTCCTCGCGTCCTTCCTCTAGACCTATCTCTCGCCCTAGCCGTCGTCCTTCCTCGAGTCCCTTCTGCTTCCACTGTTCGGGCCATCGTTTGGCACGTTCCGACAGCATGGTGTGTACCTCCTCAAGGTCATTGAGCGCCTGCCACTGCTCGTGGTCGCTCTTCCCGCCCGGCACCCAGTTGGGCAGCAGGACGCGCTTGATCCATGTCGCGAAGTGGCGCCGCAGCCGAGCCTGCCCGGGTGATTTCAACCACTCCACCAACTGGCCGATGGTGTCGATCACGTCCTGTTGGCTATGGTGATACTCCAGCCGAAAGATGGCGGCAACCAGGTTGCGGGTGTCCGTAGGCCAGCGCTCGTCGGCGACGATCGCACCTTCATCCAGCAGTAGATAGGACTGCGAGGGTTGGTAGCGAGCCAGCTCCGTCGCTGCGGGATGAATCAGTTCGGACAGCTCCTTCGCGGCACTCCAGCGTCTTTCTCCATTGTAGAGGACGATGGGCAGCACCGGCGGCAACCTGCGCTCGCTGGCCAACTTTCTCTGCTTCACCAGGTCCTGATACAGCAGACCCACGTAGGTCATGATGCGCAGCGCCATGAAGGGATCGACGCTGCTCTGAAACTCGATCAACAGATAAAGGTACAGCCAGTCATCACCAGAACGCACCCGCCAGATCACGTCACCTTCGCGGTCGCGAAGATCATCCGTCACGAAACTGCCGCTGACCTTCTCCAGGCTGTCCAGGTCCAGCCGCTCGACCCACTCGCCTTCGACGAACCCGGTCAAGAGGTCACGTATCACCCTGGGCTCACTGAACAGCAGCTTGTAGCTCTGATCATGTCTATCACGCATGGCAGGCTGGTCCGTCAATACATCCTGCATCGCAGCGTGGCGGCTAATCACACTCTTCTCGAGCCCACACGTAAGCTTCAGCACAGACAAGGCCAGCATGTGAGTTGCATGGGGCAGAATGACGGCGGCTGCCGAGAATCAGGCAGCCACTAATCGGCGAGCTAACAAGCGCACGCGTTCAGCACCGTGCCTTCCACCAAGGTCTACCCCATTCGAGGCATTCCTGCCTTGCCTAAAATGTCAGACATTAACTATAGTAACGTCGAACATTATGGAGGCCTGGATGGACGCTCTCGCTTCACTCCCGAGGCCCGCCGAGGGTCGCGGTGCCGCGGCGCTGGCCGAGGTACTGGCACGGGCGATTCTGTCGGGACACTGGCAGCCGGGGGATCTGTTTCCTCGGGAGCTGGATCTGTGCCAGCACTTCGAGGCCAGCCGCAATCGGGTGCGTAACGCCCTGGGCGAACTCAGCGCGGCGGGCCTGATCGAGCGCACCGCCGGTCGCGGCACCGTGGTGCGCGATATCGTCGACTGGCATCTGCTGGATCCGCAGATGAGCGGCTGGATGGCCAGCCTGGACGCGCCCCACCCGCAACTGGTCGAGGCGGTGTTCGCCTTTCGCCTGGCAGCGGAGCCCTATATCGGCGAGCTGGCGGCGCTTAACGCCTCCGGAGAAGACCTGGCACGCATCGAACGCGCCTTCGACGGCATGCGGGAGACCGCCGATGCGCCCTCGCAACGACTGGCCCACGCCGAACACGATGTGGCCTTTCACGACGCCATCTATCGCGCCAGCCACAACCTGGTCTGGCGCCAGATGGGGCTGCTGTTGAGGCCCTCCATCGTGGCCCTGATCCAGCGCTCGCAGCGCCATGCCGGGAGTTCCTCCGACGGCCCCACGGACGACGCAGCAGGCGGCCATGCGCGTGGACTCAGCGACAGCCTGGAGCGCCACCGCCAGCTACTCGAGGCGATTCGCCTGAGGCAGCCAGAGCAGGCCCGCCGCGCCACGGAACTGCTGCTCGAGCGCACCGCACGTGACCTGGACAAGACACTCCCGGCCAGTGGCATCACGACACCGGCGTCGCGACACCTTTAAGCCCGTCCGCTCGCTTCACCCAACCCCATCGACATCGGGCCAAGCAGGCCCCCACAAGAGGCATCGACCATGAAGATCACCCGACTCAAGACCTGGCAGGTTCCGCCACGCTGGTGCTTTCTGAAGATCGAGACCGACGAGGGCGTCTACGGCTGGGGCGAGCCGGTCATCGAGGGCCGGGCCGCCACCGTGGAAGCCGCAGTGCACGAGCTGTCGGACTACCTGATCGGCCAGGATCCGCGCAATATCGAGCACCTGTGGAACGTCATGTACCGGGCCGGCTTCTATCGCGGCGGCCCGATTCTGATGTCCGCCATCGCCGGCATCGACCAGGCGCTGTGGGACCTCAAGGGCCGCGAACTCGGCGTCCCGGTGCACCAACTGCTGGGCGGCAAGGTGCGTGATCGCATGCGCATGTACGCCTGGACCGGCGGCGATCGTCCCGCCGACGTGGGTGCCGGCGCCAAGGCACTGACCGATCAGGGATTTACCGCCTTCAAGATGAACGGTACGCCGGAGATGCAGATCGTCGACAGCCATCGCAAGATCGACGAGGCGGTCGCCCGCGTCGCCGAGGCTCGCGACGCCGTCGGTCCCGACGTGGGCATCGCGGTGGACTTCCACGGCCGTGTCCATCGGCCCATGGCCAAGACGCTGATGCGCGAGCTCGAGCCCTATCACCTGATGTTCATCGAGGAGCCGGTGGCACCCGAGCACCTGCCGGTGCTCAAGACCATCGCCCAGGATCTGGCCACCCCGATCGCCACCGGCGAACGCCTGCACACCCGTTTCGCCTTCCGTGACCTGCTCGCCGACAACATGGTCGATATCGTCCAGCCGGACCTGTCTCACTGCGGCGGCATCAGTGAAGGCTTGAAGATCGCCACCCTGGCCTCGGCCTACGACGTGGCCCTGGCGCCCCACTGCCCGCTGGGCCCGCTGACCCTGGCGGCGTCGCTGCAGCTGGATGCGGTATGTCACAATGCCTTTATCCAGGAACAGAGCATGGGCATCCACTACAACAAGGACAACGACGTGCTCGACTATCTGGTCGACAAGAACGCGCTGGCGATCGAGGACGGCTTCTGTGCCATTCCCGAGGGGCCAGGCCTGGGCGTCGAGATCAACGAGGCGTTCGTCGAGGAACGCGCCAAGGTCGGACACCGCTGGCGCAACCCGGTATGGCAACACGATGACGGCTCCGTCGCCGAGTGGTGAGCGACGGCTGATCGCGTTGCCGAACAATGACAACAGTCCTGGTGGATGCGCGCTCCAAGGTGCCATCCGCCAAGTTCGAGGAGACGTCATGTCCCGTTCCGCATCCCCCTGCCTTGGCGAGGCTCGCGCCATCGTCGAGGCACCCTGCGAACTCGGCGAGGGCCCCAGCTGGGACGCCCGGCGTGGCGAGTTTCGCTGGCTCGATATCCTCGGGCGCCGCTTCCATCGCTACCGCCTCGAAGACGGCGATCATCGGTCCCAGGCGCTGGACGAGCTGGTGTCCTTCGCCGCCCCCTTGACCAGCGGTGATGATCTGCTGGTCACCGAACACGGCCTCAAGGAACGCGACCACGCCCACGGCGGCGTGTCACCCTGGCGCGAGGTCGAGGCTGCCAACCCGGTGACGCGCAGCAACGATGCGCGCATCGATCGCCACGGCGGGCTGTGGTTCTCGACCATGGGCAAGGCCGCCGAAGCCGCAGCCGGCAGCCTCTATCGCCTGTACCGCGGCGAGATCTTCTGCCTGAAGCAAGACATCACCATCCCCAATGCCCTGTGCTTTTCACCGGATGGTCGCCTTGGCTACTTCACCGACACCGCCACCGGGGTGGTCATGCGCTGGGCGCTCGACGCCGAGGGCTTCCCGTTGCGCCAGGATGGCGGCGCCTTCCTTCAGGACGGGGTGGCGGCAAGGCCCGAACAATTGGCCGAGCCCGAACCCTGGGCGGACTTCAACGACGACCCGGGAAACCCGGACGGCGCAGTGATCGATGCCGATGGCTACATGTGGCTGGCGCTATGGGGGTCAGGGCGGGTTGCCCGGCTGACGCCGGATGGCGAGGAGGTCGGTCATGTCAGGGTCAACGCCGACCAGCCCTCCTGCCCGGCCTTCGGCGGGCGTGAGCTGACCACCCTGCTGATCACCACCGCCACCGAAGGACAGCGAGAACACAAGGAAGGCCGCCAGGACGGCGCTACCTTCCTGTTCGACCTGAGCGAAGCGCTTCCCGGCGTACGTGGGCTCGATGATCCACCGATCGCACTGCGCTGAATCGCTGCTCACATGCCGCCGCTTTCGGCTTGTCCATCGGCGGCGGCGCCCCCAGGTTTACGACGCACCCCCAGAGGCCTGAAGCATGAGCGAATCCGACTCTCCCAAGGTCGCCATCATCACCGGTGGCTCACGCGGTATCGGGGCCGACATCAGTCGGCGTCTGGCCAACGATGGCTATGCAGTGATCGTCAACTACGCCCATCACCGCGAGGTCGCCGACGGCCTGGTCGAGGAGATCCTGGCCCAGGGCGGCGCGGCGCTGGCCGTTCAGGCAGACATCTCACGCACCGACGAAGTGGCGCAGCTTTTCGACACTGCCATGCAGCGCTTCGGTCGCGTCGATGCGCTGGTGAACAATGCCGGCGTGCTCAAGGCGGTGCCCATCGCCGAGGCGGCGGACGACGACTACGACACGCACTTCGAGACCAACACGCGCGGCACCTTCAACACCCTGAGGGAAGCCGCCTCGCGCCTGGAAGATGGCGGCCGAATCGTCAACCTGTCGAGCAGCGCGCTGGCGCTGAATCTGCCTGGCTACGGGCTCTACAACGCCACCAAGGCTGCAGTGGAGTCGCTGACCCGAGTGTTTGCCGGCGAGTTGCGCGGCAGGCGGATCACCGTCAACGCGGTAGCGCCGGGACCGGTGGATACCGAACTGTTCCGCTCGGGCAAGACCGAGGAACAGATCGAAAGGTTCACCCATATGCCACCACTGGAGCGACTGGGCCAACCGCGTGACATCGCCGCGGTGATCGCCTTCCTGCTAAGCCCCGAGGCCGAGTGGATCAATGGCCAGGTCATCCGCGCCAATGGCGGCTTCGCCTGAAGCAGCGTCGTCAAGGCTCAGCGCAGTTCTTCGTTGGCGGCGTCGCGGATGCCGTCCCCGACGCGACTGCGCAGCCACTCGGTGGCGGCCTCGGCGGTCATTGGTCGTGAAATCAGGAAGCCCTGCAGCATATGGCAGCCTTGCTCCGCCAGGTGGTCCGCCACCGTCTGGTCTTCCACCCCCTCGGCGACCACGCTGAGCCCCAGATGGTGAGCAAGCTCGATCGTGGAGGACACGATGACGTCGTCCTCGGACCCCTTCACCAGCTGCATGACGAAAGACTTGTCGATCTTCAGCTCCTGGACCGGCATGCGCTTGAGCTGGGCCAGCGACGAATAGCCTGTTCCATAGTCATCGATGGCCAGCTCCACCCCCATGGCGCGCAATGACTGCAGCTTGCGCGCCCCCATCTCCGGCGATTCCATCAGCGCGCTCTCGGTGAGCTCGATGCACAGACACTCGCCGCGCAGGCCATGGCGGTCCAGCGCCCGCTCGACCCGCTTGATCAACCCTGGCTGCTGCAGGTCCATGGCCGAGATATTCACCCCGAGGCGCACATTGAGCCCCACCTCGCTCCACCTGGCCAGCTGCTGGCAGCCGGTGTCGATGACCCACTGGGTCAATTGGTGGATCAGCCCCGAGCGCTCGGCAAGGGCGATGAATTCATCCGTCGGGATGCGTCCGAGCCTGGGGTGGTCCCACCGCAGTAGTGCCTCCATGCCGAGGGCCCGGCCGGTCAGGGCCGACACCTGGGGTTGATAACGCAGCGAGAACTCACCGTTGCTGGCGGCGTGCTGGAGATCGCGCACCAGAGACAGATGGCGCAGATGGCGTTCGTCCTGGCCGTGCAGGTAACACTGATAGGACTGGCGTAGCTGACGTGCTCGATCCAGTGCGATCTCGGCCCGCCGCAGCAGCAGGTTGGCCTCGCCGCCATGCTCCGGATAGCGCGCCTCGCCCATGGCGCAATCGAGTGTCACCGGCGACCCATCCAGACGGATCGCCCGGGTCAGTCGACGATGCGTATCCTCAAGCCACAGCGGGTCGAGGTGAGACACTGACAGCAGCAGCAGGAATTCGTCGCCACTGAGACGGTAAGCCCCTGCCTTGGGTGCCGGCAGATCCGCCAGGCGTCCGGCCAGCGTACTCAGTACCTGATCACCGAAGTCATGGCCGAAGGTGTCGTTGATCCGGCGCATATGGTTGATGGTCAGCCGCAGCAGGGTAAAGGGACGCCCGGTGGCGATGGCAGCCTCGATATCCTCGTTGGCGCATTGGCGATTGCCTAGCCCGGTCAACTGGTCCTGGCGTGAGCGCTTGCGAATGTCGGCTTCCCGGCGCACCAGGTCGTTCTGCATCTTCAGCATGGTCGAGGACAGCAGACCAAATTCTCCCTTGCGGGGAAGTCGATCGAGATCCAGAGGTTCCCCACGCCCCACACTCTTGGCCGCCCCCACCAGGCGCAACAGCGGCAGACTCACGCTCCGAGCGATCAGGATAGCGGCCACCAGCATCAGCGCCAGGCTGATCGCCAGGATGATCGCTAGCTGGCGCTTTATTGCCTGATAGTCGGCCAACAGAGTCTCGTAGGAACGCTCTACCACGAGCTGGATACGCCCCTCTGCATCCTCGAACAGCGTCAAGGCTCGGCGCAGACCCTCGCTCCCCACAAGGCCTACGTCCTCACCTTCACCCACCTGCACCTCGAAATGGGTGTCGCTGCGAATCAGCGCCGACAGCGCCGTTGCCATGTCCTCGTCGAGGCGAAACCCCATGATCAGCCACCCCGCCGACGTCTTTCCCTGGACCGGATACAACACAAGTTGAAAGGCCTCGCCATCATGAATGCCAAGGGTAACGGCCCCATCATTGTGTCTCGTCTGTTCCCTGGGGTCGCGGAAAGCTCCTGTCCCCAGAGCTTCGTGATGGCTCGACACCAGCACACGACCCTTCTCATCGAGCAGGCTCGCCATATCGGCGCCCATGCGCTGCGCGTACTCACCCAGAACGTTTCCCCTCGCCGCCCTGTCGAGCGAGTCAACGGCTTCGCGGAAACGTGGATCTTCCACCAGCAGGCTCACACTATGCAGCAATTGTTGGCCCCAGCCATCGAGCAGGGCGACTGCCACACTGGAAGCTACTCTCAGTTCCTTCTCGCCCTCCTCCAAGGCGGTGGATTTAACCGCACTGAGTACCGCCCATGACACGACCAGCTGTATCCCGATGGTCAGGACCAGCATCACCAGCAGTAGCCGAGCACGAAAGGACATCGAAAGGCCTCCACGGATTGTCGATGGCGCCACCACCACACAAACGCTGCACACAGAGTGGCAGAAAAGTCACCCGTAACCCCCTCACAGGCACTGCGGTCTGGCCGGCTTAGGCCACTTCAGGGACAGGCTTCACCCTGGCCTTCTAGAATAGCCATACTGTTACTAAATGTAACTAATATTCACAAAATCTTTGCCGTCCAGCCCCGCGCAGTCGCGGCAACCCTGACCGACGAGGTGGCGGCCAGTCCGTCATAGGCTCTGATATGCTGTGGTTTCATGACCGACGAGAGACCAACATGACCGGATCGACACCTCGCAGACGACCCTATCAATTGGCAGAGACCATCAAGGGCTGGATCGTCGAACGCGAGCTGTCACCGGGTGATCGCCTGCCCGGTGAGGCGGAGTTGATGGAGATCCTCGGCGCCTCCAAGGGCACCGTTCGTGAAAGCACCCGGGTGCTGGAAGCCCAGGGGCTGGTCGAGACGCGTACCGGCCCCGGCGGCGGCGTGTTTATCCGGGAAATGAGCGAATCCCGCGCCATCTCGCTGCTCAGCCACTATCTGTACTTCAAGGACATCTCGATCCGCGACATCTACCAGATCCGCCTGGCGCTGGAACCGGAGCTGGTAGCCTCGCTGGCGGGGCAGGTCGAGGTTTCAGAGATCGCCAGGCTGCGCCAGTCACTTGCGAGCTACGCCGAGCCCGCCTGTGACCTGGACGCCGAGCGCCAGCAGCACATCGACTCGCTGGACTTCCATGAACAACTGGCGCAGCTTTCCGGCGGCAACCCCTTGCTGTCCTTCATCATCCGCTTCACCGCCCAGGTGCTGTCCGACCTTACCGTCTATCGGCGGCTGTACGAGCCCGGCGACCATCATATCGGTCCCGCCGGCTGCCAGTATCACGCCTGGCTGCTCGACGCCATCGAGGCCGGCGACGGAGAACGCGCCCGCACCCTGATGCGCGAGCATCTGCTGGAAGCCCAGGCGGTGATGCACGACAACGAAGCACAGGTGCGGCGCGGGTTTCTCAACGAAGGTTAACGACCCTCAGAGGCGGAGGTGCGAGTGCCTTGCCCACCTCGACGACGCCTATTGCGCTTTCGGAGTCAGGTCCTTGAGAAATTGCATCAGTACACGAGTGGCCGCCTCACCGTCGGCCGCGGTGATGGCTTCGTCCGGATGGTGACTCAGGCCATCGGTACAACGCACGAACAACATGCCGATACCGGTCAGGTCGCACATCGCCAGACCGTCATGACCGGCGCCGCTGAACAGCAGATCAGCCGGCTCATCGCACCGTTGGCAGGCATCCCCCAAGGCCTCGATCAGCCAGTCCGCGCAGGCCACCGCCTCGGCCTCATAGGTCGTCTCCACCGTCAGTGACAACTCGCGCGCCTGTGCCAATTGTCGGCAGGCGGCCAGAATGTCCTCGCGACCACGACGCCGAACCTCGGCGTGGGGAGAGCGCAGCTCGAGAGTGAACACCACCTCGGCAGGAATCACGTTGACCGCGTTGGGGCGCACCTCCAGCTTGCCCACCACCCCGACGAAATCCTCGGTGGCGTTGAGGATACGATCGACCTCGGCGATCATCTCGGCGGCTCCTACCAGGGCATCGCGCCGGCCCGGCATCGGCGTGGTGCCGGCGTGACCTGCCTTGCCGGCAACCGTCAGCCGGTGGCGCTCGATCCCGGTCAAGGAGGTCACCACGCCGACAGCGTGATCGCGCCGTTCGAGCACTGGCCCCTGTTCGATGTGGACCTCGACGAAGCCCAGCACCGAGTCAGGATCTCGGGCCAATGACGGAATTTGCTCAGGATCACCACCAAAGGCCCGAAGCGCCTCGCCCACGCTGATGCCATCGGCATCCCTGGCCTCCAGGCTGGCAGGATCGAAGGTACCGGCCAGGGCACGACTGCCGATCAGCGTCGACTGAAAACGGGTCCCCTCCTCATCACCGAAGGCCACCACTTCGACGCCGTAGTCGAGCTCGATCCCATCCTTCTTCAATCGCTCCAGCGCCAGCAGCGGCAGCGCTACGCCGAGCATGCCGTCATACTTGCCGCCTTCGACCACGGTGTCCTGGTGTGACCCCATGATCAGCGTGCGCGCGCCGGCGCGCGCCTTGTCGCATCGCCCAACCAGATTCCCGGAGGCATCCAGTTCGGGCTCGAGTCCGGCCCGGCGCATCCAATCGGCGATAAGTTCGAGTACCTGGCGGTGTTGCTCCGAGCAGAACAGCCGGGTCACGCCGGCGCCAGGCTCCGAGAAACACGCAGCCTCGTCGAGGCGCTCGAGCAGTTGTGCGCCGAGCGTCATGGTCTCGTGGTCAGCGGTCATGATATCTCCAGATCGGGTGCCTTCAGGCACCGGAATAACGAAGGAATGGCGTCAGCGACGCGGCAGGGACGCCAGAAAGTCGGCAAAGGCAGGCGCGCGCACACGCCTGGCCAGGGCGCGCAACTCGCCCGCGATATTGCCCTCACACCAATCGACACGCAGATCGAGGGGGGCCTGGGTGAACGACTCGATACGCAGGGCGGCGGAGCGCGTGCCTCTGACGTCGCCCCCCTCTGCCAGGGCGACCTCCAGGGCGTCGATCAGTCCCTCGAGCAGCGTCGCCTCATAGTCGTCGCGGTACTCGGGCGTTGCACCCTGGCGCACGGCGTCGGCATTGGTACAACAGGTGTCGACAAAGGCATGAGCCAGGGCCTCGACCACCTTGGCGCTGGCCAGCAGATTGCCCGCCGTGGCCACGCCGGGGTAGCAACAGGAAGCGACGGTGGCGAGGTTGTCAGCACCGCTATGCAGCGCTGAGCGCCCCTGGGCATCCATCACCAGGCACTGACGCAACGAGGCGCCCTTGTCGGCGTCGACCTGCCGGGCAAGCGCACCGCGGGCATCCTCCCCCCGGTCCAGCGCCCGGCGGACACCGTCGGGATACCAGGGGTGGGTAACCCGCCCCTGGGTCACGCAGGCGCCGACGCCACGCCACACATGGTGAACGTAGCCGCCCACCGCCACACCTCCGGTGGCGGTGAGGGCGGCTACCGTGCCGGTAGCCGGATGAACATGCAGCAGCGACAGTGTCATGGCGCGACCTAGTAGCCGACCATATGGCCGATCACCAGACCACCCCAGGACAGCAGGTAGACCAGCGCCATGAAGGGCAGGATAGCCTTCAGCCACTTCTCGTAGGACACCCGGCCCAGCGCCAGCATCGCCAGGGTGCCACCGGAGGTCGGCACGATCAGGTTGGTCAGGCCGTCACCCACCTGGAAGGCGGTGATCATCAGCTGGCGGCTCATGCCGACCAGGTCGGCCACCGGCACCAGGATCGGCATGGTCACCAGCGCCTGGCCAGAGCCGGATGGCACAAACAGATTGATCACCCCCTGGACGACGCTGGCCATGATCGCCGACAGCGCCCCCGGGATGTCCTGAATCAGACCGCTCAAGGCGTAGACGATGGTGTCGATGATCTGGGCGTCCTTGAGGATCACCTGGATCGAGGCGGCCAGGCCGATGACCAGGGCGCCCGCCGTCACGCCGGATGCCCCTTCCATCATCTGCTTGACGATCTCGTTGGCCGACAGGCCGTTGACGATGCCGATCACGATGGCGATCAGCAGGAACATGCCGGCAATCTCATTGATGTACCAGCCCTGGGTAAAGACCCCCACCAGCATGGCGGCGAGGCCACCGACGAACACCACCAGCGTGAGCTTGTCGCGCTTGCTCATGTGGTACTCGTCCAGCGACTTGCTCATGGCCTTGGCGTCGTTGGGCTCCTCGAAGTCCATGCGGGTGACGAATCGACAGATATACCAGGACAACAGGCCCAATGAGGTCAGCACCAGCAAGGCACGCAGCCAGGCGCCGGAAAAGGTCGGTAGCTCGGCGATGCCCTGGGCCACGCCCACGGTATAGGGGTTGATCGGCGACAGTGCAAAGCCCACGCCGATGCCACCCACCGCCATGGTGGTGCCCACCAGGCTGGAGCAGCCCACCGCGCTGGCGATCAGCACCGCAATGGGCACCAGCGCAATATTGTTCTCGAAGCCGACGGCCACACCGAAGAAGCCGTAGATGAAGGTGCCGGCGGTGATGATGACGTTACGCCGTTCGACGCCGACGCGATTGACCGCCACCCCGATGGCGTTCTCCAGGGCGCCGGTGCGTTGAAGGATATGGAACAGCCCGCCGGCGATGAACACGATGAACAGGTACAGCGAGGCCGCGTTCAAGCCCTTGGGAATTGCCACGAAGATGTCGAAAGGCGAGATCGCCGCCACGTCGCTCAGATAATGAAAGGAGTCCGGCACTACGCGGGTGCGTCCATCCTGCATGACCCGCTCGAACTCGCCGGCGGGAATGATGAAGGTCAGCGCATAGGTGGCGAGCAGGATCAGGAAGATCAGCACCATCGGGTCTGGCACCGTGCGATACCACTTCTTGCGCTCTTTCAGCGTCTGGTCGTGGGCACTCATGGAGTTGTCCTTGTTGTGGAAGAACCGTTCTGGATCGTTTGTCGAAGAAGGCCTGGCGATGGAGTGACGCCGCGAGCGTATCGCGGCCACCTCCAGATGAACAAAAGTATTTATCATGATAAATAGAGGGTCAAGTCGGAACCGACGCGGTATCCGGACTGCCAGCGTTGGCAGGTGACGCGCGATTTGCCTGGCGCCCCGCTATGCTCAGCAACAAGGGCGCAGGATAGTGCGCCCACCGCCTGAACATGGCCCGGGAGGATGCGATGGAAGAACTGGAACAACTACCCTTCGTGTCGCTGCTGCTGGGAGAGGTTCAGGCCTACCTGTCAGACATTGGCTCTGCTGGCCCACGACTGGCCGCCGGCCTGCTGCTGATCCTGGTGACCTGGCTGGTGGCGAGATTCGGCCGCGCCCTGGTGGCTCGGGTGGCCGACAAGGCCAAGCTTCGACGCAATCTTCGCGACGTCCTGACCATGCTGACGGGGCTCTGTCTTTGGCTCGGGGGACTTCTGATCACCATCACCCTGATCTTCCCCACCGTCACCCCCGGCAAGGCCCTGACCACCCTGGGCCTCGGTTCCATCGCCATCGGCTTCGCCTTCAAGGACGTGTTCGAGAACTTCCTCGCCGGCCTCTTGATCCTGTGGCGAGAACCCTTCCAGATCGGCGACCACATCGCCCTTGAGGCCAACGACGTGGAAGGACAGGTAGAGCAGATCACGGTGCGCGACAGCCGTATCCGCCGCACCGACGGCCAGATGATCGTGGTGCCCAACGCCCTGCTGTTCCAGCAGCCGGTCATCGTTCGCACCAACCGCGATATCCGGCGCACCTCCATCATCGTTGGCGTCGCCTACGACGAGGACGTGGACCAGGCTCGCGAGATCATCCAGGGCGCGGTCGCCGAGGTGGACTCGGTGCGCAGCGACGTGCGTGCGGTGCAGGTCTTCGCCAAGGCCTTCGGCGCCAGTTCCATCGACTTCGAGGTGGCCTGGTGGACCGGGTCCCGCCCCGTCGACATCCGCGCTTCCCGCGATCAGGTGGTGGCATCCATCAAGCGCGCGCTCGATGAGGCCAATATCGAGATTCCCTTCCCTTACCGCACCCTGGTGTTCAAGGACCAGGCAGAGGCCGAACGCTTCCATCCTTCGGAAGCAGGTCGCCCACCAGACTTATGAACCAGCACTATTTACGCGGTTCGTACTAGAAACTACGTGATCGCCTATCTAGACCAAGGGAGAAAATGGGTAGGATTCAAGTCGGAAGGACGCAGCTTATCGAACCAGTCTCCCTCAACTGCACACCGGCATCACGCTGGATCTACAGGACGAGATACCGATGCATCGCCCTACTGCTCCCGGATTTCACGACCCTGTCGCCCCCGGTCACTCATCGCCCCAGGCCTTCGAGCTCAGGCGAGTGCTGCCGGGCTACTGGTTCGACAGCCTGGCGGGGCGCGAGAGTCGTCTCGACTTCTGTCTCAACGCTACCCTGGCGCTATCGTTCTACTATGCCGCCCTGTGGGCGACCACCATCACCGCCCCCGCCCTCGAGGACGCATTGACGATCAAGGCAGGCCTGCTGGGGCTCTGGTGGGTTGTCATCAGCCTTCAGCCCTTGGTGCTGCACGGCACTCGTCGCCTGCACGACCTGGGCCAGGCGGGCTTGTGGAGCCTGATGCTGCTGGTCCCCGGCGCCAACCTGCTGCTGACGGTGGTACTCGCCATGCAGCCCGGGGAGTCCAGCGACACCGAGCACGACGAACGGGGCTCTACCAGCGGTGCGGTATTGGTGCTGAAGCCACTGCTGATCCTGGCCACCTGGGTCGGGTTCTTTTACGTCTTCCGTCAGTAGGTGCCGCAAAGCTCGGCCCTTCATCACCGGTCACCCGATCCGCAACCCATGCTGCTTGAGCTTGCGCACCACGCTTGGCTGGCTGATGCCCAGGTGTTCGGCGATAGCGTAGGTGGTGGGAAGGGTACGGCAGCAGTCGGCAAGGATCTCACGCTCGCGCCGGGCCAGGGCGGCCTTCAGGCCCTCGCCCCGGGCAAGCGGCAGTTCGGGGCGCGCTGCGCCTGGTGCGGATAGTGTCGCGGGTGACGTAGCGCCATCAGCCAGCGCAGCGGAGGCTCCGGTGACAGACGACGCCGTCTGCTGCGCTTCACGCTGCTGCCCGCCGAGCTGCCCTACCGAGGCCCCCGTGGACGGCACCAGCAGATCGCCCTGGATGACATCGTCACTGGATAACCAGGCCCTTTCCAGGGTGTTTTCCAACTCACGCACATTGCCCGGCCAATCCCAGCCCATCAGCGCCTGCCACACGTCTCGCGCCAGCATCTTGTCGCGTCCATAACGCCGATTGAGGCGCTTTAGCTGGCGCTCGACCAGGCCGGGAATATCCTCGCGACGCTCGCGCAGGGGCGGCAGGGTGACAGGAATCACGTTCAGCCGGTAGTACAGATCCAGGCGAAACAGGCCCTGCTCGACCCGTGCCGACAGATCCTGATTGGTGGCCACCACCAGGCGAAAGTCGACCCGTCGCGGGGCCCTGTCCCCAAGCCGGGTAATACTGCCATCCTGGATGGTCTTCAGCAGCTTGGTCTGCACCGCCAAGGGCAACTCGCCGATCTCGTCGAGAAACAGGGTGCCGCCCTCGGCCTGCTCGATCAGCCCCTTGCGCCCCCCGGGCGCGGCGCCGGAGAACGCGCCCTTTTCATGGCCGAACATCTCCGATTCGAACAGGCTTTCAGGGATGGCGGCGCAGTTGACGTCGATAAAGGGGCCATCGCGGCGAGAACTCCAACGGTGCAGCTGGCGGGCGAAAGCGGTCTTGCCCACCCCGGACTCGCCCAGCATCAAGACCGTGGCGTCGGTGGGCGCGACCCGCTTGAGCAGCAGCGCCACCTCGCGCATCAGCTGGCTTTTCACCTCCAGGTCATCGAGCTCGGCCTCGAGTGCTTCGCTGTCGCTCTCCAGCGCATGCCCCCGGCGCAGGTGCTCGCTAAAGCGGCGCTGCAACAGCGCGTACTCCTGCTGCAGCAGCTGCAGATCGGTCAAGTCCATGGAGCGGCTGACCACCGCCACCAGCCGCTCACCCTCGAATACCGGATGGGCCTGGGCGATGACCCGGCGTCCGGTGCCGGTGCGCTGGACCAGCTGGGCCGGCCGCCCGCTGCGAATGACTTCCAGGCTGACCGACGGGGTCAGCACGCCATCGGCCTCGAGCCGCTGCACGCTGGTGGCGCAGAGCTCTTCGCAGGACATGCCGTAGACCGCCGCCGCCCCAGGACTGACGTCGCGGATACGACCGTCCGGCGCGACGATGAAGAAGTGGTCGTGGGCGGTATCGATGATGGTCTTGAGAATCTTGGTGTCGTCGTCGCTCATCCAGCGATCCATAAATGCATCATTGATTCAGAAGTGTATCACGATGCGTCGAGATCGCGATTCACTTCTGGATCACTTCTATCACCACAGCAGACCATCCCTTGGAATCTCTGCACCTCTATTACATCTTTAGTATAAATGCTCAAAAGATGGCACGGCGTCTGCATCACTCACAACAACCGTCAGGCCCAGGGCCGCGACCGTCCCCATCCACGATGCCAGGAGTTCCCTGTGAGCGACTTCAATCAACCTCTCGGCGGCAACGAGATGCCGCGCTTCGGTGGCCCTGCCACCATGATGCGTCTGCCAACCCAGACCAGCGCCGAGGGTCTGGACGCCGCCTTTATCGGCATTCCCATGGACATCGGCACCTCCAACCGCCCGGGCACCCGACTGGGGCCGCGCCAGATCCGCGACGAATCGCGCATGCTGCGCCCCTACAATATGGCCACCCGTGCTGCACCCTTCGACAGCCTGCAGGTGGCGGACATCGGCGACGTGCCGATCAACACCTTCAACCTGCCGAAGAACCTGGACATCATCAGCCGCTTCTACGACGACGTCCTGTCCCACGACTGCGTGCCGCTGACCCTGGGCGGTGACCACACCCTGACCTGGCCGATCCTGCGCGCCATCGCCAAGAAACATGGCCCGGTCGGGCTGATCCATATTGACGCCCACGCCGACGTCAACGAGCACATGTTCGGCGAAGAGGTGGCCCACGGCTGCCCGTTCCGCCGCGCCCAGGAAGAAGGGCTGCTGGACGCCAACCGGGTCGTCCAGATCGGTCTGCGCGGCACCGGCTACGCCGCCGAGGACTTCGACTGGTGTCGCCAGCAGGGCTTCCGCGTGGTCCAGGCCGAACAGTGCTGGCACAAGTCTCTCGAGCCGCTGATGGCCGAGGTGCGCGAGCAGATGGGCGATGGCCCGGTGTACATCTCGTTCGACATCGATGGCCTGGACCCGTCGGTGGCGCCCGGCACCGGCACGGTGGAAATGGGCGGCCTGACCTCGGCCCAGGGCCTGGAGATCGTGCGCGGCGCCCAGGGGCTCAATATCGTCGGCGGCGACCTGGTCGAAGTCTCCCCGCCCTACGACCCCAGCGGCAACACCGCCCTGATGGGCGCCACCCTGCTCTATGAAATGCTGTGCGTGCTCCCCGGAGTCGCGCGACGCGACTGAATCCTCACAGGGCCAGGGAGTGGCCCTGGCGACAGCCAACGAGGCGCCCGCGTCAGGGCGCCGACCATTACAACAGCAAAGAGTGATCGCCCATGTCCTCCCACCTGCATTCTGCCGACAAGATCACGACCGACGGGGGCAAGCTAAGCACCCATGGTCTGATCAAGTTCCTCGTCCCGTCGTTGATCGGCATCCTGCTGTTCCTGGTGCCCTTCTCGGTCGGTGACACCATCAACATCGGCATGGGTCTGGCCGCCGACTGGCTCAAGGCCACCCTCGGCGACGCCCTGCCCGCCATCGCCACCGTCGTGCTCACCCTGTCCATCGTGCTGACCCTGGTGGTCAAGCTGACCAAACCAGGCTGGGCCCGCCAGGGCGCGATGAAGGAGCTATTCGACATCGCCCCGCTGTGGGTGGTGATGCGCGCCCTCGGCGCCGCCTTCGCGCTGATGACCTACTTCCAGGTCGGCCCGGAGATGGTCACCGCCTCCTTCACTGGCGGGGTAATGCTCAATGACCTGGCGCCGGTGCTGCTGACCTTCTTCTTCTTCGCCGCCATCCTGCTGCCCTTCCTGGTGGACTTCGGCTTCATGGAGTTCATCGGCTCCATGGTGCGCACGCCCTTTCGCAAGATCTTCGGGCTGCCCGGGCGCAGCGCCATCGACGCCACCGCCTCCTGGATGGGCTCCGGCACCGTCGGCGTACTGATCACCACCCAGCAGTACGAGCAGGGCTTCTACAACGCCCGCGAGGCCTCGGCCATCGCCACCAACTTCTCGATCGTGTCGATCGCCTTCGCCCTGCTGGTGACCAGCTTCATCGGCATCAACCACCTGTTCGTGCCGTTCTACCTGACCGTGGTGGTGGCCGGCCTGGTCGCCGCCGTCATCGTGCCGCGCCTGCCGCCGCTGTCACGCAAGGCCAACACCTACTACGAGCCGGTGGGCTGCCAGATCCAGGAAGAAAACACCGGCAACCAGAGCCTGTTGCGCTACAGCCTGGGCATCGCCGTGGCCCGCGCCGAGACCGCCCCGGGCCCGCTCAAGCTCGCCCGCCTGGCACTGTTCAACGTCGCCGACATCTTCTTCGGGCTGCTGCCGCTGGTCATCGCCATCGGTACCGTGGCGCTGGTACTGGCCGAGTTCACTCCGCTGTTCACCTGGCTGTCCATGCCGATGGTGCCGGTGCTCGAGTGGATGGGTCTGCCCGAGGCCGAGGCCGCCGCGCCGGCGACCCTGGTGGGCTTTGCCGACATGTTCCTGCCGGCGGTACTGGCCAGCGACATCGAGAGCGAACTGACCCGCTTCGTCATCGCCTGTCTGTCACTGACCCAGTTGATCTACATGTCAGAGATCGGCGCCCTGCTGCTGAAGTCACGGATCCCGCTCAAGCTGTGGGAACTGGTGGTGATCTTCCTGCTGCGCACCGCCATCACCCTGCCCATCATCGTGGTCATGGCCCACTGGCTGGTGGGTTGATCGGGAGGCCGACATGACAGACGCAAACGATGCTCACGCCGCCGGCAAGGCGGCCTTCACCCGCATCGACCAAAGCACGGCAGAAGACTGGGCGGTGATCGCCGCCCACGACGCCGACTACCTGGCCGGCCTCGCCGACAGCGTACTGGATACCCTCGCCCGGCTGGGCGAGGGCCACCAGCCCTACCAGATCACCCGGCTGGAGCACTGCCTGCAGAGCGCGACCCGGGCCGAGCGTGCCGGCGCCGACGAAGAGATGATCGTCGCCGCCTTGGTCCACGACATCGGCGACGAACTGGCGCTTTTCGACCACGCCGCCTTCGCTGCCTCGATCCT
Source organism: Halomonas sp. YLB-10 (assembly GCF_003856855.1). Lineage (NCBI taxonomy): Bacteria > Pseudomonadati > Pseudomonadota > Gammaproteobacteria > Oceanospirillales > Halomonadaceae > Halomonas > Halomonas sp. YLB-10. The sequence goes on from NZ_RRCU01000010.1 coordinate 91,589, forward strand.
GCGCCCCTTCGTCAGCGAGAAGACCCACTGGATCGTCCAGCATCACGACGTCTTCCAGGGTCACTACTACTGGGACAAGGTCGGCGGCAACAAGGACGCCCGCGAGCGGTTCCGCGGCCATCCCTGGTTCGACGACTGCGAAGCCTTCTGTCGCGACTGGGACTGCCCGTCCTTCGACCCCGCCTATGACACCCTGCCGCTGGCGCACTTCGAGCCCATGGTCAGGCGGATCTTTGCAAGAGCCCCCTACTCGGTGGCCCCGGACCCCGCCCTCGCCCCTGGCTCGTCTCAAGCCCCTGATCCGTCTCAAGCCCATGCCCCGTCTCAAGGAAGTACCGCATGACCTGCGCTGAACTGCTGATCCGTCTGCTGCGTGACACCTACGACGTGGACACCGTCTTCGGTATCCCCGGCGTCCACACCATCGAGCTCTATCGTGGCCTCGAAGGCGGCAATGGACACGACCACCAGGGCAGTGGCATCCGCCACGTCACCCCGCGCCATGAACAGGGCGCCGGCTTCATGGCCGACGGCTACGCCCGCACCACCGGCAAGCCCGGCGTGTGCTTCATCATCACCGGCCCCGGCATGACCAATATCGCCACCGCCATGGGCCAGGCCCTGGCCGACTCGGTGCCGATGCTGGTGATCTCCAGCGTCAACCGCCGCGACACCCTGGGACGCGGCCAGGGCCGGCTGCACGAACTCCCCGGCCAACGCGAGCTGATAGCCGGCGTCTCGCGCTTCAGCCACACCCTGCTCGACCCGAACGGCCTCGGCGAGGTGCTGGCCCGTGCCTTCGCCGTGTTCGATGGCGCCCGCCCCGGCCCGGTGCATATCGAGATCCCCATCGACCTGTTCGATGCCCCGGTCAGCGAGCCTGTCAGCACGCGCCGCACGGCGCTGGCCAAGGCCGCACCGGCCCCCGCCGCGCTCGAGCAGGCGCTCGACTGGCTGGTCGACGCCAAGCGCCCGCTGGTGCTGCTCGGCGGCGGCTGCGTCGATGCCCCGGACGCCGCCCGTCGTCTGGTCGAGAATCTCGACGCCCCCACCGTCACCACCATCAACGCCAAGGGCCTGCTCGGCCGCGACCATCCGCTGGATCTGGGCGCCAACGCCTCGCTGCCAGCGGTGCGGGAGCTTGCCCATGAAGCCGACGTGGTGCTGGCCATCGGCACCGAGCTTGGCGAGACCGACTATGACGTGGTGTTCGACGACGGCTTCACCCTCGACGGTCGACTGATTCGTATCGACCTGGACCCCGAGCAGCTCGCCCGCAACCAGCATGCCGACCTGGCACTGGTGGCCGACGCCGCCTCCAGCCTCGAAGCGCTGGCCGCCGGCTGCGACCAGCGCCTCGGCGGTGAGCGGCTTTCGCGCGATGGCCGCAAGCGTACACATGATGCGTTGAGCGCCCTGGCGCTGGCCGATGATCCGGCCTTCCGCCCCTATGTGCCGCTGTTCGACACCCTGCGCGAGAGCCTGCCGGGGGCGATCCTGGTGGGCGATTCCTGCGCCACCACCTACGCCGCCAACCACCTGGTCAGCCAGGACGCGCCGCGCCGTTTCTTCAACGCATCCACCGGCTACGGCACTCTCGGCTACGGCCTGCCCGCGGCCATGGGCGCGAGCCTCGGCCAGCCGGACCTGCCGGTGGTGGCGCTGGTAGGCGACGGTGGGGTGATGTTCACCCTGACCGAGCTTGCCTGTGCGGTGGAGGAACGGCTGCCGGTCATCGTGCTGCTGTGGCACAACCAGGGCTACGAGGAAATCCGCCGCTTCATGGACAACGCCGGCGTCACCCGCCTCGGCGTGGACATCCAGGCACCGGACTTCCAGACCCTGGCGGCCGGCTTCGGCTGTGCGGCGACCCGGGTCGGCAACCCCGTCGGCCTCGCCCGGGCCATCGCCCATCGCCCCGAAGACGGCCCGATGCTGATCGAGATCGACGCCACGGCATGGAACGCCGCAGTGGCCTGATCGAGCGACGACCCCTTTGCCGGCGCCACGGCGCCGGCCCTATTGCTCCTTTTGTCTGCTCCTTTTATCTGCTCCGTTTTGCGCTCCCAATTTCGCGCCCCTGCGGTACCTACCAACCATAACCACAAAGGTTTCCTAGATGATTTCACTCAAGCGGCTGATCGGCCACGACACCCTGGATGAACACCAGCACAAGAGCATGGGAGGCATGGCCACCTTTGCCCTATGGCTCGGCGCCAACGTGGTCGTCACCACCATCCTCACCGGCATGCTGCTGGTACCCGACCTGCGCTTCCCGGTCGCCATGACCTGGGTCCTGATCGGCTCGCTGATCGGCGCCATTCCGCTGCTGCTGGTAGGACTGATGGGCCAGCGCACCGGCCTGCCCTCGATGGCCCTGACCCGCCGCGCCTACGGCCCCACCGGGTCGAAGATCATTTCGCTGGTCAACATGGCGGTGCTGATCGCCTGGAGCTGGATCCAGGCGCTGCTGGCCGGCATGAGCCTGGACTACGCCATCGAGGCCACCACTGGCTACTCCAACCTGCCGCTGATGACGATCCTGTGCGAGACCATCGTGGTGCTGATCGTGCTGCGCGGCCACCTGGGTATCGAGCGCATCGAGCGCTGGGCGGCGGCGGCCATGATGGTCCTGGCGGCCGGCGTGGTCTACCAGCTCAACCGCCACTACGAGGTCGGTGCACTGTTCGAGATGCCCGCCGAATCCCGCAACGGCATTACCCTGGGCATCGCCTTCGACATCGTCGTCGCCACCGCCTTCTCGTGGATTTCCACCTCGGCCGACTACAACCGCAACTGCAAGAGCGGACGCATCGCGGTACTCGGCACCTACGGCGGCTACGTCTGCGCCTCGATGATCGCCATGGGGCTGGGTGCCGCGGTATCCGGCCTGTCGGTGCTCGGCGGCATGGAACAGACCTACGACCCGACCCGGCTGCTGTCCGGCTTCGGCTTTGGTCTGCCCGCTGCGCTGGTGATCTTCTTCTCGGTGATGACCACCAACGTGATGGCGGTCTACAGCGCCACCCTGTCGTGCATGAACGTGTCCCCCGGCATGGCCTTCTGGAAGCCGGCGCTGGTGATCGGCGTGGTGACGGTCTTTGGCGCCCTGATCCCCGGTATCCTCGACCAGTTCCAGAACTTCCTGTTGCTGATCGGCGCCTTGTTCATTCCGGCCTTCTCGGTGATGATCGTCGACTACTACCTGGTCGGCCGTGACGGCTACAGCACCGAGTTGCTGCGCTCGCCGCACCAGCTCGGTCGGCCCACCGCCGGTATCGCCATCGGCGCCTACCTGATCGGTGCGGCCCTGGCGGCCTACTGGACCCTGGTGGCACCGCTGTCCATCGGTGCCTCGCTGCCGGTGTTCGTCATCACCGGCGGACTCTACTGGCTGGGCTGTGCCCTGTTCACCCGTTCCAGCCTCGCTGCCCAAGGAGACTGATCCATGCGCCTGATGCTGGCCCAGACCGACCCCGTCCACGCGGATGTCGCCGCCAATCTCGATGCCCTCGATGGCCTGTGCCAGCAGGCGGTGGCCGCCGGCGCCCAGCTGCTGGCCCTGCCGGAACTGGCGCTGACCGGCTACAACGTGTTCGAACGGCTCGATGAACTGGCCGACGAAGGCGAGTTGATCGATCAGGTCGCCCGGTTAGCGCACCAGTATCGCCTGCACCTGCTGTTCGGCCTGGCCCAGCGCCAGGCCGACGGCCGCCTGACCAACTCGGCGGTGCTGATCGACGACACCGGCACCACCCTGGCCTGCTACCACAAGCGCCAGCTATGGGATCGTGAGCACCAGTACTTCACCCCTGGTGACGAGCTGTGCGTGGTCGACACCCGGCTCGGCCGCCTGGGCCTGATGATCTGCTACGACAACGAGTTCCCGGAGATAGCCAGAGCGCTGGCCCAGGCCGGCGCCGAGGTGATCCTCTCGCCCACCGCCAACATGGTGCCCAACGCCGAGCGCCAGCAGTTGCAGATCCGCGCCCGGGCGCTGGACAACCAGCGCTTCGTCGCCTGCATCAACCGCGCCGGTATCGAGGGCGAGCTGCACTACTGCGGCAACAGCCTGGTGGCAGGACCGGACGGCGAGGTGCTGGGGCGCCTTGGCAACGACGCCGGGGTGCTGGTGGTGGACATCGAACACTCGCGTATCGACGAGAGCCGCAGCCACCAGGACTACCTGAAGGACCTGCGCGCCCTGCCGGGAGGCAACACGTGAGCACCTTCACCCTGCCCCGGGGCGACGCCGCCAGTTGGTATCGCACCCAGCGCCTGGCCGACGGCATCACCCTGATCGACGAACCGGCCATCAAGCCGTTCTACCGCTGCAATATCTGGCACGTTCGCGGCCGCGAGCGCGATCTGGTGGTGGACTTCGGCCTGGGCGCGGTGCCACTGCGCGAACGGGTGGCACTACTGGCCGAACGCGAGATCGTGGCGGTGGCAAGCCACACCCACTTCGATCATATCGGCGCCGCTCACGAGTTCGACTGCTGCCACGTTCATCGCGCCGAGGCCGATATCCTGGCAAGCCCCGACAACCGTCGCACCCTGGCCGAGGCCTTTCTCGACGACGCCATGTTCGACGCCCTGCCACCGCTGCCCTACGCCCACAGCGGCTATCGCATTGCGGCGCCGCCGCGTATCGAGACGCTGGAGGACGGCGACGTCATCGAGCTGGGCGATCGCCATTTCGAGGTGATCCACACCCCCGGCCATTCGCCCGGCGGCATCGCCCTGTGGGAGGCCGCCAGCGCCACCCTGATCAGCGGCGACATCATCTACGACGGTGAGCTGATCGAGGACGCCTACCACAGCGACCTGGACGACTACGCGGCGAGCCTCGAGCGCCTGCGTAGGCTGCCGATCGCCACGGTGCACGGCGGCCACTTCCCGAGCTTCTCGGGCCGTCACTGCCACGCCCTGATCGATGACTGGATCAAGCGCCACCAGGCCTGAGCGCGTAACGAGCCCTCATCTCGCCGATCATTTCATTCGCTTATTCCTTCCAATGTCTTTGCCCCTGGAGTCCCCCCGTGCAACAGCTGACACAACAGTTTATCGACAACCGCTGGGTGGATAGTCACAGCCGCCGGCGCCTGGCGGTGACCGATCCCTACCGCCAGACCCAGATCGCCGAGATCACCGCCGGCGATGCCAGCGACGTCGACGCCGCCGTGGCCAGCGCCCGCGCCGCCCTGCCCGCCTGGCAGGCGCTGGGCGGGCAGCGTCGTGGCGACTTTCTCGAGGCCTTCGCCACGGCCCTCGAAACCCGCCGCGGCGATCTCGAACGGCTGTCCTCCACCAACAATGGCAAGGCCCTGGCCGAGGCCGCCATCGACCTGGACGACGCCATCGCCTGCTACCGCTACTACGCCGGCCAGGCCCGTGCTCTGGAACAGCGTCAGGGACGTCTGCTCGAGCACGGCATGGACGGCGTCGAGGCGCGGGTGTTCGAAGACCCCGCCGGCGTGGTCGGACTGATCACCCCCTGGAACTTCCCGCTGGTCACCAGCGCCTGGAAGATCGCACCGGCACTGGCCGCCGGCTGCACCCTGGTGTTCAAGCCCTCCGAGGTCACTCCGCTGCCCGAGGTGGCGTTGGCCGACATCGCCGTGGAGATCGGCCTGCCCGCCGGTGTGCTGAACCTCTTGCTGGGTGACGGCGAAGGCATCGGCGCCCCCCTGTCCGCCCATCAGGGTGTGGATAAATTGTCCTTCACCGGCAGCAATGCGGTCGGCGAGAAGGTCATGCGGGCCGCCGCCAACGGCGTGCGCGGCGTATCACTGGAGCTCGGCGGCAAATCGCCGATCCTGGTGCTCGATGACGCCGAGGTCGAAGCCGCCGCCGACTGGGTGATGGCCGGCATCTACTTCAACTCCGGGCAGATCTGCTCCGCCACCTCGCGACTGATCGTGCATCAGACGCTGGCCGAACCGCTCTACCAGGCACTGGCCGAACGTATCGACGGCCTCGCCCTGGGTGACCCGCTGGCCGAGGGCACCGACATGGGCCCGATGACCAGCGCCCGTCAGCGCGAAGCCGTGGAGCGCTACCTCGAGATCGCCAAGGAGGAAGGCCTGACGCCGGTGCGTGACGGCCGCCATCGTGACCTGCCGGCCCAGGGTGAGTTCGTCGCCCCGACCCTGTACCGCGACGTGCCCACCTCAAGCCGTCTGTGGCGCGAGGAAATCTTCGGCCCGGTGCTGTGTGCGCGCAGCGCAGAGAGCGAAGCCGAGGCCATCGCCCTGGCCAACGACAGCGCCTTTGGCCTCGCCGCCACCGTGATCTCCGGTGACGCCGAGCGCGCCAGGCGTGTTGGCCGCGCCCTGCGTGCAGGCAGCATCTGGTTCAACTCCGAACAGCTGGTGATGCCCGAGGCCAGCTGGGGCGGCTTCGGCGCCAGCGGCATCGGACGTGAACTCGGCCCCTGGGGACTGTCCGGTTATCTTGAGGTAAAGCATCTGATTGGCCCTGCCGCTTAACCTCTCCCGGTCCTGTTTCCGGACCATCGCCTCAGCGACGACTCAGCATCACTGCGGCAATATCTCAACAACATCACCCCGATGGCAGGGCAAGGCGCCCGGCCATCGGGGTGTTTTTTTGTCGCTGCGACGCAATTTCGTGCCAGTTCGGCCAACGGGAGAACAAATAATTAGAAAATTCTTAAAAAAAGAAAGTATGTAGGAGATCCCCTATATCCTCTGACGAAATGGCTTTCTAGAGTCGCAGTGAAGCCCTTGCTGCAGGCACCAATGATGCGTTCCTCATGCAAGGAAAACATGCGCCACCGCCAACCATTGCCATGACGACTGACCATCCATCAAGGCATGGGAAAATCCGACAACGCCTTGACACCTTTGATGAATCGAAGACCGATTTAAAGAAGGAAACAGGAGAAGAAGATGAGACTCAACTCCATGTCGTCAGCCACCTCATCTTCCGTCACCTTGCCGCTGCCGCTGTATAGCGTACCCAGTAGAAGCAGCAGACTCTGGTCAACTCGTGGCCGTATCGGACGCATTCGCTACTGTAGCCGACTTGCCGCAGTAGGACTCATCTATAACCTCGCGCTCTTCGTCCCACTTTATCTCGACTACCTGTACCCTGCGACACTCACCCAGAGCACCTTCACCATCCTGATCTACGCCTACGCAGGCCTGTACTCAGTCTTCACCCTTTTCGCCATTCTTCAGGCAAAACGTCGCCTTAACGATCAGGGGCGTTCTGGGTGGGCACTGCTTCTTGGACTGATTCCCCTGATCAACGTATGGCTGGTCATCACTCTGGTCTTCTTTCGTGGCACACCAGGAAGCAACCCCTTCGGACCACCACCTTCTCCATCGACTTCATCGGAAACGAAGCGCTTCTGGTGCTTGCTCATTCTTAACATTGCCGTGGCGTCAGCGGCCATCTGCTATGGACCACTACAGTTTCACCTGGGTCTTTAGACCCTCCCAGAGCACTGCAACAAGCATAGAGATTAACCGACTCGGCGAAAGGATCGCCGGAACACTTACCCCAAGGAAGGAAGCAGCAAGATGACAAACGAAAGCACTACGCTAGATAACTCAAATGAAATCAACTTCCCTTCAGATACAGAAATATCCAACACGCAAGGTGATGCAAACGACCGCCAGGTAGCAAATAAAAACCCTGGACTATGGTCGACCAATGGTCGTATCGGTAGAGTAAGACACTTTAATCGCTTGACCTTGCCGGTGTTGTTCGTCTATGCCGTATACGGAATACTTATCTACTATAGTCTGACGGCAACACCGGCCGCTGCAGAGACAGCCGCCAGCGCCTTTACCATCAGCCAATTCGTGCTTGGAATTCCATTGACTATCTTTGCGCTAATCCAGGGAAAGCGCAGGCTAAATGACCTGAACAAATCAGGCTGGCTCATGCTACTTTTCTTTATCCCCCTTATAAACCTCATCCCATTTATCATGGTGACCTTCATCAAGGGGAGTGATGGTGATAACCGCTTCGGTGCTGAACCTTCCCCCCTCACTTCCAATGAGATGACCCTGTTCTGGTTCCTGACCGGACTGTCGGTCGTTGCTTGCGTAGCGCTGGCTTCTCTAACGCTCTAAAAAACTTTCCCCGCGCCACCAACAACGACAACCACAAGAGCGCCACAGCCCCGCCAGCATGGCGGGGCTGTTTTTTACTGCCAGGTGAGCGGAGGCCGATCAGACGGCTGCGACCTCGGTGGTGCCCTGCTTGCGCCGCCGAAGCAGGATCGAGACAGCCAGCACCACCAGCATGGCCCAGGGGTATGGGGTCAGGAAGGAGGCAAAGGCTGACGGCGCGGCGACCTCGTTCTGTACCGCGGTGGAAGCGATGACCTCCTGCCAGACCGCCACCACGATGTGCCAGGGAAGCAGAAAGAACACCGTGCAGACCGCGCAGTCCATCAGGTTGGCGGCCCTGGCCGGCGAGATGCCGAACTGCTGAGCCAGGCTTCGTACCAATCCCGGCCCCACCAGCAGCAACGCCGGGGCGTTGGCCGACAGCGGAGTAGATGCGGCAATCGTCACTGCCACGATGCTGGTCTCGGCGCTGGCCCGGTCCTTGACCAGGCGCTTCCTGGCGCCGTCCAGCAGTTTTTCCATCAGACCGGTATCGAGAATCACCTGAGTCAGCGCCAGCACCATCAGCGCAAACAGCACGGCGCCGGTTACCGAAGCGATACCATTTTCGATCAGGCCAGTGCTCTCGCCTCTGGCCTCGGGCAACGAGAACAGATCGCCCAGTCCAATGGCACCGATCGCCAGGGCGCACAACATGGCCACCAGATTGCCGATAAACATGGCTTCGACGATGTGTCGGCGCTTCAGCGCAAAGAACACCACCGCCGCGAGCGGAATCAGCATGACCAGGCCGGAGGCATGACCGGAAGGCACCTCCACGGCTGACGCCGAGGCCTCGCCGCTGGCACCGAACAACAGGAAGATCAGCATCGAGATCGCCGCAGCCGTCAGCGCCAGCGGTAGACGGGTGCGGATCACGTCGGCGATTTCCGCCCCTTGGGTATAGGAGGACACGATGGTGGTATCCGACACTGGGGACAGGTTGTCACCGAAGGCCGCACCGGACAGGATCGCCACCGCCAGCATGGACGGATCCGCCCCCAACAGGACGCCCGCCGGGTACAGCACCGGCGACAGCCCGATGACGGTACCAGTACTGGTGCCGGTCCCCAGGGCAAACACCATGGCCATGGCAAAGGCCAGCAGCGTGAAGGCCGCACCCTCGGCGCCCACCGCTGCTCCCAACCACATCAAGCCATCGATCAGGCCGCCGGCAGCCATCAGCTTGCCGAAGACACCGGCCAGCAGCCACAGTGCGATGATGGCCGTCGCGGTGGAATTGCCCATCCCCTTGAGCAGGCTGTCACAGTACGCCGTGCGTTGTCGGCACAGAAAGAGTCCCACGCCCATTGCCACCCAGGCGCAGGCCCAGAATGGCTTGGTGCCGGCACGCTCGAACACCGACAGATAGATAAGGCCTAGCACCAGCAGGATCAGAGGCGTCAAGGCACCCAGGGTGCCCCCACGAAAGGACAGTGAAGGTGTTGCGGTTTGTGTTGTCATTGTCAGGGACCTTATTGTGTTTTATTGGTGTATCAGCAAGAGCAGCGTTCCATCGCCGCTCAGCTACCCAGCCCGCCGAAGACCACCACCCCCAGCACGATGGCCAGCAACAGCAGGGTCTCCAGCACCATCAGGATGACCGGCTTCCAGCCGACCACCGCGAGCTTCTGAAAGGAGGTCTTGATGCCCAGGGCGGCGATGGCGGTGACAAGACACCAGCGCGAGAGCGTCGACAGTCCTTCGTTCACGCTTTCTGGAATCAGCCCCAGGCTGTTGATCAGCACCAGCGCCACGAACCCCACCAGGAAGCCAGGCAGCATCGGCACCTGGCGCTTTCCTTCGCTGTTGCGCGAGGCGCGATAGAGCCAGCTGAAGATCATCACCACCGGCACCAGCATGGCCACACGCACCAGCTTGACCAGGGTCGAGACGTCGCCGGTCTCCTCCGAGATGATGTACCCCGCCCCGACCACCTGGGCCACGTCGTGGATGGTGCCCCCCAGGAAGATGCCGGCCTGGGTATTGGCAAGGTCGAGCACCCCCACCAGCAGCGGGTAGGTCACCATGGCCACCGTCGACAGCGTGGTCACGCCCACCACTGTGAGGATGGTGTTGCGCTCGCTGGTGTCGTTTTTCGGCATCACCGCCGACAGCGCCAGCGCCGCCGAGGCCCCGCAGATCGCCACGGCACCACCGGTCAGCAGGCCCAGATCACGGTGCAGGCCAAGCGCCCGGGCCAGCAGCCCCCCTGCGCAGATCACCAGTCCCACCGCGGCGAGCACCGTCAGCACCGGTCCAAGCCCCAGGTCACCGACTTGCTCGAGGGTCATGCGTGCGCCCAGCAGCGCCACGCCAAGGCGCAGCACGGTGCGCGCGGCAAACTCGATCCCCGGCAGGCAGCGTCCCTCTTCGCTCAAGAAGTGCAGCGACATGCCAAACAGCAAGGCGTAGAGCAGGGTCGGCCCACCGTAGTGATCGGCGATAAAGGTGGTGGCCAGGGCAATGGTCACGCACACCAGCAGTCCTCGCCCGATCGGGCTCAGGGACGCCAGTCGACGGCTTAGCCGCTGTCGCGAGGTCGCCGTCGAGGGGGAAGAAGAGGGTGAGGTCATGGGACGACTCCGGATCGTGAAAACGAGCGACCCCGGTCCTGCCGGATGAGGCCAGCGGACGAAGGCGTCTCTTTGGTGAACGGGACAGGAAGATCGACGTGCTGGCGGCGCTCGACGCCGCCCTGTTTCAACCTCTGAGCAGTGCTCTCGTTACAGTGCTCTCGTTACAGTGCTCTCGCTTCAGTGCTCGACTCGGTTCTCCGAATCAACCGCGCGGTGCCTTTCCGGTGGCCGCAGCGACCACGTCTTCGGCCAGCACCTGTACGGTATCGATGATCGGCACGCGACCATCGAGCGCATCGCGGATCACCGAAAGCTCAGTACAGGCCAGGACCAGCACGTCGGCACCACGCGCCTGGACGTCATGGGCGGCCTCGATGAAGGCCGCGTGGGTGGCGGGCGCGCGCCCGGCACCACGCTTGACCGCTCGGATCACGTCGAGCACGCGATCCTCGTTGTCGGGATAGACCAACGACAGCCCCCTCGGCTTGATGAATCCCTCGTAAAGACCAATCTTGCGAAGCGCCGGCGAGCACAGCATGCCCACCCTGGCCCCCGGCATCTCGGCGGCGACCCGGTCCAGGGTGCGCTCGACGATATGCCACACCGGAATGTCCACCGCCTGCTGGGCGGCCGACCAGTAGTAGTGGGCGGTATTGCAGGGCATGACCAGAAAATCGCAGCCTGCCTGCTCGAGTCGTCTGGCCATGGCAGCGATGGCAGGCGCCGGTGACTCGCCGTCGCCGTCGATCAGCGCCTTGATGCGTGATGGCACCTTGGGATTGTTGTCGACCAGCATATGCACGTGGTCGATATCGTCCTCGCCGGGCGTCACCTCGATGACCTTCTGCATGAAGGCCACCGTGGCGTCCGGTCCCATGCCGCCCAGCACGCCGACCATCGTATGGTCGGCGATGGTTGCGGAGTTATCGGTGGAAAGCGTCATAGCGGGTCCTTTGACGAGTGATGACCGGTATCAGAAGCCGAGCAGATTGGGCAGCCACAGGCTGAGCTGCGGGAAGAAGGCCAGCAGCAAGGCAATGACCACCATGGAACCCACCAGCGGCAAGGCGCGCACCGAAATCTTCTCAATGGAGACATTGGCGATCGACGAGCTGATGAACATGTTCTCGCCCAGCGGCGGCGTCGAGAAACCGATGCCCAGGCTGACCACCAGCACGATGCCGAAGTGCACGGGATCGACGCCGAGCTCCACCATCACCGGCAACAGCACCGGCGTGACGATCATGATGGTGGCCAGGATCTCGATGAACATGCCGACGATCAGGAGAAAGCCGATCACCAGAATCCACACCAGCCACAGGCTGTTGGTGATATCCAGGATGCCCTGGGCGATCATCGCCGGAATGTGATTCTCGACCAGGATGCGGCCGAAGGCGGTGGCGGTGAACATGATGATCAACACACGCCCGGTCAGCCAGGTGGTGCTCTGAAAGGCCTCGTTGAGCCCGCGCAGCGATGACTCCTTGTGGATGAAAACACCGACGAACAGCGCGTAGAAGATCGAGACCACGGCCGCCTCGGTGGGCGTGAACATGCCCGAATAGATGCCGCCCAGGATCACCACCGGCGCCATCAGCGACCAGAAACCATCCTTGAGCACCGCGACCACCCGCTTGCGATCGTAGGAAGTTCCCTCGGTCTGGTAGCCGTTGCGCTTGGCGGTGATGTAGTTGGCCACCATCAGGCCCGCCCCCAGCATCACGCCGGGGATGACGCCGGCCATGAACAGCGCAGAAATCGACTCGTTGGCGGTGACGCCATAGATCACCAGCGGCATGCTGGGCGGAATGACCACCCCGAGACCACCAGCGGTGGCGGTGATCGCCGCCGGGTAGCTTCTGCCGTAGCCGCGCTCGATCATCGCCGGTATCACCAGCATCCCCACCGCTGCGGTAGTAGCAGGTCCCGAGCCCGAGATCGCGCCAAAGAACATGCAGGCCATCACCGCAGCGGCGCCTAGCCCACCAGCGGCAGGACCGGCCAGCTCCTCGGCGATCAGGATCAGGCGTCTGGCGATACCGGCATCCCCCATCAGTGCGCCGGCCAGGATGAACGACGGCAAGGCCATCAGCGGAAACGAGTTGATGGCCGAAAAGGCCAGCTCGATCAGCGAACTGAGATCGTCGCCGTTGAGTATATAGACGGCCATCGAGGCCACGCCGAGAGAGACGACGATAGGGGTGCCGAAGAACAACAGCCCGGCAAACATGGAAAACAGTACGGTTGCGGCCATGGCTTAGCCCTCCGCCTTGGACGACGTCTTGCCGTCGCTGTAGTGGCTCGTTTCCTCGGTGATCCTGGACACTTCCTGGGCGTCCACGTCACCTGGCTCGATGCCCTTGAACAGCTTCAGGCACTGCACCTGCAGCACGCGAAAGGCCATCAAGGTAAAGGCGATGGGGAAGACGAAGTAAACGTAGGCCAGCGACCAGCCCAGGGCCGGCGAGTCATAGGGGAATTCCAGCAACAGCCCGATCAGATCCAGGCTCTTGTAGGCCAGCACCAGACAGAAGGCGACCCAGATCAGATCCACCAGCAACAAGAGGGTATTGGCCACCTTGCGTGGCATCAGCTTGATATGGGTCTGCAGGCGGTTATGCGCGCTCAAGTGGGCGGCGTGGGCGGCGCCCAGAAAGACGAACCAGACGAAGGCGTAGCGCGCGAGCTCTTCGATCCAGGCCATGCCGATGCCCAGGGTGACGCGCATCACCACCTGAACGAACAGCAGAATGACAAAGAGCCCGAGCAGAAAGCGGCAGGCGTAGTCTTCGATATAGTTGAGTTTGGCCAGCATGGAGGCCTCCTTCCCGACGGGAATGCAGCAGCGATGACAACAAGACCCGGGCGGCGGTCAGCGACCGCCGCCCGCGGCGACAACGATCAGTGACCGAGCGCCGCCTGCATTTCCTCGAAGGCTTCCTGGCCACCGATGTCCTCGTAGAACTGCGGCCACACCTCTTCCTGGGCGATGCGGATCCATTCATCCTCATCTTCCAGGGTGGCCACCTCGACCCCTTCGGCTTCCATGGCAGCGCGCGCCTCGGAGGCCTTGGTCAGCTGGAACTGCAGCGCGTACAGCTGCGCCTCCAGGCCGGCGCGATCGATGATCGCTCGCTCCTCGTCGGACAGACGCTCGTAGCTGCGCACCCCCATCACGATGGGCTGCAGCGAGTACTGGGCGTGAAGTTCGGTGAGGTGGTCCTGCACCTCGTGAAACTTCATGGTGCTGTTGACGATGTAGGGGTTGTCCTGGCCATCGATCACGCCCTGCTGCAGGCCGGTGAAGACCTCCGGCCAGGACATGCTGATGGGGCTGGCGCCCCAGGCCTCGTAGCTGGCCAGCATGATCTCGTTCTGCGGCACGCGAACCTTGAGTCCCTCGACGTCGGCGAGGGTCGTCACCGGCCGCTGGGAGTTGGTCAGGTGACGGAAGTTGGAGTACAGCCAGCTGACGATGTGCACACCGGCCTCTTCCTCGGCGATGGTGTTCCACCGATCGGCCAGGGGGCCGGTGGTGGCCTTGACCGCATCGGCGTGGCTACGCAGGGCATAGGGCATGGTCAAGGCGCCCAGACGCGCTGCGTAGGGCGTCAGGTTGCCGACACCGACCAGCGCAAAGTCCAGCTTGCCAATGCGGGTGTCCTGGATCATGCCGGTCTCGGAACCGAGCTGGCCGCCGGGGAACAACTCGACCTGCATCTCGCCGTCGGACAGCGATTCGACCAACTCCTCGAAGCGCTGGGCCAGGGCCCCCTGGTCGGAGTCCATGGGATCGCCCATGCCGACCTTGAAGGTCTTGGCCTCTGCGGCGGTGGCAGTGGCTGCCATGACGATGGCGGCGGTAAGTAGAGTCTTCTTGAACATTATTGTCACTCCGGATGTCTTGTTATTGCGTCGTCAGACGTGGCTCAGCGAGAGCCGAGCGCCTTGTCGGGTGTTGCCTCGGGGGGCTGCACCGCCTCATCCATGGCGGCGCTCATCAGCGCGACGATGTCGTCGCAGTCTGCTTGATCGAAGGTCAGCGGCAGGCGCAGATCACACAGGGTGGCGAGTACTCTGTCGGCGATCGGCAGCGCACGTGTGCCGGCCAGATAACCCCAGCTGTCGTAGCGGCTGGTGTAGTCCTCCGGCAAGGGTTTGCCATACCACTTCAGCGGAATGCCGCGGGCCTCGCAGCCCTCGACAAAGCGCGCAATGGTGTCAGCGCCCAGCGCCGGCAGGCGGAACTGGATGGAGCTGCCGACGAAGTCCTCCCTGGCGGGCCGGTCAATCAGGCACACCTCGGCGATATCGCCAAGACGCTGCTCCATGCGCCGATACAGCGAATTCCAGCGCGTCTTGCGGTGCTCCATCTCGGCCAGCTGAGGACGCAGGATGGCCGCCCGCAGATTGTCCATGCGGCCACTCATGTTGGGTGTCATCAGGCGCGTCTCGGCGAAGCTCTCCGGCGCGGGTGCGGCCAGGTGCCGATCGAACAGCATGTAGGAGCCGGACAGGATCACCGCACGCCGCATGACCTCGGCATCGGCGGTGGCCAGAAGCCCGCCCTCTCCGGAATTGATGTGCTTGTAGGTCTGGGTACTGAAGCAGCCTGCCTTGCCGAAGGTGCCGCTGGGTCGGCCATCGTAGGCCGCCCCCATGGTGTGGGCACAGTCTTCGATCAGCACGATGCCGTGGGACTCGCACACCGCGACGATGGCGTCCATGTCGCCGATATGGCCGCGCATGTGCGACAGCACAAAGAAGCCGGCACCGCTCTCGCGAGCGGCGCGATCCAGGTCGTCGGGATCGACGGTGGTATCGTCCAGGATGTCCACCAGTACCGCCTCGCCACCCGCCGCGACGATACTGCCGGGCACCGGCGACAGGGTGAAGGCGTTGCACAGCACCTTGTCGCCGGCCTCGAGTCCGCAGGCGCGCAGCGCCAGCTGCAACGCATAACCGCCGGAGGCGCAGGCCAGTGCGTAGTCGACACCCAGGCTCGCGGCGAACTCGGACTCCAGCAGGGCGGTCTCACCGGCCTCGCCTTCGGCCAGGTTGTAGCGATGCAGGCGACCGCTCTGGAGCACGGCCACCGCCGAGGCGATGGCGTCGTCAGAGATGGCTTCCTGCTGGGTGAAGGATTTGGCAAAACGGCGCATGGCTGGCTCCTCCGCTGGCGACTCAGTAACGAGCCTGACGGTGAACAGGGAAATCCCATTCCTGCTCGGGGAAGTACTTGGCCAGGCGCCAGTCACAGGCCCGGGCGTGGCCTTCCATGCCCTCGGTACGGGAAATCCGGGATCCCACGGCGCTGAAGGTCAGATTGGCCTCGACGCTCAACTGCTGGGTGGTCAGCACCTTCATGAACTTGTGGACATTGAGTCCACCGGAGTAACGCCCGGCGCGCTTGGTCGGCAGGATATGGTTGGTACCGGAGCACTTGTCACCGTGGGTGACGGTGCTGCCCTCACCCAGAAACAGCGAGCCATAGTTGCTCAGATGCTGCTTCCACCAGTCCAGATCCTCGCACAGCACCTGCAGGTGCTCGCAGGCGTACTGATCGCTGATCGCGACGATCTCCTCGCGGCTGTCGCCCACGATGACCTCACCGAAGTCGCGCCAGGCAGCGTGAACGATATCAGCGTTAGGCATGTCGTCAGCGACTTTCGGCAGAATCTCCATCACTTCGCGGGCGATCGCTTCGCTTGTGCTGAACAGCCACACCGGTGAATTCGGGCCGTGCTCGGCCTGGGACACCAGGTCGACGGCGATGGTCATCGGGTCGGCGGACTCGTCGGCGATGATCGCCGACTCGGTGGGGCCGGCAAACACATCGATACCCACTTCACCGAACAGCAGGCGCTTGGCTTCGGCCACGTAGGCGTTGCCGGGACCGACCAGGATATCGGCCTCGCGCCCGCCGAACAGGCCAAAGGCCATGCTGGCCATGGCGTGGACGCCGCCCATCTCGAGGATCATGTCAGCGCCGGCCACATGCATGGCGTAGGCCACCGCCGGGTTGATGCTGTCGCCCCGGGGCGGCGAACAGGCCACCACGTGTTCGACACCGGCGGCCTTGGCTGTGGCCACGCTCATCAGCGCCGAGGCGGCGTGAGCGTAGCGGCCGCCCGGCACATAGCAGCCGGCGCTGTGTACCGGCAGCACACGCTGACCGAGCAGCACGCCCTCTTCGGTCTCGATCTCGAAGGAGGTCAGGCTGTCACGCTGGGCCTCGGCAAAACGGCGGATCTGGCGGTGGGCGAAGTCGATGTCGTCCTTGACCGACTGGGGCACGCTGTCGATCAACTGACGTCGCTTGTCGTCGCTCAACACAAAGTCGCCGGTCCAACCGTCAAACTTCTCGGCGTATTCGCGCACGGCCGCCTCGCCGCGGGCACGAATATCCTCGAGCATGCCACGCACCGCTTCCGTCACGCGCTGGTCTTCGGCGGCAACGCCAGCGGCGGCCTCCGCCTTCTTGAGATGACGAATGGTCATTGTTGTCTCCGAATAACGTCGTCGAGGGCGCCCGAACTCAGCGGGCGCCTGCCCTGAAGCGTCCTGGGCTTATCCCTTGTAGTCAGGGAAACCGAAGGCATCGGGATAGCCGAACAGCGCAACGGCGCCGCCGGTGTGCAGGAAGACGACGTTCTCGTCCTGCTTGAAGTGGCCCTTGCGGATCAGGTCGATCAGCCCCGCCATGCCCTTGCCGGAGTACACCGGGTCCAGAAGGATGCCTTCGTGACGGGCCAGCAGGGTGACCGCCTCGATCATGCTGTCGGTGGGCACACCGTAGCCCTCACCCACGTAGTCGCAGTTGGCGACCACCTGGTCGCGGCTGACGACGCCGGACAGGCCGAGCTTGGCTTCGGTCTTCTGGGCCAGGGCAAAGACGTTGGCTTCCTGCTTGTCCTTCGGCGCACGAACGCCGATGCCGAGCACCGGGATGCCGGCGTTGCAGGCGCTGAGGCCGGTGACCAGGCCCGCCTGGGTACCGGCGCTGCCGGTGGCGTGGACCAGATGATCGATGCGCAGCCCCATGTCGTTGGCCTGGGCCAGCAGTTCCAGGGCGGCATTGACGTAGCCCAGAGCACCGATCTCGTTGGAGCCACCGCCAGGGATGATGTAGGGCTTCTTGCCTTCACTCTTCAGACGATCGGCCAGGCCTTCCATCTCGGCGGCCATGTCGGCACCGCCCGGGCGCTTCTCGACGCTGGCGCCGTGGAGCTGATCAAGGAAGACGTTGCCGTTGTAGTTGTAGTTGGAGTCCTCGCTGCCGGTACGGTCTTCCAGCAGAATGTGGCACTCGAGCCCCAGCTTGCAGGCGGCGGCCACGGTCTGGCGGGCGTGGTTGGACTGGGTGGCGCCCTGGGTAATGATGGTGTCGGCGCCCTGTTCCAGGGCGTCGGCCATCAGGAATTCCAGCTTGCGGGTCTTGTTGCCCCCGGTGGACAGGCCGGTGCAGTCGTCGCGTTTGATCCACAGGCGCGGACCGCCGAGCAGCTTGCTCAGGTTGTCCATGGGCTCCAGCGGAGTGGGCATATGGCCGAGACGGACACGGGGAAAACGGGACAGGTGCATACGGGCCTCCAGGCGAGTCATTGTTGGCATTGGCGTGCTCTCTTGACGACCTACGTCGAAAGACACAGCAGGCCTGAAGGCCTGCCCTCGAGCGATCGCTTCCAAGTTAAGCCTCGCCTGGAACATGAGACCAATGCCAAGTTGCTCGCCAGCTGTTAAATTTTTGCATAGCCACTGCTTAGCCCCGGCCGCTCCCCACCAAGGCAGACCAAAACACCAATGAAGATCGAATGGATAGAGGATTTTCTCGAGCTTATCGAAGCGGGCACCTTTTCCCAGGCGGCCGAACGGCGCCACGTCACCCAGCCGGCATTCTCGCGCCGTATCCGCCAGCTGGAAGAGTGGCTGGGGGTGGCGCTGATCGATCGCAGCGCCTCGCGCCTGGAGTTGACCGCCCACGCGCGGGCGTACGAGCCCCAATTGCGAGAGTGGCTGGCACGCCTTTACGCCATGCGCAGTCGTCTCAGAAGCGATGCCCGCCAGGGGCCCAGGGCCATTCTGACCACCCAGCACACCCTGACCGTCAGCTACCTGCCGCGTCTATTGCGCCACCTGCGTCATCACGCGCCTGAGGTGGGACTGCAGATCACCTCATCCGACCGCAGCCAGTGCATCCACGACTTCGAGCAAGGCAAGGCCGACCTGTTGCTGTGTTCAGAGCTGGAAGGGGCTCCCCTGTTCAGTGGCAGCGATAGCGTCGAGCGGCTGTCACTGGGCGTCGAACGGCTGTTGCCGGTGTGTGCGTCGGATCATCACGGTGGTCTCATGCACGAACTCGAGGAAGGTCAACGACTGCCCTTGATCGGCTACGATCCGGACAGCTTTCTTGGCCAGGCCCTGGCGACGCCTTACCTGCTCGATGCCCAACGCCACTACGAGATCGAGCTGGTCTGCGAGACCGCCTTCACCATCGGCATTCGCCAACTCGCCCTGGCCGGTCTCGGCATCGGCTGGCTGCCCCACGGATTGATCGAGGAAGACCTCGAGAGCGGCAAGCTGATTTCCTTGCAGGAAATCCTCGGCGGCCCCTATCTGGAAGTGGCTTGCTATCGCCATCGTGACGAGACAGCGGTGGCAGCCCCCCTGTGGCACCTGCTGGAAGAGCGTCCTCCCGCGGTCTAGCACTCCCCCCAGCTCGAAGTCCCTCGATCTCGCACCTCAGCCGCCCTGAGGCGCGGCAGACAGCGTCAGCTCGATGGCGTCGTGGCGCCAGTACTCGTCGTCGCAGTCGATGGCACGGCCGTTCTGGTCGTGGTTGATGCGGGTGATGCGCTGGGCGGGGCTGCCGCGTACCGCGTTGAGCGCGCCGGCGGCGTCGCTGGAAAGTACACAGGTGCCGAGCTCGTAGCTGACCCGCCCGACCCGGATGCCGTACTCGCGGCGGTATAGCTCTGTCAGCGATTCCCGCGCCAGATCGAACTCCAGGATGGCGGGAAAGCAGCGCGGCAACAGATGGTGTTCCACGTAGAGCACCCGGCGCTCATCCACCAGCCGGGCACGACAGATGCGGTAGACGCGCTCGCCTTCGGCGAGTCCCAGCCGGCGGGCAACCGTGACGGGCGCGATCACTTCCTCGGCACTGAGCAACAGGGTTCGGGCGCTGCGCTGCTGGGATCGCACCATCTCGTGAAACGGCAGGCAGGCCAGCAGGTCGTAGCGAAGCCGTGGCGGCGACACGAACCAGCCGCGCCGATTCTCGCGATACACGCAGCCCTCCGCCTCCAGCTCATTGAGTGCCTCGCGCAGGGTGATGCGGGTGGTCTGGAGGCGCGCCATCATGTCTCGCTCGCTGGGCAGACGGCGATCGCCCCGTGTCGAGGCCAGGCTCAGCAAGGGCGCAAGACGCTCACGCAGGCGATGGGCGGGTGAGGCGTCGTGCGAGGTGTCGTCAGGGACAGTAGGCAAGGCGGACTCTCGAAGCTCTGACCAGGATCGTCGCCGAGCGGCTTCCGGCGGCGTCCAGCTTTCTGGTATAGACCAAAGAAGGTTCAACGTAGTTTCAGCAGTCTAGTGGCAAGCCGGTGACAACGCGATGACAGTGCTCGAACGAGTCGGGTTTTTCTTCCTCCACCTGGCACATATGAACTGAGACGAGACTGCCACGCAACTGACACGAGGCTGTCACGCTAGCTCCTTAGGGTGATCGTCAGCGGAAACTGATCTAGACCAGAAAGGCGCATCGGTTTCCGTCGACTTCACACCCCTGACCCGGAGACCCTCTCGTGATCGTCACTTCTCTGCGTTACCCGACCCTGACCGCCCTGGCCTGCGCTGGCCTGCTGTCCACCGCCGCCCAGGCAAACACCGCCGAGCTTGAGTCACTGATCGAGGCCGCCAAGCAGGAAGGCCGCGTCGACAGCGTCGGCATGCCCGACACCTGGGCCAACTGGAAGGACACCTGGGCCGACCTGGAAAGCGTCTACGGCCTGGCGCACACCGATACCGACATGAGCTCCGCCGAGGAAGTCGCCAAGTTCAAGGCCGAGGGCGAGAACGCCACCGCCGATATCGGCGATGTCGGCTTCGCCTTCGGACCGATCGCGGTGCAGCAGGGGGTGACCCAGCCCTACAAGCCCACCACCTGGGACGAGATCCCCGACTGGGCCAAGGACGAAGATGGCCATTGGATGCTCGGCTACACCGGCACCATTGCGCTGATGATCAACAAGAACCTGGTGGAAGAGGACCAGCGCCCGAGTTCCTTCGCCGACCTGCGCGAGGGTGACTACTCGGTATCAGTGGGCGCCGTGGGCCAGGCTTCCCAGGCCAACAATGCGGTACTCGCCGCCGCCTACGCCGCCGATGGCGACGAGGGCAACCTGGCCCCGGGCCTCGAGCTGTTCGCCGAACTGGCCGAGCAGGGCCGACTGTCGCTGGCCGACGTGTCCATCGCCAACCTGGAGAAGGGCGAAGTGGAAGTGGCCCTGCTGTGGGACTTCAACGCCTTGAACTACCGCGACCAGATCGACCGTGACGCCTTCGAGGTGGTAATCCCCTCGGACGCTTCGGTGACCTCCGGCTACGCCACCATCATCAACACCCACGCCCAGCACCCCAACGCCGCCAAGCTGGCCCGTGAGTACATCCTGTCCGATGAAGGCCAGTTCAACCTGGCCGAGGGCTACGCTCGCCCGATCCGCGCCGAGCACCTGACCCTGCCCGACGATATCGCCGCCAAGCTGCTGCCCAACGAGCAGTACGCCAGCGCCCGTCCGATCCAGGACTTTGCCGCCTGGGAACAGAGCGCCAAGGTGCTGCCGCGCCAGTGGCAGTCCGAGGTGCTGATCCACCAGCAGTGATCAAGCGCTGAGGACAGCCCCGCTACAACGATCGACCGCTGAAGACAGTGCCCACGAGGCCTGTCTTCAGCGCATTCCACGCCATTTCGCGACAGTGCCGCGCCCTGTATTGCCGCGCGGCCGGGAGTCATCATGACCAGACCCGTCATACTGGTGGTGCTGGACGGCCTCAATCACGCCGTCGGCCATCACGCCATGGGCCACTTGAGCGCCCTGGTGGAGGCCGGCCGCGGCTACACCACCCACCTCGACTGCGAGCTGCCGGCCATGTCTCGGCCGCTCTACGAGTGCCTGCTGACCGGTGATCGCCCGGTGGACTCCGGGGTAGTGCACAACGACATCGTGCGCCGTTCCCACGGCACCAGCCTGTTCGACCTGGCCCGCGGCCAGGGCCTTGCCACCGCAGCGGCGGCCTATCACTGGGTCAGTGAGCTCTACGTCAAGGCACCCTTCGAGCGCACCCGCGACCGCTTCCTCGACGACCCGGCGGCGGCCATCCAGGCCGGCATCTTCTACTGGCAGGACCACTATCCGGATGATCACCTGTTCAGCGACGCCGAGGCCCTGAGGCAACGCCACGCGCCGGACTTCCTGCTGGTTCACAGCATGAACATCGACGACACCGGCCACCGTCACGGCGGCGACTCGCCCCAGTACAGAAACGCCGCCCGCCACGCCGACATCGCCCTGGCCGACTACCTGCCACGCTGGCTGGCCGACGGCTGCCAGGTGATGATCACCGCCGACCATGGCATGAACGCCGATCGCTCCCACTCGGGCCTGCTGGAAGAAGAACGCCGGGTGCCGCTGTGGCTGTTCGGCGATGCCTTTGCCGACCCCGCCGGACGGGTCATCCGCCAGACCCACCTGTGCGGCACCCTGGCAAGCGTCCTTGGGCTCTCCCACGACAAGCCCTGGCATCCCGAGCTGTTGGCTGCGTCCAATATCACCGGCGCCGCGCCCACCGCGCACGCCACCTGCAACGAGGAGGCCGGATCGTGAAGGCGCCATTACCGGCCTGGCTGTGGCTTGTGCCTTTCGCCGTGATATTCACCGCCTTCCAACTGGCGCCGATGGCCTGGGTCGCGATCAGTGCCTTCAACGTCAACGGCGACTGGGGCCTTGGCCACTTTCAGGAGATCGCCCAGTCGGCGTTCTTCCGCCAGGCGATCTGGAAGAGCCTGACCATCTCGCTGGTGTCCAGCGCCATCGGCCTGGTCATCGCCACCCTGACCTGCCACGCCCTGGTGCGTTCCGGCGGACGCCTGAGGCGAGCGATGATCGCCTTTACCAACATGACCTCCAACTTTGCCGGCGTGCCGCTGGCCTTCGCCTTCATCATCCTGCTGGGGGCCAACGGCGTGCTGACCCTGGCGCTTCAACGACTCGGCATCATCGAGGACGTGCGTCTTTACTCCACCGGCGGGCTGATCGTCATCTACACCTGGTTCCAGATTCCGCTGGGCATCCTGCTGCTGTTCCCGGCCTTCGCCGGCCTCAAGGCCGAATGGCGTGATGCCGCCAGCCTGCTCGGCGCCGGGCGCATCGCCTACTGGCAGCGCATCGGCCTGCCGGTGCTGTGGCCGGCCCTGGCCGGCACCTTCACGGTACTGTTCGCCAACGCCATGGGCGCCTACGCCACCGTCTACGCGCTGGTCAACACCAGCTACAACCTGATGACCATTCGTATCGCCAACCTGGTGGCCGGCGACCTGTTCCTCGAGCCCAATCTGGCAAGCGCCCTGGCGCTAATCCTGGTGCTGCTGCTGGTGCTGGTCACCCTGGTCCAGCAGTGGCTGTTGAGAAGGAGTGCACAGCATGGCTCACGCTGAAACCCTGCCGGCTCACAAGGGCCCGACCGCAGCGTCGCTGTCGGCGACCTTCAATCCCTACGCCTGGATCGTCGGCAGCGTCTTCGCGGTGCTGGCCCTGCCGCTGGTGGCGACCCTGGGTTACGCCCTGGCCACCCGCTGGGGCGCAACCCTGGTCCCCGATGGCCTGACCCTGGCCTGGTTCGTGGAGCTATGGACCACCCCGCGCTTTGTGGCCGCCTTCGCCCGGTCGCTGGCTGTCGCCGTGGGGGCCCTGGCGCTGTCGCTGGTGCTGGTAATGCCGGTGGCCCTGCTGGCCCACACCCGCTATCCGTGGCTGGACCGCTGGATGAACACCCTGATCCTGATGCCCTTCGCGGTGCCCCCGGTGGTGTCCTCGGTGGGGCTACTCAAGCTTTACGCTGGCGGCCCGCTGCCGCTGGTGGGCACCCCCTGGATCCTGATTCCCACCTACTTCACCATCGTGCTGCCGTTCATGTACCGCGCCATCGCCAACAGCCTGCGTGCGGTGGACGTGCAAAGCCTGATGGACGCCGCCCAGCTGCTGGGTGCCGGGCCGCTGAAGGCCTTCTTTCTGGTCATCCTGCCCAACCTGCGTGGCGGGGTGCAGATCGCCATCTTCCTGTCGTTTTCGTTCCTGGTCGGCGAGTTCGTCTTCGCCAACATGCTGGTGGGCACCCGCTTCGAGACGCTGCAGGTCTACCTCAACAATATGCGCGGCGCCAGCGGCCACTTCACCAGCGCCCTGGTGATCACCCTGTTCGCCTTTACCCTGATCCTGACCTGGCTGGGCAATCGCCAGGCCGAGCACACCATCACGGAGGCCACACGATGATGGCTGCCACCACACCTGCCACCCAGCGTGCCGCCCCGTCCACTGTCTCATCCTCTGTCCCGTCCTCGGTCCAGACCACGACCCCATCAGCGCCAGGCCACCAGGAAAGCGGCAATGCGGTCTCGCTGAGGGGGCTGGCCAAGCGCTTCGGCGAAACCTCGGTGTTCGCCGACATCGACGCCGATATCGCGCATGGCGAGTTCATCACCCTGCTGGGGCCGTCCGGCTGCGGCAAGTCGACCCTGCTGCGGGCCATCGCTGGGCTGACCTCGCTGGACGCCGGCAGCATCCACATCGGCGGTGACGAGATCACCCGCCTGCCGCCCCAGCGACGTGGAGTCGGCATGGTGTTTCAGCACTATGCGCTGTTTCCCAACCTCAAGGTCGCCGACAACGTCGCCTTCGGCCTGCGCATGCAGAAGGTCCCCGGTGACGAGCGTGCACGCCGGGTGGACGAGGTGCTGCGCCTGGTCGAGATGCAGGACCAGGCGCACAAGTTCCCCCACCAGCTGTCGGGCGGGCAATGCCAGCGGGTGGCACTGGCACGCTCGCTGGTGGTGGAACCCAAGGTACTGCTGATGGACGAGCCGCTGTCGGCGCTGGACGCCCGCATTCGTCGACATCTGCGCGACCAGATCCGCGAGATTCAGAAGACCCTCGGCCTGACCACCCTGTTCGTGACCCATGACCAGGAAGAGGCCATGTTGATGTCCGACCGGGTGTTCCTGATGCACCAGGGGCGGATCCTGCAAAAGGACACCGCCGAGGTGCTCTACACCCGGCCCCGGGACGAAAACGCCGCCGGCTTCATGGGCCACTACTGCCTGCTCGACGCCGTCGAGGCCGCGCCACTACTGGGCTTTCGCAGCCAGGCCGGGCGTGTCGCGCTGCGCCCCGAGGCGCTCTATCTCAGCGTGCGGGGCCGCCCTTTAGGTGGTGAGCTACCGGCACGGGTGGGGCCGGGCGTCAACGGACGTGTGCGTCGACATCGCCTGCTCGGTAACATCGTGCGCTACGACATCGACTGCGATGGCACCAGCCTCGCCGTCGACACCCTCAATCGCTCCGCCCGCAGCCTGCTGCCCGCCGGCTGCGAGGTGACGATCCACGTCGATCTCGACGAGGTTCAGGAGCTGGATGCATGAACGATCTGACGAGCCCTGTCACCATGACCACTGACGCCTGCCACGGCGACGCCGCCAAGGCCCCCGACGCGCCCATGACCCTGGCCCTGTTCGACCTCGACGACACCTTGCTCAACGGCGACATCACTGGACTCTGGAGCCAGTGGCTGATCGATCTCGGCTGGATCGAGGACGGCGACGCCTACCGCGCCGCCTTCGCCGAGCACATGACCGACTACGCCGCCGGGACGCTCGACATGGAAGCCCATCTGGCGCTATTGCTGACGCCGCTGGCCGGCCGCAGCGAGGCCGACGTCAGGCAACAGGTCGACGCCTTCCTCGATGCCAAGGTGGTGCCCCGGCTCTTCCCCCAGGGCCACGAACGCCTGGCCTGGCACCGTGACCAGGGCCATCGGGTGGTGATCATCTCGGCCTCGCCGATCCACGTGGTCGGGCCGCTGGCCGAGCGCCTCGGTGCCGATCAGGCGCTGGCCACCGCTCTCGAACTCGACTCCCGCAGGCGCTACACCGGCAAGGCCGAGGGCATCCGCACCTTCCAGGGCGGCAAGCTCGAGGCGCTGCGCGAGTGGCTGGCCGAGCACACCCCGGTGGAGAGCTTCGGCTACTCCGACTCGCGTAACGACCTGCCCCTGCTGGAATTCGTCGACCGTCCCTTCGCCATCAACCCCGACTCGACGCTTGACGCCACCGCCCGCGAGCGCGGCTGGCCGGTACAGTGGTGGCGGCAGGTCGACTGAGCGTGGAGGCACCGGGCGGAAGAGGTTAGGCTGTTACCTACTTTCTAATCTACAACGAGCCGCCCGTATGACCTCTCCTGCCACCATCGCCCTGCTGGGCACCGGTATCATGGGCCTGCCCATGGGCCGTCATCTGATCCGTGCAGGCTTCCCCCTGCGTGCCTGGAATCGCAGCATCGACAAGGCAGCCCCGCTGGGCGAACTTGGCGCCACTCTGGCCGAGACACCCATCGAGGCAGCGGCAAACGCCCAGGCGGTGGTGATGATGGTAAGTTCGGGCGCGGTATGCGAGACGCTGCTGTTCGGCGACGACGGCATCGCCCGTCAGTTGTCTCCCGGTACCCTGCTCATCGTGATGTCGACCATTGGCCACAGTGAAGCAATCGCCTTGGCCGAACGCTGTCGCGAGCTTGGCCTTGGCTGGGTGGACGCCCCGGTCTCCGGCGGCGAAAAGGGCGCGCGCGAAGGATCTCTTTCGATCATGGCCGGAGCAGACGCCGCCGATTACGACAGGGCAAAGCCCATTCTCGAGGCCATGGGGCATCCCCTGCATATTGGCCCGGCAGGCAGCGGCGCCCTGGCCAAGCTGGTCAATCAGTTGACGGTGGCCAGCACCATCGCGGCGGTGTCGGAAGCCCTGGTGCTGGCCGAAGCCGGCGGCGCCGACCCCGCCAAGGTGCGCCAGGCCATGCTGGGGGGCTTCGCCTACTCGCGGATTCTCGACCAGCATGGCCAACGCATGCTGGACGGCGACTTCGCACCCGGCGGCCCGGCCAGGCATCAGCTGAAGGACACTCGCGCCGCCTGTGACGTCGCCCGGGAACTCGGCCTCGACTTGCCGCTGCTTGAGTTGACCGACCGCCTGTTCGGCGATCTGGTCAACGCAGGTGGTGCCGACCTCGACCACAGCGCCCTGCTGCTCGAGGTCCGGCGACGCAACGGCATGGACGCCGGCGAACTCGACCGCAACGGCTGACGGACGGCGAGCCCGCCTGGCGTTATCGGCTATTGGCTGAACGGCTATTGGCTGCTCGGCGCATGGCCATCCTGCCCCTGCCCCTGCCCCTCTTCCAGGCGCTCGATAATAAAGGCCGCCATGGCAGCGGCGGCCGGCGACAGGCTGCGACCGGCCAGGCGCACCAGTCCCACCTGGCGCTCTACCACAGGGCACTCCAGCGGAACGAACCTCAGCCGCTCGTACTCCTCGGCAAACGCCAGTCGCGGCAGGGTGGTGATGCCGAGCCCTGCCACCAGGCTTGCGGTCAGCGAGATCATGTTGGAGATGAAGAAGGTGGGACTCGCCAGCAGCGCCTCGGCCTCGGTGCCCTCGAGCAGCCGCGAGGTGCCATTGCCGATCAGGGTCTCGCCGGCAAGCTCGCGCCAGTGCAGGCTCTCGCGCCCGGCGAAGGGATGGTCATCGCGACACACCACCCCCACCTTGTCGCGCAGCAAAGGGGTGAACGCCAGGGCATCGTCAGGCTGCCACAGGCTTGAAAGCCCGATATCCACCTCACCGCCCAGCACCTGCTCGCGCACGAAGTCGGCGTTGCCGTCGTGCAGCGCCACGCGGATGCCCGGATAGCGCTCGACGAACTCCGACAGCAAGCTCGGCATCAGGCGGCTGGCCACCGACGGTACCGCCGCCATATCTAGATGCCCCGCCTGGCGCTCGACCTGGGCGAGCAGGTCACGGCTCAGGCGATCATGCTGGAGGATCAGCTCGCGAAAGCGCGGCACGCAGTACTCGCCGAAGGGGGTGAGGCTCGCCTGGGCACCCTTCTCGAACAGCGCCTCACCAAGGCGCGCCTCCAGCTCGCGCACCGCCATCGACACCGCCGGCTGGCTGCGGTGAAGCTGGCGCGCGGCGGCGTGAAAGCCGCCGTGGTCGACAATCGCCAGCACGTAGCGCAGCGGCTGGATCTTGAGGTCGGGGAGCATGGCATTTCCTCACACGGGCCGTCACACGGGCCGTCACACAGACAGGCGGTAAGCCTTATTTATCATATGCTCGTTATTATTGATTATCTTTATTTTGGTGACTCTCCTAGGCTGTGTCGCATTCGTCACAGGAGGTCATCATGTCTCAGCAGTCAGCCTACCCACTCTATATCGACGGCCAGTGGATCGACGGCGTCGACCAGATCGAGAACCGCAGCCCGTCGGATACCAGCGACCTGATCGGCGTCTACGCCCAGGCCTCGACCGAGCAGGTCAAGGACGCCATCGCCGCCGCCCGCCGGGGTGGCCGCGAATGGGCCAAGAGCGGCCTGGAGCAGCGCTACGGCGTGCTGATGGCGGTGGGCGACGAACTGATGGCGCGCAAGGCCGAGCTCGGCGAGCTGCTGGCCCGTGAAGAGGGCAAGACCCTGGCCGAGGCGGTCGGCGAGGTCCA
Organism: Halomonas sp. YLB-10; assembly: GCF_003856855.1. NCBI lineage: Bacteria > Pseudomonadati > Pseudomonadota > Gammaproteobacteria > Oceanospirillales > Halomonadaceae > Halomonas > Halomonas sp. YLB-10. The sequence goes on from NZ_RRCU01000010.1 coordinate 120,136, forward strand.
CCGCTCCGCCCAGTTCTTCCACTACTACGCCGCCGAGGTGCTGCGCCAGATCGACGAGCGCGCCGAGTCGGTGCGCCCCGGCGTGGAAGTGGAGGTGCGCCGTGAGCCGGTGGGGGTGGTCGGCGTCATCAGCCCCTGGAACTTCCCCATGGCCACCGCAGTGTGGAAGATCGCCCCGGCGCTGGCCTTCGGCAACGCCGTGGTGTTCAAGCCGGCCAACCTGGTCCCCGCCAGCGCCTGGGCGTTGACCGAGATCCTCAGCCGTCAGGCGCTGCCCGCAGGCAGCTTCAACCTGATCATGGGGCCGGGTTCGAGCGTCGGCGACGCCTTGATCTCGAGTCCCGAGATCAATGCCCTGACCTTTACCGGGTCGCTTGAGGTCGGTCGCCGGGTGGCCGGCGCCACCGCCGCCAACCTGGTCAAGTGCCAGCTCGAGATGGGCTCCAAGAACGCCCTGATCGTGGCCGACGACGCCGATCTCGACCTCGCCGTGGAGGCCGCCTTCAACGGCGCCTACTCCGGCACCGGCCAGAAGTGCACCGCCTCGTCGCGGCTGATCGTCACCGAAAAGGTCCACGACACCTTCGTCGAGCGGCTGATCGAGCGCCTGAAGCAGGTGCGTGTCGGCCCCGCTCTGGAAGACGGCGTGCACATCGGCCCGGCGGCCGACGCCCGCCAGCTTGCCTCCAACCTGGCATGGGTCGAACGCGCCCAGGCCGATGGGGCTCGGCTGGTGTTCGGCGGCGAGCGCGTCAGCGCGGCAAGCGACGGCTACTTCATGGCACCGACGCTTCTGGTGGATACCACCAACGACATGGCCATCAATCGCGAGGAGGTGTTCGGCCCGATCGCCTGCGTGATCAAGGTCGCCGACGCCATCGAGGCCATCGAGGTGCTCAACGACACCCACTTCGGCCTGACCGCCGGCATCATCACCGACTCGCTGAAGCTTGCCAGCGAGTTCAAGGCCCGCGCCGAGACCGGCTGCGTGATGGTCAACCTGCCCACTGCGGGCACCGACTACCACGTGCCCTTCGGCGGCCGCAAGGCGTCGAGCTTCGGCCCCCGCGAGCAGGGCCGCTACGCCCGCGAGTTCTACACCGTGGTCAAGACCTGCTACGTCAAGGCCTGAGGAGAGACGTCATGTCCCGAGAAATGCTGACCGTCGACGGCCTGCAGTACTCCAACTGGTCGCGGGAGATCTTCGAGCAGATGCGCGAGGGCGGCCTGGACGCCGTCCACGCCACCCTGGTCTACCACGAGACCACCCGCGAGACGCTGTCTCGCCTGGGCGAGTGGAACCGCCGCTTCGAGGCCCATGCGGACCTGATCATGCCGGTGCGCGGGCCCGGCGATATCGCCAGGGCCCAGGCCAGCGGGCGCATCGGGGTCTTTCTCGGCGCCCAGAACTGCTCGCCCATCGAGGACGATATCGACATGGTCGAGGTGATGCGCGATCTCGGCCTCCTGATCATGCAGCTCACCTACAACAACCAGAGCCTGCTGGCCTGCGGCTGCTACGAGGCAGAAGACAGCGGTATCACCCGCTTCGGGCGCCAGGTGATTCGCGAGATGAACCGGGTCGGCATGGTCATCGACATGTCCCACAGCGCCGAGCGCTCGACCCTCGAGGCCATCGAGCTGTCGAGCCGTCCGGTGATCATCTCCCACGCCAACCCCGAGAGCTTCCACCCGGCCAAGCGCAACAAGTCCGATCGGGTACTCAAAGCCATCGCCGAGTGCAACGGCCTGCTGGGCTTCTCGGCCTACCCCTTCCACCTGCGCAACGGCCCGGACTGCACCCTTGCCGAGTACTGCGAGATGATCGCCCGCACCGCCGACCTGATGGGGGTCGAACACCTGGGCATCGGCACCGACCTGTGTCAGAACCAGCCCACCTCGGTGCTCGACTGGATGCGCAATGGCCGCTGGTCCAAGGACATGGACTATGGCGAGGGCAGCGCCACCAACGCCGGCTGGCCGCGGCCACTGGCCTGGCTCAAGGACAGTCGAGACTTCCCCAACCTGATACAGGGCCTGCGCGACGTCGGCATGAACGAGGACGAAGTGGCCGGCATCATGGGCCGCAACTGGGTGGCGCTGCTGGAGCGCGCCGCCACGCCTCAGGGTATCGCCAAGGTCGCCTGAGGCGACCGTCGGAGCAGCCCCCGACCAGCCACCGACCAGCCCTCGACCAACCCTGGACCAGCCACCCGTCAGCCACCGACCCGCTGGCATCCCAGATTTCAACAACAACCGAATGCCTGCGGCCATCAATCACCATAACAGGCACCGCCCCGACGGTGCCGCACGCCAGAGGTTCATGCCATGACCACCTCCACCACCGGCACCTCGTCGCCCGCCGATCGCTCGGCGCCAGCGACCGCGGACTTGCCCGCCGGCCAGTATCGCCTGGGCGACCCCGTCGTGCTCTGTCTCAGCATCGGTTTCATCCTGCTGTTCGTCGGCCTGTCGCTGTACGACATCGACGGCGTCGCGGGGGCCATCGGCACGGGCTTCGCCTGGACCGCCAAGGCGCTCGGCAGCTACTTCCAAATCCTGCTGCTGCTGACCTTCTTTATCGCCATGGGGCTGATCGCCACCCCGGCGGCAAGTGCACGCATCGGCAACACCCGCACGCCGGAGCTGTCCACCTTCAAGTGGGTGTCGATCATCATGTGCACCCTGCTGGCAGGGGGCGGGGTGTTCTTCGCCGCCGGCGAGCCGATCTACCACTTCGTGGTCACGCCGCCGGCCTTTGCCGGCAGCGCGGCCATCGAGGCCGGCAGCGACTCCGCCATCGCCCCGGCCCTGGCCCAGTCGTTCATGCACTGGGGCTTTCTGGCCTGGGCGGTGCTCGGCAGCCTGACCGCGGTGGTGCTGTCCCACGCCCACTATGACAAGGGCCAGCCCTTGCAGCCGCGCACCCTGCTCTATCCGGTACTCGGCGAGCGGCTGATGAAGGGCCCGCTGGGTGGCGTGGTCGACGCCCTGTGCGTGATTGCGGTGGTGGCCGGTACCGTCGGGCCCATCGGCTTTCTTGCCACCCAGGTCAGCTTCGGTCTGCATGAGCTGTTCGGCGTGGCCAACACCTACATGACCCAGTTGATCATCCTGATCGGCCTCGGCGCGGTCTACGTCACCTCGGCGGTTACCGGCATCGACAAGGGCATCCAGATCCTGTCGCGCTTCAACGTCTTCCTGGCGCTCGCCATCGCCGCGGTGATCTTCCTGTTCGGGCCGACGCTGTTCATGGTCAACGCCTTCACCCAGGGCTTCGGCGAGTACCTGACGTCGTTCTTCGCGATGTCGACGATGACCGCCCAGAGTGCGCCGGACTGGTGGATGCAGTGGTGGACGGTGTTCTTCTTCGCCTGGTTCATCGGCTACGGCCCGCTGATGGCGATCTTCGTCGCGCGCATCTCCAGGGGCCGCACGATTCGCCAGATGGTGCTCACCGTGGCGGTGCTGGCACCGGTGGCCACGGCCATCTGGTTCACCCTGCTGGGCGGTTCCGGCATCTTCTACCAGATGACCGGAGCCATCGACCTGACCGAGGCGCTCAACAACTTCCAGTTCGACGTGGCTACCCTGACCGTGGCCCAGGCGCTGCCCGGCGGTACCGTCATGGCGGTGGCGATCCTGGTGTTGACCACCATCTTCGTCGCCACCACCGGTGACTCCATGAGCTACGCCATCGCCGTGGTCGGTGCCGGTCACGACGAGCCGAGCCCGCTGGTTCGTGCCTTCTGGGGCATCGCCATGGCGCTGATGGCGGCTATCCTCCTGTACATGGGCGCGGGGCAGATCAGCGCCCTGCAGCAGTTCATCGTGCTGACCGCCATCCCGGTGTCGCTGGTGCTGCTACCGTCGTTGTGGACCGGCCCCCAGGCCGCCCTCGCCATGGCCCGCGCCCAGGGCATCACCAGCCACAAAGCCAGTGCTACAGGGGAGGCCTGAGATGAGACGCGAAGACCTCGCCAGCCGCCTTTCCGACGTCGAGCAGCGCCTGCGTCTGCGCGCGCCCGACGAGGTGATGCAGCTCGATCGCCTGGGCAGCCTGCACGCCAGCCGGCTGAGCTTCGTGCGAAGCCTGGTGCGCCAGATGGCGCGCCAGCGCTGGCAGATCAGCACCACCCGCTTCGCGCTCGACGCCGAGGGCCATGGTGTCGCCATCTATCGTCTGCAGACGCCCCAGGCCCGCTACCACGGGTTGATCTTTTCCCAGCCACTGGATGACGCTGCCCGCTCCGACCGGGTCATCGCCGAGGCCTGGGACGTCACCTTCGGCGTGGTCGAAGGTGACGTGGACGACTCGCTGCTCGAACAGATGGCCGCCAATGTGCCGCTGCAGGAGGCCGGGCGCCAGCATCCACGACTGCTGGTGCTGTCCCGGGCCAACCGCAGCCTCAGAAATTTCGCCGCCTTTCTCGACGCGCTATGCGCCGGGCGCCAGCCGGACCCGGCCTGGCTGACCCGGGTCGGCTATCTGTATCGCACCACCGCAGTCTACGGAAACGGCAAGTTCGGCATCGCCGACTTCGATCGGCTGAAGCACAACCCGGACTTCCAGCGTCCCTTTTCAGCCCAGATGCTGGCGGTCTACCTGCTGCGCCACTTCTCCATCGAGCAGATCGAGCATATGGCCCGAGCCCGCGCGCCGGGCAGCGCCGTCGCCATGGCCGCGCCGCTGCGCCGCTATCTGGGCATCGGCAACTCCACCGGACTGGGCATGGCGCCCTTTCTGATCAACCACCCGCAGCTGATCCAGCGCTGGGTCGAGAGCCGCGAGAAGGCGCTGGCCCAGGTCAGTGGTCAGGTTCCCGGTGAACCGGAGCGACAGCGCCTGGTGGCGCTGGTCGCCCGGGCCGAGCGCCACCTGGCTCAGACCGTGACCGAGGATAGCGAGCAGAGCGCGCGCAACCGCGAGACCGCCAGTGCCCTGCCGGCGGTGCGCGCCTGGCTCGAGCAGGTACCACTGGCCGAGGAGCTGTGGCAGGAGTTGATCGACTGGAGCCGCCAGACCCTGAGCCTGGAAGCCCAGGAGCTGATCCATACCCTGCTGCTTGAGCTCTACCCGGAGATCGTCGATCCCTTCGAGGACCAGATGGGGGTCGAAGAGGGCCTGGAGCTGACCCCGGACATGCCGCTGGTCAGACTCAAGCAGTTGATCGAGACCCACTACGACTGGGCCCTGCGTCATGACTTCAGCGACCCCGAGGAGCGCTACTGGTTCTGGTATCGCTCGGTCGAGAAAGAAGAACCGCGCCTGGGCGTGCGCGACGTCGAACCCGGCGCCGACCGTGAACTGAAGCTCGCCATCGCGCCTCGGGTGGCCGATACCCATGGGGTCATCGACGACTTCCTCAGCGCCCATCCGCGCGCCCTGGTGGTGGAGTTCCTGATTCACCACCCGCGTCACAAGGACATCATCCGGCGCATCCAGAGCATGGCCGAGACGCCCTTCGGCGAGATCCGCGCCAACCTGTGGGCCCGCGAGATGAAGCCGATGCACCTGCTTCGCACCAAGCTGTCGTTCTTCGGCGCCAGTCGCTTCGATCCCAAGTCCGATCGCTGGGTGCGCATCACCCTGTTCCAGGGCGCGCCATTGGTCGAAGAACTCAACGCCGAGCCCAGCGACCTGATCGACTTCGACGACTGGAGCTTCCCGCTGGAGCCCGACCAGGACGCCGCCGGCACGCTCAAGGAAGCCGATGCCCAACCCCGCCAGCACGCCGGAGCCAACTCATGAAGGTGTCTTACAACGAACTCCAGGGACTCTGCCGCAAAGCCTTCCAGGCCATGGGCTTCGAGGACGGAGACGCCAGCGACGCCGCCGACATGGTGGCCTGGATGCAGCTCTACGAGCTCGGTGGACTGGCGGCGCTGGGACGAGGCCTCGACTTTCTGCTCGCGGATCAGGGCGAGCGCCCCCCGGAACTCGTCTACTCGGACGGCGACCTGGCGGTGCTCGACAGCCACGGCGCCAGCGTGCTCAAGAGCTCGACCCTGGCACTGGAGCTGGGCTTTGCCAAGGCCCGGGCGCGAGGCCTTGCGGTGATCAAGATCCGCCACTGCCACAACCGCCAGTTGATCATGGGCTACCTGGCGCGGCTGGCCGGGCGCGGGATGAACGTCACCGCCTTCTGGCGCAATGCCCAGGCGCCTGACGGTGAGGCCCGGACCGCTGGCGCAGAGCAGGCGGCAGCCACCCCGCTGATCGAGCAGGTGGTGGGCTTTCGTGCGGGAAGTTCGGTGCCGGAGATCCGCGTCTACGCGGTGCACGAGGTGCCCGAGGAAAACGAACCCAACGACGGGGTGACGCTGATCATGGCCAACCACGTGGACCTGCTGCCGTCGCTGCGCTCCGAGTATCAGCTCGACCTGCTGGCCCGTCACCAGGAGTCCGACCTGCTGGCTTGCCGCGAGCGTGCCATGCAGCAAGGCATCGAGGTCGACGACGGCCTGTGGGCGCAGCTCAAGGCGCTGGCCACCCGGCTGCTGGTGGAATCTACCGAGGCCTCACGCAGCGGCGCCGGCGCCGGCACCCACGACAACGACTGACACACAACCCTCACCCCTTGGCACTCTCTTTGCCCTACTACCCCCGACTTCCAACGTTCGAGGATACCCCATGGTTCACCCGGTCAAGACCGAGCTGTTCGCCTCCCGCGCCCCACTGTCCTGGGCCAGCGTCGGCAACGGCATCCTGTTCACCGCCCAGATCCCCATCGACAAGAGCGGCGAGGTGGTCGACGGCGGCATCGAGGCCCAGACCCGCCAGACGCTGGACAATCTGGTGCACACCCTCGCCTGCGCCGGTGGCGGCGTTGAATCGCTGACCCAGGTATTGATCTACGTGACCCGGCGCGAGGACCTGGCTACGGTCAACCGGGTCTACGCCGAGTACGTCAGCGAGCCCTATCCCAACCGCGCGGCGGTGATCGTCTCCGGCTTCGCCCGGGAAGAAATGCTGGTCGAGATGGTGGCCTACGCGGCGCTACCGGTGACGCCCTAGGGCTTGTCTGAAAAGTGCCTGCGCTCGGTAATACGGCGTTAAAAATCGGATCAAAATGCTCATTTACACCACGTAAACTGCGCTTTCTCACCGATTTTTGCCTTGTCTAACCTTCGCTCGTCGACTTTTCGGACAGCGCCTAGCCGCCTATTGCACCGTGCCGCCGACGGCGTAAATGGCCGAACCCCCGACACCAACGAGCCCTCCGATGGAGGGCTCGTCGCATGGTGGGCTCGTCGCATAGCGGGCTGTCACGCCTCTCGTCTTCCCCCCGCGGGAGGTCGGCTCCGCCGGTGCTATTTCTCGAAGTAGCGTGCCCACAGCGCCTGGTAGTCGCCGTCGTCCTTGAGCCCCTGGATGGCCTCGCTGAACTCGACGGCCAGTTCCCGATCGCGCTGGCGGAAGGCGGCGCCGACGCCGGGCCCGTAGATCGACTCGGGGCCGGTCACCAGCTCGCCCTTGCGCGCAAAGCGCTCATCACTGAACAGCCGCTCCTGGGCCAACGGGAAGGCGGTAAAGACCAGGTCCAGCCGGCCGGTAAACATGTCGTTGACCACGCCGCCGGAGTCCGAGTAGCGACGAATGTCCGCCTCGCCATGGTAGGTGGTCACGTACTCGTCCTGGATGGTGCCCTGCTGCACACCGATAGTCATGTCCGACAGGTCGCCTTCGGGATCGATCTCTGCGTCGGCCTGACCGACCCACACCGAGGGCACCTGATAGTAGGGATCGGAGAACAGTACCTGTTTCGCGCGTTCCTCGGTGATGTTCATGGCCGAGGCGATCAGGTCGTACTTGCGCGCCAGCAGCCCCGGGATGATGCCGTCCCAGCCCTGCTCGACCCATTCGCACTGGCGCTGCATGCGCTCGCAGGCGGCCTCGACCAGCTCGACCTCGAAGCCGGTCAGGCTGCCGTCGGGCAGCTTTTCCTGGTACGGAGGATAGGGCACGTCGACACCGATGCGCAGCGGACGATCATCGGCCTGGGCGGTGGTGGCAACAGCGGCGCTGGCGCCAGCAAGGGCCATCGCCAGACCAAGGGAGGCAGACAGCGAAGCGTTAATTTTCATGGTCGTTTCTCGCTCTATTGTGATTGTGTGGTCAGGTGATCGGAGGTCGCCAGTGCCAGCTCGCCCAGCGTGATGGAGGTCAGCGGTGGGCGAATGCGGTAGTAGCCGACCTCGTCCATGTCGCGGCCCTGCTCGCGGGCCATCAACCGCGACACATTGGTGCCGCATAGCCGTCCCTGGCAGGGGCCCATGCCACAGCGGGTGAAGGCCTTGAGCTGGTTGGGCCCGGCGGGCCCTGCTTCCAGCGCCGCCTTGAGTTGGGCCCGGCTCACCCCTTCGCAGCGACAGATCAGGGTCTCGCCAGACTGTCGCTCGACCCAGTCCGCCGGTGGAGTGAACAACGCATCCAGCAGACGTCGGCCGGACAGATCCTGGCGGCGTCGACGCCTCAGCGCGGCGCTTTCCCTGGCGCTTTCCCTGGCGCTTTCCCTGGCGCTCTCCCTGGTGCTCTCCCTGGCGATCGCCCGGCGGTTATCGGCGTCTGGTATCGGCACCGCGGCGCCTTTCGCGTTGGCTGTCGTGTCCTGCGGCTTATCCATCAGGTCAGCCATCAGCTCATCCAGCACGGACAGCGCCGCCAGTCGCCCTTCGCGTTCGGCGTTCATGGCGCCACCGATGCCGCCGCCGTCACCGGCCAGCCACACGCCAGGGCGCACCGACAGGTCGTCGCGACGATCGGGCACGAACGCCTGCTGCGCCTCCTGCCAGCGGTGCTCGATGTCCAGCCCTCGGGGGAGCTGCGGCTCGGGCACCACCCCCATATGGGTCAACAGCCAATCGGTCTTGAGCCTGTGCTCGTCGCTGACGCCACGCCGGCGATAGCGCACCCCGGTCAAGCGCTGGTCACCCTCGGCGGCCAGCGACTGGACGCCACGCACGATCGGCACCCCAGCACGCCTCAACGCCGCCAGCATGCGCGCGCCCTTGGCGAGGTAGCTGCGAGCCCGCCAGGCCCTGAGCGGATGGCGCAGGGTCCGCGCCAGTCCCAGGTTCGGCGCCGTATCGAGGATCATCCGGGGCGGGCAGCCGGCGTTGAGGTACTGCCAGGCCAGCAGGTACAGCAGTGGCCCGTTGCCCGCCAGCACCGGCGGCCCCTCGGTCAGCAGCGCGCCCTGCTTCATCAGGATCTGGGCGGCGCCGGCCTGCATCACCCCAGGTAGCTGCCAGCCGGGGAAGGGCCAGCCCCGCTCCATGGCGCCGGTGGCGATGATCAGACGCTCCGCAACCAGTTCCCGGCTGATGCCATCGTGCCCCCGCACGCCCAGGCGATGGGCGTCGTTCAGGGCGTCATCCAGCGCCTCGATCCACCACACCCGCGTGCCTGAGCGATAGTCGATCTCGCCCCGCCTGGCGGCGTCCAGGAAGGCGCCGACCAGGGACCGACCGCGATGGTAGTCCTTGCCCATGACGGCGGCGTCAAGCTGGGGCTGGTCGAGATCGCGATAGATCTGCCCGCCCGGCGCCCTGGCCTGATCCAGTACCAGCGAGCGCAGGCCTGCCTCGGCCAGTCTCAGGGCCGCCGCCATGCCGGCAGGGCCGGCGCCGAGCACCACCACCCGGGCCCGCTCCTTGCTGCCGTCGGTGCCGACGGTCTCCCTCGGCTCACAGGTCTGCATCGTCGCGCCCCCTCTGCTCGTCACCACTGGCATGGTTGGCGATGTCCCACCGGGAAGCCGTCGCTGTCTCTTCGTCGAGCTGGCGGCGTACCCGCATGCCCTGCTCCACCGTGACCAGACAGCCCTGTCGATTGGGGGCATCGTCGATGGTGATCAGGCAGTCGTGGCACACCCCCATCATGCACAGCGGCGCGCGATGGCCACCTGCGGCGTGGCGGCGATAGCCGGCGGCGCCCTGGTGCATCAGCACCGCGGCCGACACGCTAAGCGTCGAGGGCACCTGGCATGATGCGCCGTCGATGGTGATGGTGACCTCGGGCGTGGCCGTGGCCCTTTCATGCCGCTTGAACATCGAAGCGTCCTCCCGAGAAGAGCGGATAGCGCTCGGTGAGCCGATCATCGTCCAGCGCTGCGGCCAGCTCATCGGCGTGAAAGGCGGCCAGGGTGATGCCGCTGTGGCAGCTCAGGTTGTAGGCCCCGGGATAGCGCTGCGACGCCTCGTAGACGGGGCAGCCGTCCGGCGTCATGATCCTCAGCGCCGCCCAGCTGCGCACCAGCCGCGCCGACGCCAGATCGGGATAGATGGTCACCGCCCGCCGCGCCAGGGCGTGCAGGGTATCGAGGGTGACCCGGGTGTCGTGGCCAACGTGCTCGAGCACGTCGCCGATCAGGTAGCCGCCGCTCGCCGTCTGGCGGATCTGCGGTGTCGGCAGGCGGCCGGCGGCGGGCAGGCGCTCGCTGACCAGCACCTGGCCACGCACCGGCGTGACCCGACCGCAGAGCCCGAGCGGCGGTGCCAGCCGCGCCGCCCCCAGTCCGCAGGCCAGTACCAGCCGTTCGGCAGACACGGCGCCACGGGCGGTGTGGGCAACAAAGCCAGCCTCGCCGGGATCGATCGAGGCGACCGGATGATGAGGCCGCACGTCCACGCCAAGCGCCTGGCAGGCGCTGTAGAGTGCGCGCAGCAGAAACAGCGGATTGCAGTGGCCGTCGTGGGGTGTCCAGATGCCCCCCGGGACGTCGCCGCCAAGGCCCGGCAGCAGTCGCTCAAGCCGCGCGCCCTCCAGGTACTCCCAGCGCACGCCGGCCTCACGGGCCCAGGGCGCGTCGTACAGTGCCTGGTACTCGGCGCAACGCTCACGCACCTCGTCGTCGTCAAGACACAGATCGACGCCTCCGGGCTGCTCGAACTCCAGATCCACCCCGGTGCGCTCGCCAAGCTCGCCGGCAAATCTCGGCCAGGCTCGACTCGAGGCCAGCGACATCGCCGCATAGGCGGGCATGCCGGCGCCCTTGCCCTGGACCCAGACCAGGCCCGCGTTGCCCCGGGAGGCCTTGAGGGCGGTATCGTGCTCATCGAGAACGCAGACGCGACGGCCACGGCGCGCAAGCCCGTAGGCCACCGCCATGCCGACCACACCACCGCCGATGATCATTACCTCGTGTGCCATGGAAGCCTTGGACCCCTAGCCGTCGATTGCCGATGACTCGACGATAGAACCCACATCCCATACGATCCAATACCAATCAATGGCAAACCCATGCCCTGATGCTATGGCTCCTTTCGATGCAGGGCTGGATGCAGGGCTGATGGGCGGGGCTGATGGGTGGGTTCAGTGGAGGTTTCGATGGAGGACAGCGATGGACAGCCCCCGGCTCAGTGACCGCCAGTTGCAGGCCTTTCAGCACACCATGGACAGCGGCAGCGTCACCGCCGCCGCCAGCCGCATGCGCATCGCCCAGCCAGGCGTCACTCGGCTGTTGAAGCAGCTCGAACATGACCTCGGCTTTGCGCTGTTCTCGCGGATCAAGGGACGTCTGGTGCCGACGCCGGAGGCGCGCCTGTTCTATCGCGAACAGCAGCGCCTGTGGCAGGGACTCGAGCACCTTAGAGACAGCGCCCGGCGGATTCGCCAGCGCGAGCTTGGCGGGCTCGGCATCAGCGCCATGCCGCTGCTCGGCCTGACCTTTGTCCCGGACGTCATTGCCGGGATGGCCAAGGATCACCCGGACCAGCACCTGCGATTGTCCACCTACCGCTCCGAGCAGGTGGTGGAAGACGTGGTCACCCAGCGCTCGGAGATCGGTTTTTCCCTGCTGGGAGGCCAGGACGAACGCCTCGGTGCGTCAGCCTTCACCCTCGATAGCGTCTGCCTGCTGCCCCGGGATCATCCGCTGGCAAGGCACGAAAGCATCGCCCTTGAGGATCTCGATGGCCAGACGCTGATCCACTATGAACCGGGAGACCCCAGCCGCCAGACGCTGGAGCGAGCCCTGGCCGAGCGAGGCGTCGCGCCGCGCTCGCGGCTGGAGGTGTCGCTGGCGCTGCAGGCAACCCGGCTGGTTGGCCAGGGCGCCGGTATCGCCATCGTCGACGCCCTCAACGCCCGCGCCATGGGAGGCAGCGACAGCATTGCGCTACCGCTGCAAGAGCCCCTGACCGAGACCTTCTACCTGCTGACACCCCGGGACCAGCCGCTGTCGCGGCTGGCCGAGGAGTTTGTTCAGCGCTTTCGGCGTCGGTTTGCCGAGGTGCAGGCAGAAGCGACGCCATAGCCCTTGGCAATAGCCCTTGGCAATAGCTCTGGGGAATAGCTCTGGGAAATAGCCCGACACCAGAACCCGCTGGGCTGACCCGGCGGCAAGGACCGCCCGTTACAGCCGCAGCCTGGGCTGGATAACATCGAGAAACGCCTGAATGCGGGCAGACAGGGCGGTATTGCGGTAATACACCGCCTGCACCAGTTCGCGGGGCCCGCCGTGGCGCATGGCGTCAGGCAGGATGACCTCGAGGCGTCCGCTGGCGATGTCATCGCCCACCATGAAGTTCGAATGGCAGGCGATGCCCTCCCCGGCCAAGCACAGGTTTCGCATCACCTCGCCACTGGAGGTCGCAAGCGTGGGCGTGATCTCCTCGTCCAGGCCCTCCACTGGCCAGCGATTAAGCGCTGTCGGCGCGAGAAAGCCAATCAGCTGAAGATCGGCCAGCTCCGCCACCGAGGCTGGTCGTCCGGCCCGCTCGAGATAGGCGGGGCTCGCCACCAGATACAACCGCGAGCGCCCCAGCAACCGGGCGTGCAGGGTGGAGTCCGCCAGGGCACCGATGCGAATGGCCACGTCGGCACGCTGCTCTAGCAGATTGATGATGCCGTCGCTGGCGGAGAGCTCCAGCTCGATACCGGGATAGCGACGACGGAATTCTCCCACCAGAGGCACCAACTGATGCAGCACGAAGGGGCTGGCGGCATCCACCCGCAGGCGTCCGCGGGGCTCGCCGCGCCCCAGCGCCAGCGACTCTTCGGCGGCGATCAAGCGCTCGAGCCCGACGCGCACCTGCTCGATAAAGCGACAGCCCTCATCGGTCAGGGCGACGCTTCGCGTGGTGCGGTTCAACAGCGGCACCTCGAGGCGCTGTTCCAGGCGCTGCACCGCCCGGGAGACCCGCGCCACCGGGACGTCCAGGCGCGACGCGGCGGCGCTGAAGCCGCCGCTATCGACCACCGCCAGCAGCAGTTCCAGATCTTCTGAGCGGGTCTTCATCGTTGCGGTTCCTGTTCGGTTCGGCGCTGCTGAGTTCGTTTCTGTTTAGCGCGCAATTGTCTCGATAGCGACAAAGGTGTTTCTCGACTAGACGCGTTTATCGCAAAAGTCTCCTCCCCCAGACTCCGCGTCGTCAAGTCGTCTCTCGAGACGACGCCATCTCGACAGGAGAAACAGATGCCCATCGCGTTATTTGCGCTGACCCTCAGCGCCTTCGCCATCGGTACCACCGAGTTCGTCATCGTCGGACTGGTGCCCACCATCGCCCAGGACCTGGGCGTCAGCCTGCCCTCTGCGGGATTGCTGGTCAGCCTCTACGCTGCCGGTGTCGCGGTAGGGGCACCGGTACTGACCGCCCTGACCGGCCGCTTCAATCGCAAGTGGGTCCTGCTCGGCCTGATGACGCTGTTCATCGCCGGCAATCTACTGGCCTGGCAGGCCCCCGGATATGGTTCGCTGATCACCGCCCGCATACTGACCGGCCTCGCCCACGGCGTGTTCTTCTCGATCGGCTCCACCATTGCCACCAGCCTGGTCGCCAAGGACAAGGAAGCCAGCGCCATCGCCATCATGTTTACCGGCCTGACCGTGGCACTGGTCACCGGCGTGCCGCTGGGCACCTGGATCGGCCAGACCTTCGGCTGGCGCGCGACCTTCCTGGTGGTCTCGGCCCTCGGCCTGCTCGCCCTGATCGGCAGCGCCCTGCTGATTCCTGGCAACCTCAAGCGCTCGGCTCCGGCGACGCTGGGTCAGCAACTCAAGGTACTGACACATCCGCGACTGCTGCTGGTCTACGCCATCACCATCCTGGGCTACGGCGGCACCTTCACCGCCTTCACCTTCCTCGCCCCGATCCTCGAGCAGACCACCGGCTTCGCGCCGTCCATGGTCAGCCTGATCATGCTGGTCTACGGCGCCTCGGTGGCCATCGGTAACCTTTATGGCGGCAGGCTGGCCGACCGTCTCGGCCCGATCTCCGCCCTGACCCTGATCTTTGCCGGACTCGTCGCCATCCTGTTGGTGCTCAGCGTCAGCGCCGTCCACCCGGTCGCCGCGGTGCTGACGATCCTGGTGTGGGGCGCCTTCGCCTTCGGTAACGTGCCGGGCCTGCAGGTCTACGTGGTCAAGCTGGCCGAGCGCTATGTGCCCGAAGCGGTGGACGTGGCCTCAGGGCTCAATATCGCTGCCTTCAATATCGGCATCGCGCTGGGCTCGGTGGTCGGAGGCCAGGTGGTCACGCACCTCGCACTGACCGACACCGCCTGGATCGGCGCCATCATCGTGCTGGCGGCGCTGGTACTGACCCGGCTGTCCGGCAGGCTCGATCAGCGTCGCGCCGCTCGCCTGGCCAGCGCCTGAAGCCCGCGACCCGCGACCCGCGACCCGCGTCCCGCGACAGCCACAGAGCGAACGGAAGAGCCTCGTGGCTGTCGCATTATTGCTTCGCCTGCTAAATTTTTTTGACGAACCCTTGAAGTCGCAAGGGTCTCCCCGCATGTCATTAACGACACATCGAAGCACGTATCGGCAAAACACCGGCCTGCCGGTGACAAAGGAATCCAGGGTCCCGCTGTGCGGGCCTCGCCACGACAATGGAGCCAAGATGTCTCAGCCTATCCCCAACCCCGGTCTCGGTACCTTTCGCCTGACGGGCGACACCCTGCGTCACGCGGTCACCACCGCGCTGAAGCTTGGCTATCGGCATATCGATACCGCCCAGTTCTACGGCAACGAAGCCGAGGTCGGCTCCGCCATCGAAGCGAGTTCGGTCCCCCGCGACGAGATCTTCCTGACCACCAAGGTGTGGTGGGATCGTCTGGATCCGGTATCACTCAAGGCAAGCGTCGAGGAGAGCCTGTCCAAGCTGGGCACCGGCTACGTCGACCTGCTGCTGATCCACTGGCCGTCGCCGGACGATGAAGTCCCCATGCGCGACTACCTGACCGCCCTCAAGGAAGTGAAGGACGCCGGCAAGGCACGCCACATTGGGGTGTCCAACTTCACCAAGGCGCACATCGATCAGGCGGTGGATATCCTCGGCAAGGGAGAGATCCTGACCAACCAGATCGAGGTCCACCCCTTCCTGCAGAACCGCGAACTGATCGCCCACTGCGAACGCCACGGCATCATCCCCACCGCCTTCATGCCGCTGGCCGTGGGCAAGGTGCTCGAGGACGAGACGCTCAAGGCCATCGCCGAGAAGCATGGCGCCAATCCGGCCCAGGTCGCCATCGCCTGGCTCAACCAGCTCGGTATCCCGACCTTCCCCTCCTCGACCAAGGAGCAGAACCTCAAGAGCAATCTCGAGGCGCTGAAGCTCGAGCTGTCCCAGGAGGACATGGACGCCATCGCCAAGCTGGATAGGGGCGAGCGTGTCGCCAGCCCCGATTTCGCACCGAAGTGGGACCAGTAGACCGGCAGACCGACGCTGCCATCGCTGATCTCTTGATGGGTTGATCGTCGATCAGACCTGACCAAAGGCGCCACCTGAGGTTACTACCGCAGGTGGCGCTTTTTTTCGCTTCTTGCGTTAGGTGTCTTGCCACAGGGTCTGACAATCTAGGCATCACCTGGCCCACCGCATGGTGAGTCAAGCAAATGTTTCCGATAGTGAAGCAACGGGTCGACCACGGGGTCACTCGTTTATCGTTTTCACGGGAGCACGCGCATCATGGCCGATACTCTTATCAAGATCGATCTGCACCAATCCCCCTACGACAACGCCCAGGTGCACAACCGCTGGCATCCGGACATCCCCATGGCCGCCATGGTCAAGCCTGGCGACGACTTCATCATCGAGTGTCACGACTGGACCGGAGGGCAGATCCACAACGACGACAGCGCCGAGGACGTGCGCGACGTGGACCTTTCCCAAGTGCACTTTCTGTCGGGTCCGGTGGGCGTCGAAGGGGCCGAGCCCGGCGACCTGCTGGTGGTCGACATCCTCGACATCGGTGCCTTTGGCGACAGCCAGTGGGGCTTCAACGGCTTCTTCTCCAAGCAGAACGGCGGCGGTTTCCTGACCGAGCACTTCCCCCAGGCCCAGAAGTCGATCTGGGACTTCAACGGCATGATGACCTCTTCCCGTCATATTCCTGGCGTCGAGTTCGCCGGTCTCATCCATCCCGGCCTGATCGGCACCCTGCCGTCCCGGCCCCTGCTCGAAGAGTGGAACCGACGCGAAAAGACGCTCTACGACAGCGACCCTGACCGTGTGCCGGGCCTGGTCAACCTGCCCTACGCCGACACCGCCCATATGGGAAAGCTAAACGGTGATGCCCGCGACCGTGCCGCCGCCGAGGGTGCCCGCACGGTGCCGCCACGCGAGCACGGCGGCAACTGCGATATCAAGGACCTGTCTCGCGGCTCGACGGTGTACTTCCCTGTCTACGTCAAGGATGCGGGTCTGTCGGTGGGCGATTTGCACTTCAGCCAGGGTGATGGAGAGATCACCTTCTGCGGCGCCATCGAGATGGCCGGCTGGATCCACCTGAGGGTCAAGCTGATCAAGGACGGCATGGCCAAGTACGGCATCAAGAACCCCATCTTCAAGCCGTCGAAGATCGCTCCGCGCTACGACGACTACCTGATCTTCGAGGGAATCTCCGTCGACGAGCAGGGCAAGCAGCACTACCTCGACGTTCACATCGCCTACCGTCAGGCCTGCCTCAACGCGATCGAGTACCTGACCAAGTTCGGCTATAGCCGCTCCCAGGCCTATGCGCTGCTCGGCTGCGCGCCGGCCCAGGGTCACATCAGCGGCGTGGTGGACGTGCCCAATGCCTGCGCCACGCTCTGGCTACCCACCGATATCTTCGACTTCGACATCAAGCCCGGTGCCGATGGCCCGACGAAGCAGGTCGACGGCAAGGACCTGCCGCTGGCGCCCGACAAGGCTTCGGACCAGACATCGGACAAGGACCATTGAGGAGGAGCTGACAGATGCCCGTCTACGACTACAAGTGCCCTGAGCACGGTCTGTTTCATGAACTGGTCGCGATGGATGCCAGCGGCGATACCCAGCCCTGCCCAGAGTGCGGCGACCTGGCACCAAGGGTGTTGCTGGTGTCACCGGGGCTGCTCGACATGGCGCCAGAGCGTCGCCAGGCCATGGACAGAAATGAACGCGCGGCCCATGAGCCCCGCCACGGCAACCACGCAAGCGAGCAGGACGGCGGCTGCCGGCATCGACCGCGCGACAAGCCCAGGCTGTTCTACACCGCCGACGGTCACAAGACCTTTCCGACTGCGCGCCCCTGGATGATCAGCCACTGATCCTTGATGTGCCGGCGGCAATGGAGGCGGTCACTGGATAAACCCGTCCCGCCTCCCCTCTCGCCGGGCGGCCGCGCCACCGCCCCCTTGGCGCTGTCTTCACTCCTTGGCGCCTGGTACCGCTGGCGTGGCGTCGTCCTCGGGTGCTGCCAACGGCTTGATCGTCCAGCCGGTGTAGCCGTAGAGCACGGTGACCAGCGGCGACAGCCAGCAGAAGAAGTTGAACGGCAGATAGGCAATCGTCGCGACCCCCAGCGTCGCCGCCTGGTAGGCACCACCGGAGTTCCAGGGCACCAGATTGGCGGTGACGGTGGCCGAATCCTCCACCGCCCGGGACAGGTTCTCCGGCGCCAGTCCCCGCTCTCGGTAGGCCTCGGCGTAGGTGCGTGCGCCCATGACGATGGCCATGTACTGATCGCACAGCACCACATTGGCGCCGATCGACGTCAGCACCGTGGACAGGATCAGCGAGCCCCGGGTCCTTGCCGCCTTCAGAATGGTCTCGGCGATGGTCCTGAGCTGCTGGGTGCGCTCCATGACCCCGCCGAACATCATCGCCACAATGACCAGACTGATGGTGTAGAACATCGAATTCAGGCCGCCGCGGCTAAGCAGGCTGTCCACCGCCTCGACGCCGGTATCGGAGGTCACGCCACCAAAGGCCACCTGCATCAGTTCAGCGTAGCCGGCCCCCTGCATGCCCAGCGCACAGAGACCACCGGCGATGACCCCCAGGGTGATGCCGGGTATCGCCGGCAGCCGCTTGTAGGAAACGAACAGCACCAGCAAGGGCGGCAGCAGCAGCACCGGGTTGATGACGTAGTGCGCCGCCAGGGTCTGCTGCATCACCTCGACCCGCTCGAGCCCGCCGGACGTGCCCGAGTAGTAAAGGCTCAGCGCCATCTCGATCACCAGGGTCAGGCCAATGCTGACCCCGGTGGTGTAGGACATGTGCTTGATATGGGTGAACAGGTCGGTACCGGCCATGGCCGGTGCCAGGTTGGTGGTATCCGACAGAGGCGACATCTTGTCGCCGAAGTAGGCCCCGGACAGCACCGCCCCGGCCACCAGCGGCAGCGGAATCCCCAGCGAGCCGCCGATCCCCATCAGCGCCACCCCCAGGGTGCCGGAGGTGCCCCAGCTCGACCCGGTCGCCAGCGACGAGATGGCGCAGATGACCACCGCCGCCGGCAGGAAGATCGTCGGCGACAGAAGCTTGAGGCCATAGGAAATCAGCGTCGGCACCACCCCGGCCTGAATCCACACCCCGATCAGCACCCCTACCACCATCAGGATGATCAGCGCCGGCAGGGCGTTGTGGATGCCTCGCACCATGCCTTCCTGAATATCGTCCCAGCGGTAGCCGCAGCGCAGCGCCACCAGACTTGCCACGATCACCCCGAGCAACATGGGAATCTGCGGGTCGAGCCCGTAGACGACGATGGACACGCCGATGCCGACCACCAGGGCGATCAGCGATACCAGCGCCTCCGTCAGGGTCGGGGGGCGCTGCACTGGGGAAAAGAGGCGGTGGATCAAAAGGGGCACTCCTGAGCAGGGTCGGTCGCCGACAGAGCCGGAGAGAATCTGCGAGCCCTGGCCACTGCTCGAGCGCTCCCCCCGACGATTCAGGAAAGCTAGGCGGCGATTCACAACGCTGCCATCAAAGCGTCATCAATCGTTTCAATTCAGCAAAGTCGCTGGCGTATGTCGGCGCCCTATAACGTCAATGTCCAACCGACTAGGGGTCATGAAGCCTCCCCCACACCGCCAGCCCCTCTTGTCCCTAACTGGATGTCCCCCGCTCCGCCTCGGCCAGAAAGTCCTCGACGTTGCCTTGAAAGCCCTTCAGATGGGCCTTGATACGCTCGTCCGACCAGTCCCACCAGGCCAGTCGTTCGAGCCGTTCGGCGATGGCGGGATCATCGAAGCGTGGCCTGAGCACCCGGGCGGGGTTGCCCACCACGATGTGGTAGGCCGGCACGTCTCTGGTCACCACGCTGCCGGCGCCGACGATGGCGCCGTGACCGATGGTCACGCCGGGCAGCACGATGGCGCCGTGGCCGATCCAGACGTCGTGGCCGATGACCACCCGATCGGCCTCGCGCCAGGCGAATACCTCGCCGTCGAGGGCCTCGTCGCTGAAACCGAACTTGCCGGGGCGATAGCTGAAGTGATGCAGGGTCGGCCGCCACCAGGGGTGGTTGCTCGGATTGATGCGCACGCTGGCAGCGATGGAGGTGAACTTGCCGATGGTGGCGAACATGACGTCGCCGTCACGTTCGATATAGCTGTAGTCGCCGAGACTGACATGGTTGAAAACGCAGCGACTGCCGACCTCGGTGAAGCGCCCAAGCTCGCTGTGGTGCAGGCGAGCGTCGGTAGCGACGTTGGGCCGCTCGGACAGACGCGGGGACGTCGGCTGGTCCAGCGCGCTGGATGAGTCTCTGGATGAGCCACTGGGCGAGTCACTGGGCGATTCACAAGATAAGGAGCCGTCAGACACAGACGGCGTGGGGACATCGGACATGATCAGGGGTGCTCTCGCAGATACGTCAGCATGAAGGAAGCCAAGGCCGCAACTGGCTAGCAGACGGCGTCCAGGCGATCCCAGTCCTCCAACGTCTCGCCATCCCGGGCGATGCGCACCTTGGGCGGCAAGGGGGTCGGCTGGTCCAGACGCTCGGCGTCCAGTTCATGGCTGATGTGGGTGAGATAGGCCCGGGGCGGGTCGAGCCGGGTGATGATCTCCAGCGCCTGGGTGATGCTGTTGTGGTTGCGCGTCTCGAGCTGGCTGGCCGGGTGGCAGGCGTCGAGCACGACGACGTCGGCGTCCCACTGGCGCAGAAAACGCTCGGTGGCGCCGGGCAGACCCTGGGTGTCGGTCAGGTAGGCCAGGCGGGTGCCGCCATCATCCAGGCAGTAACCGAGCGTCGGCTTGCTGTGATTGAGCGGCACCGGGGTCACCGACAGCCCATCGAAGTCCAGCGGCTTGAACGGCTTGAGCCCCGGCTGGAAGTCGAGGATGCCGCTGTTGCGATAGAGATCGGCGCAGCCGCTGGGATCCTTGGGACCGTAGACCGGGATCGACGTGCCGGTCCCCCAGCGCAGGTGAAACAGCCCCTGCACATGGTCGGCGTGGTAGTGGGTGACGAAGAAGGCGGCGGGACGCTCCAGCTCGCAGCTATGGGCCAGGTCCATGCGCCCGGCGTCGAGCAGGTAGCGCCGGCCGTCCACGCTCAGCTCGGCGCAGCAGGGGCCACGCTGATGGCTGGTGAACACCCTGGCCCGAGTGCAGGCGCGACAGTCGCAGCCGAAGCGAGGCACCTGGGCGCTGTCTCCGGTGCCGTTGAAGCGAAACTCCATGGAAGTCTCCGAGCTGAAGCAAGAGGCACAAGCCGCTTGCGCTGATGAGGTGGTACGCACTGCCGCTGTAGTCGACGATGGACACAAGGCCGGCGCCGACAGGCTCGACGCCGGCTCCGTCAGAGGCGGGAGGCGATGATCGCCTCCAGCGCCCGGACGCTCTCGTCCAGGCTGCCACCGTTGTCGACGCGATCCAGCGCCGGATGGCAGCGCTCGAGTTCGGCCTCCACCTCGGCGTGGCGCGCAAGGCGCGCCTCGATCTGATCGTCGCTCTCGCGCCCGCGCCTGGCGAGCCGCTCACGCAGCACCCCGGGCGGGGCGGTCACCACCACCGGCGTGAGGCGCTCGCCGAAGCGCGCACGGGCGGCCGCGAGCTCGCGACGACTGCCGTTGAGCAGTACCGTGGCCCCGGCCGCCAGCCAGGCCTCCACCTCGATGCCAACGCCGTAGTGAAGCCCGTGGGCGACCCAGTCAAGGCAGAACAGGCCGCGTGCCCGCCGGGCCTCGAACTCGGCCGGCGACAGCGCCACCGAGTCCTCGCCGACGCCGCTTGGCCGGGTGATGTAGCGGTGCGCCACCAGCAGGTCCGGGCGCCGCTTTCGCACGGCGTCGAGCAGGCTGTCCTTGCCCACGCCGCTGGCGCCGATCAGGTAGACCAGCATCAGTGCACCTGCCTGCCCGCGCACCACACGCGCTGGACCAGCGGATGGCCGTCGACCTCGCGCACCCGCACCAGGTCGGCGCGCAGCCCCTGAGCGATGCGTCCGCGATCGTCCAGGCCCACGGCCTCGGCCGGCCTACGCGAGGCCGTGGCCACCGCGCGGGGCAGGTCGTAGCCGTCCTCCATGGCGGCGATACGGAAGACCGCATCGAGCAGCGCCGCCGGGTAGTAGTCGGAGGACAGGATGTCGAGCACGCCCAGGCGCACCAGCTCGGCCGCGGCGATATTGCCGGAGTGGGAGCCGCCGCGGACCACGTTGGGGGCGCCCATCATCACCGCCATGCCGTGACGATGGGAGGCCTCGGCGGCCTCCCGGGTGGTGGGAAACTCCGCTACCCGGGTGCCGTACTCGAGGCTTTCCGCCACATGGGCGACGGTGGCGTCGTCATGGCTGGCCAGGGCCAGGCCGCGCTCGCTGCACAGCTCGGCGATGGCGCGACGGTGGGCGCTGGAATAGGCGGCGCTGTTGGCCAGCTGCTTCTCGATAAAGGCCTCGAGGCTGGCATCGTCCAGGCCGTACTTGCCCTGGTAGTAGACCCGGTAGGCGTCAAGGCTGGCGAACTGGCGCTGGCCCGGCGAGTGATCCATCAGCGACACCAGCCCCAGCAGCGGCGAGTCCATGAAGCTCTTGAAACGCGCCAGAGTATCCGGGTGGCACACCTCGCAGCGCAGGTGCAGACGGTGGTCGACCCGGGCCATGCCGTTGTCGTTGATCGCAGCCAGGGACGAGACCATCTCGTCGAGGGCCCCGTGGCGCATGCTCTGCTCGTCGACGTCACCGATCGACACCGCGTCGAACACCGTGGTGATGCCGCTGGCGGCCATCTGGGCGTCGTGGGCCAGCGCCGCCTGGCGGCCCGGCCAGGACACCTTGGGCCTTGGCTGGAAGTACTTTTCCATATTGTCGGTGTGCAGCTCGATCATGCCGGGCATCAGGATATCGCCCTGGCAGTCGGTCACCCCCGGCAGCGACACCGGGCCGCGTTCCAGCGCCTTGATCACGCCGTCCTTGATCACCAGGCTGCCGTGCACCACCTCGTCGTCGAGCACCAGCCTGGCGTTGGTCAGAATCTGATCCTGGTTCATGAAAGAGACTCCCCGGAGTCGGTCTGACGGAATGAGGTATGGTCTGACGCGGTGCGGTCAGCGTCGGTGCCAGCAAGCAGCATATGCCCTTCCAGCTCCAGCAGGCGATCGGCGACCCGCTCGCGCACCTCCTCGTCGTGGAAGATGCCGAGCATGGCGGTGCCACGGGCCTTGGCCTCCTCGATCAACTGCACCACCACCTCGCGGTTGGCGGCGTCCAGCGACGCCGTGGGCTCGTCGAGCAGCAACAGCGGGTGCTCGGCGATAAAGCCACGGGCGATATTGACCCGCTGCTGCTCACCGCCGGAGAAGGTGCCCGGCGCCAGCTCCCACAGTCGCTCGGGCAGGTTGAGCCGCGCCAGCAGGGCCTCGGCACGGGCGCGGGCCTCGGACACGTCGCAGCCCCGGGCCAGCAGCGGCTCCATCACCACCTCCCGGGCCGAGACCCGGGGCACCACCCGCAGAAACTGGCTGACGTAGCCGATCACGTCGCGCCGCAGCAGGTGCCAGGCGTGGGCCGGCAGCGCCGACAGCTCGAGTTCGCCATCCTCGAAGTGCAGCGTCAGCTGCCCGCCGCTGACCCGGTAGTTGCCGTTGACCATCTTCAACAGGGTGCTCTTGCCGATGCCGCTGCGCCCGGCCAGCACCAGGCACTCGCCCGGCGACAGGGACAGATCGAGACCGCGCATCACCGGCAGCGCCTGGCCGCCCTGGGCGTGCAGCACGAAGGTCTTGTCGAGCCGCCGGGCGGTAAGAAAGGGGGACGTCATCTTGGACTCCTGAGCAAGCGAATTCATGGCGTCAGCACCGAGGACACCAACAGCTGGGTGTAGGGATGCTGCGGATCATCGAGGATCTGATCGGTCAGCCCGGCCTCCACCACCCTGCCCCGGCGCATCACCATCAGGCGGTGGGCCAGCAGCCTGGCCACTGCCAGGTCGTGGGTGACCAGGATCACCGACAGGCCGAGCTCCCGGGTCAGGGTGCGCAGCATGTCCAGAAGCCGCGCCTGGACCGAGACGTCGAGGCCGCCGGTGGGCTCGTCCATGAACACCAGCCTGGGCTGGGTCACCAGGGTGCGGGCGATCTGCAGGCGCTGCTGCATGCCACCGGAAAAGGTCTGGGGCGCGTCGTCGATGCGCGCCGGGTCGAGCTCGACCCGGCCCATCCAGTCCTGGCCGGCGGCGCGCAGTTCGCCATAGTGACGCTGGCCCAGCGCCATCAGCCGCTCGCCGACGTTGGCCCCTGCGGAAACGCCCAGGCGCAGGCCATCCCGGGGGTTCTGGTGGACCAGGCCCCACTCCATGCGCAGCAGGGCGCGGCGGCGTGCCTCGCTGATGGCGTAGAGGTCGAGCGCTTCGTCCTTGCCGGGGGAGCCGCCGACCGAGCCGGCTTCCCCGGCGTGATAGACCACCTGACCGTGATCCGGCGCCTCGAGCCCGGAGAGCACCCGCAACAGGGTCGACTTGCCCGAGCCGGACTCGCCGACGATGCCCAGCACCTCGCCCTGGTGCAGGGTGAAGTCGATCTCCTCGCAGCCCTTGCCGGGGCCGTACAGGCGCTGGATGGCGCGGGCCTCGAGCAGGGCGGGACGTTCAAGCTGTGGGCGCTTCATGCCTTCTCCTCGCTGCGGGAGTTGCAGTAGTCGGTATCCGAGCACACGAACATGCGTGCGCCCTGATCATCGATGATGACCTCGTCCAGGTAGCTGTCGGTGGCCCCGCAGATGGCGCAGGGCTCGTCCCAGGCCTGGATCTCGAAGGGGTGGTCCTCGAAGTCGAGGCTCTCCACCCGGGTATGTGGCGGAATCGCGTAGAGGCGCTTCTCGCGGCCGGCGCCGAACAGCATCAGCGCCTCGCTCATGTGCAGCTTGGGGTTGTCGAACTTGGGAATCGGCGAGGGGTCCATCACGTAGCGCCCGTCGACCTTCACCGGGTAGGCGTAGGTGGTGGCGATATGGCCGTGGTGGGCGATGTCCTCGTAGAGCTTGACGTGCATCACCCCGTACTCCTCAAGCGCGTGCATGACCCGGGTCTCTTCCTCGCTGGGCTCGATAAAGCGCAGCGGCTCGGGGATCGGCACCTGGAAGATCAGGATCTGGTCGGCGCGCAGGGTCTTCTCGGGAATCCGGTGACGGGTCTGGATCACGCTGGCCTGTGCCGTGGCGGTGGTGGTCTCGACCCCGGCGACGCGCTCGAAGAAGGCGCGGATGCTGACCGCGTTGGTGGTGTCGTCGGCGCCCTGGTCGATCACCTTGAGGGTGTCGTCGGCGCCCAGCACGCTGGCGGTCAACTGCATGCCACCGGTGCCCCAGCCGTAGGGCATCGGCATCTCGCGCCCGCCGAAGGGCACCTGGTAGCCGGGGATCGCCACCGCCTTGAGCAGGGCGCGACGGATCATGCGCTTGGTCTGCTCGTCCAGGTAGGCGAAGTTGTAGCCGCTGTCGATGGCGGTGTTCATCGGACGTTCTCCTGGACGTTCTTGGCCTGGGCGTTCGCGGTCTGGGCTTTTTCGGAACGGGTACTGTCGCCATCGCCTGGTGCAGGGCGTGCGCCGGCGGCTTGGGTGTCGGACACGGCCTCGGCCGTGGCGGCGGTACGCTCGGCGTGCTCACGACGCAGGCGGCGAATCAGCTCAAGCTCCGACTGGAAGTCGACGTAGTGCGGCAGCTTCAGGTGCGAGACGAAGCCCGAGGCCTCGACGCTGTCGGCGTGGGCCAGCACGAACTCGGCCTGCTGGGCCGGGCTCTGGATCGGCTCGCCAAGCTCCTCGGCGCGCAGGGCGCGGTCGACCAGCGCCATGGCCATGGTCTTGCGCTCGTTGCGGCCGAAGGCCAGGCCGTAGCCCCGGGTGAACTGGGGGGCGGTGTCACCGCTGCCGGCGAACTGGTTGATCATCTGGCACTCGCTCATGGCGATCTCGCCGACGCACACCGGTCCGTCGAAGCCCTCGACCTCGATCTCGACCTCCACCGCACCCTGGCGGATCTCGCCGGCGAAGGGGTGATTGCGCCCGTAGCCCCGCTGGGTCGAATAGCCCAGCGCCAGCAGGTAGCCCTCGTCGCCACGCGCCAGCATCTGCAGCCGGGTGGCGCGATCCACCGGAAAGTCGGGGGGATCGCGGGTGATGTCGTAGGGCTCGCTGCCGTCGTCCTGTTCTTGCTCGATCAGCCCTTCATGGTTGAGACAGTCGAGGATCTGGGGGCAGGCCTCGAGACCTTCCTCGGCACCCTGCGCCGCCGGTGTGGCGTTCTCGGCCTCCTCGCCGGCCAGCAGCATGAAGTCGAGCAGCCGGTGGGTATAGTCGTAGGTCGGGCCCAGCACCTGGCCGCCGGGCACGTCCTTGAAGGTGGCGCTGATGCGACGCTCGATGCGCATGGCGCCGGTATCCACCGGCAGCGTCTCGGCCAGCCTCGGCAAGGTCGTGCGATAGGCGCGCAGCAGAAACACCGCCTCGACGGTGTCGCCGCTGGCCTGCTTGAGCGCCAGGGCGGCGAGCTCGGGATCGTACAGCGAGGCCTCGGCCATCACCCTGTCCACCGCCAGCCCCAGCTGTTGCTGGACCTGGGACACCTCGAGTTCGCGCTGGTCGCGCTCTCCACGACGACGATCGGCCATCCAGCGATGGGCATTGGCGATGGCCTTCTCGCCTCCTTTCACGGCAACATACATCAGGCGGTCTCCTCTTGGCGTTCGGCGTCATCGGTGGCGGCCAATCCAGGTCCGGCCAGGCGGGTGCTGCGGGCGATGGCAGTGAGTCGCGTCCCGCTGCTGATAAAGGCGTCCAGCCCCCGGGGGAAGTGGGCACGATTGGCGGCGAGCACACGCATCAACGGCAGCACGCGCTCGGCGTTACCCAGCGCAAGGCCGCGCTGACCGGGTACCCCGGGACCGGATAACCACCAGTCCTCGCCCTGCGCCAGCGCCTCGACCATCACGATCAGGGTGGTGCTGCGATCGGGCCAGGCGTCCGAGCCCAGCGCGAAGCCGTCCTCGCGGGACAGGGTGTCAGGGGTCACCAGGGCGAAGTCGGCCTGGGCCGGGTCGTCGGTCAGTCGCGCCCCGGTGTGGAAGGCCAGGGCGGCGGCGAGGTTGGCGCCAGCCAGCCCCTCGTCCACCCACACCCGGGTGTCGAGGTCGCACAGCGCCAGCAGCGCGCCCCAGGCGGCGGGCGAGATCGCCGCGCCGGCCGGCAGCTCCGGCAAGACAAGCTCGGTCAGGGTGCCGGGCTCGGACATGGCGCCGAGCAGCTGACGAAACAGCCGCTGGCTGTCGTGAACGGGATCGGCGAGTCCCGGCCAGTCGTGGGGCCGGACGGCCTCGGAGGTCTGCTGAGTCATGTTCATTCGCCCCTTACCATGGTGAAGAAGTCGACGCGGGTGGCGGCGGCGGTCTGCGAGGCCTGGTTGCGCTGCTCATCGAGTGCCTGCTCGAGCGGTGCCATCAGTTCGCTGTCGATACGCCTGGCCCAGTGGTCGTGGTGAGCGCAGGCGTCGACCAGGGCGATCAGCTCGGCGTGGGCCTTGTCGCGACCACGCACCCAGCCATGGCCAAGGGTGCCGTCATCGAGGGCGACGCTGGCCCGGGTCAGGGTCATCTCGCCCAGGTTGAAGGCCGATCCACTGCCGCCCATGCGGCCACGGACCATCGCCATGCCGGTCTCGGGGCCACGCACGCAGCGGTGGCTCGCCTGGATGCCCAGGGACTGCCAGCCTTGCGCAAGACGGTCGAAAGGAGTCAACGCGAGCAGGCGATGACGTTGCGTCGGGGTCATGGTCGGTGTCATGAGAAGCCCTCGTCGTGGGACTGCGGACGCTCGTCCGCGGGAAAGTCGAAGTGATAGGCCAGCCGATCGGCCCGTGCCCGACTGACGGAGATCTCCACCAGACGACCATCGGCGTCGACGTTGTCACTGGTCAGCACCACCAGCGGCGCCAGGCGGGCGCACTGCAGCATGCGGCTGTCGTCGGCGTCGGCCTGGACCGCTTCCAGGCGCACCCGGGAGCGCCTCAGGCGCAGCCCGTAGTGCTGGTCCAGCAGCGCCCGGGTCGAACCACCGCGATAGCGATCTAGCCAGCCCGGCACCCGTTCGGGGTCGAACCAGTGGCGCAGCCGCAACAGCGGGGCCCGGTCGACATGGCGCATGGTGTCGACACACAGAAGGCTCTCGCCCGGCCCACGCGCAAAGCGCTGGGCGATGGCCTCCGGCGGCACCGCCAGGCCCTGGGTCAGGCAGCAGGTCTCGGTGGCCAGGCCCAGTTCCGCCAGGTTGTGGGTGACCTTGCTGGCGGCGTTGACCGCATAGTCCAGGCGGCGGTCCACCACCTGGGTGCCACGGCCCTGGTGACGGGTCACCATGCCGGCGGCCACCAGTTCGTCCAGCGCCCGGCGTACGGTGTGGCGGTTGACGCCGAAGCGCCTGGACAGCGCCGCTTCGCTGGGCAGCAGATCGCCGGGAGAGTACTGCGCCCGGACTTCGCGCGAGAGGACATCGGCCAACTGGCGATAGCGCGGCGGGCTGCCTGCCTCGGTCACTTGTCTAGACATCTTCGCTCCAAAAAAGAAGGTATCGGGTGGTGGCCGAAGCCACCGGCAGACCAGCCGTTCTGGTCTGCTTACTCGGCTCTGCTGTGTCAGCCTAGATGAAGCGCTTGCGTACGAACTGCGAGGCCATGTCCAGCGCCGTCACGGCGATGATGATCACCAGCATGATGGTGGCCGTCTCGGCGTACTGGAATCCGCGCATGGTCTCCCACAGCGCCACCCCGATACCGCCGCCACCGACCATGCCGAGCACCGTGGCCGAGCGGATGTTGGACTCGAAGCGATACAGGCTCACCGAGATCCACAGCGGCAGCACCTGGGGAATCAGACCGAACACGATCTCCTCGATGCGCCCTGCTCCGGTGACCCGAATGCCTTCCATGGGCCCGGCCTCGGCGGCTTCCACCGCTTCGGAAAACAGCTTGGCCAGCACCCCGGTGGTGTGGATGAACAGCGCCAGGGTTCCGGCGAAAGGCCCAAGCCCCACCGCCACCACGAACAGCATGGCGAATACCAGCTCGTTGATGGCACGGGTGGCGTCCATCAGTCGGCGCACCGGCTGGTAGACCCACCAGGGCACCAGATTCTCGGAGCACAGAAGGCTCGCAGGAATGGCGACCAGGATGGCCAGCAGGGTGCCCCAGATGGCGATCTGGATGGTCACCAGCATCTGCTCGATGTAGTGGCCGAGGTTGCCGAAGGCCGGGGGAAAGAAGTCGCCGGCCAGGGTCGCCATATTGTCGGCGTTGGTCACCAGCAGGCTCGGGCGCATCTCGACGCCCTGCCAGGACCAGGCCAGCACCGCCAGGCCGACGCCCCACAGCGCCAGGGTGGTCCAGCTACGCTTGGGCGGCAGGCTGATGCCGGAAAGTTGTGTCTGGGTGGTCATGCGTTTTCCTGGGGGAACTTGAGAAAGCGGTGACAGCGTGAGCGGTCCAGGCCGCGCCGGGCCTTCGTCCCGGCGCGGCCTGGCGTCACATCAGCCGGCGTTGGTGGCGGCATCCTCGGGCATCGCCTCGGCGGCCTGCACTTCCTTCATGCGCGCATCGAGATCGTCGAGCTGGCTGTCGATCTCGGCCAGTCGGGTCTCGCGATCGCCTTCGTCCAGGCTTTCGTCCTTGGCCACCTCGGAGCGCTCCTTGAACAGCGCCAGCTGACGGATCGGCAACAGCTGGTCGTTGTCGGAGGCATCGAAGCCAGACCACTGCAGCGGCTCGAGAATCTGCTGCTCTTCGGCGTCATCGCCGTAGTTCAGGAAGAACTCACGCAGCTTTTCCTTGGTGGCGTCGTCCAGGTCGCCGCGCCACACCAGCGGGTCGGACGGGATCAGCGGCGACTTCCAGATCACCCGCAGCTGCTCGGCCTTGTCCGGCGCGGTCACTTCCAGACGCTCCATGCCTTCGGTATTGAAGGTGGCCACGTCGACCTGCTGATTGGCCACCGCCAGGGCGTTGGTCTCGTGGCTGGAGTTCAGGGTGCGCTTGAAGGCTGACGAGGCGTCGACACCGTTCTTGGCGAAGACGTAGTAGCCCGGCACCAGATAGCCGGAGGTGGAGTTGGGATCGCCGTTGCCGAACACCAGCTCGGAGGCGTTGGCCAGGACGTCATCGACGCTTTCGATGTCGCTGTCCTTGTGGGTGATCATCAGACTCCAGTAGCCCGGGGCTCCGTTGGCCGCCACGGTCTGGGCGAAGATCTCGCCGTCGGCACGATCGACGGCTTCCATGGCCGACTTGTTGCCGTACCAGGCCAGGTCGATCTGATCAAAGCGCATGGCCTGGATCACCGCGGCGTAGTCGGTGGCGAAGAAGGGCTCGACCTCCATGCCGATCTGCTCGGACATGTCGGCCAGGAACGGGTCCCACAGCGGCGCCAGATTCTGGCTGGCCTCGGTGGAGATGATGCCGAACTTGAGGGTCTCGGTCTCGGCGGCGGCCAGCTGGGCACTGGCGGCGAGGCCGATACCGGCGATCAATGGCAGCGACAGGCGACGAAAGGATGCGAGAGACATGGGATTCTCCTGAAGGTTATCGGTCGTTGTGGGAACAGGTGTCGCAGGATGTGGTGGCTCAGCTATGGACGACCTGCGCCGACACAGCCGTCTGGGCCTGGGTGTAGCTCGGCTCACGCAGCGGTGACGGCAGGTCGGGTTGACTGCCGGCACGCAGCTCGTCGAGGCCGGCGTTCTCGTACAGGGTCTTGAGGCGTGCGTCGGTCAGCTCGGAGGTCTTGCCGTCGAAGTACAGGCGCCCATCCTTGAGCGCGATGGCCCGGTGGCAGTAGCGCCGGGCGATATCGACCTGATGCAGGGTGATGACCACGGTGCGGCTATCCTCGGCGTGAATCCGCTCGAGGATCTCCATCACCTCCCGGGCGCTGCGCGGGTCCAGCGAGGCGATGGGCTCGTCGGCGAGGATGACGTCGGCGTCCTGCATCAGCACCCGGGCGATGGCCACCCGCTGCTGCTGACCGCCGGAAAGGGTGTTGGCACGCTGGTAGGCCATGCCCTCGAGGCCGACCCGAGCCAGGCACTTGAGGGCCCGTTGGCGTTCCTCGTCGCTGAAACGACCGAGCAGCGCCCGCGCCCGCGGCATGCGCCCGAGCTGGCCAATCAGCACATTGGTCAGCACGCTGAGGCGATTGACCAGGTTGAACTGCTGGAAGATGTAGCCGACCCGGCAGCGCTGGCCACGGCTGGCCCGGCGAAGGCGACCGCTGGCCTGGATCTCGCGCCCCAGCAGGCTGACTCGGCCACCGCGATCACGGTTGCAGCAGGTCAGTCCGACCAGATGACGCATCAGGGTGGACTTGCCGGAGCCGGATGGGCCGATCAGCGCAACGATCTCCCCCGGGGTGATCTCGAAACTGACATCCTCGAGCACTCGGCTATGGCCGAAGTTCTTGTTGAGCCGCTCGACGATGATGGTGGGAATGGACATGACGCCTCTCCTCTAGGAATGGCGCCAGTCTGGACATCGAAGATGAAGGCCAGTTGTCTAGACAATGTCATTGAGATGACAAATTTCCCTGCACACGGAGCAAGCGCTCCGGCATTACCTCGCCAGAGGTATAAAAAACAAGGAGTTGGGGTTGGCTGTCATGCAGCGGTCACGTCATTGCCGCCGATTCGTCATACTCAGGCAGGGCGACCTGTCGACGAAGACGTCGTCCACTTGTACGAAAAGGAAGTTGGACAAGACGCCCTGGAAAGGGCTGCAAGGAGGCACCTGCAAGCGGCCAATCGCCACGCCCATAGCGCCAGGCGATAAAGGCCATAAACAGGCTTGAAGGGAAAACCGGCGGCTTCGGCGCCAGACTGAATCCGACACATGATCCCACGGAGGCATGTCATGCAGCATCTCAGTCTAGAGCCGGGCGCCCTGGAGGTCAGCGACCTGGCGGGAATGCGTCGGTTCTTCGAGACGACACTGGGCCTTCGGGTGCTGGTCGCCAGCGACACTGGAGTGACCCTGGAATTGGGGGGCGGCGAGAACACCCAGGTGCTGATGTTGCTGGCGAGCCACACCCCGACGCCGCCGAGAACACTGAATCTCGAGGTCGACGCCACCAGCTTTCCTGCGCTGCGTCGACGCCTGGAAGACTGCGGACACGAGTGCGGCTTTGTACAGAGCTGGGAGGGAGACAACAGCACCTCGCGTCAGTGCGCCTTTCGGGTGGTGCTATGCCGGATGCCGGAGGGGCACTGGCTGAGGCTTACCGCCATCGACCCTGCTCGCTGCGCATCATCGACCCGAGAGGTCCGGGCCTGACGCTGTTGGTCAATCGCGCCCCTCGCCTTCTCCTGCTTCTTCGTCGCCCTCGTCTTCTGACAAAAGCCGCTGGCGCCGTTCGTCACGGAACTTCTGCAGGCGGTTGTTGCGGTAACGACGGACTGATAGAGAGTGCTGACTACCAGCGTCAGTCTCGTCCCTCGTCATCGCCCTCATCATCACCCAACAGCCGCTGGCGCCGTTCGTCACGGAACTTCTGCAGGCGGTTGTTGCGGTAACGACGGGCTATCGCTACTACCAGCGCCACCACCAGCATCAGCCCCAGGGTGAGCCCCTGCCACGGGCGCGGGTGGTCCAGGGTGGTGCCGAGCACAAAGATCATCACGAAGCCGAGGGCCTGGCTGCCGATGGCCAGGGCGCGCAGGGGGTCGAAGGTCTTGGGTGGTGACATCACAGATCCTGATCAGAGAGATGGCTCGAAAACCGATGGCCCGGCAGGCGGCTCGGGATGACAGCGCGCATCGGGCGCAGTAGCCTTGCCGGATCGAGCCCACCAAGTGTACCTGCTCGCCTGCGCATTTTCGTGCTTTCGCGTTTCCCCAATGGAGTTCGCCCCATCCATGGATGCCATCGCCATCGGTCCGGTGCTAGTGAGCCTGCCGCGTCTCTACGCCCTCGTCGTCACCCTGTTGCTGCTGGCCGCCAGCGCCTTCCTGCTGGGCCTGCCCCGCCGCCGCCACGGTCGCTGGTTCAACGGCCTGATGCTGGCCTGGCTGGTCGGCGCTCGCCTCGGGCACGTGCTGCCGCACTGGGCCGCCTATCAGGACAACTGGCTGGATATCATCAAGCTGTGGCTGCCCGGCTACAGCGGGGTCTGGGGGCTGGTCGCCGCCGCCCTGTGGACCCTGTGGTCACTGCGCGACCGCCTCGGCGCCCTGCTCGGTGCCCTGGGTCTGACCCTGGTCGCCTCGCTTGGCTGGCTGGCGCTGGTCAGCTGGGCGCCGCTGTCGGCAAGTCCGGCGCCGCAACGCGTGCCAGAGCTGACCCTGGAAGACGTCGATGGCGCCCCCATCGAACTGGCCTCGCTGGCAGGCGGCCCCACCGGCAAGCCGCTGATCATCAATCTATGGGCCACCTGGTGCCCGCCTTGCCGGCGCGAGATGCCGTTGCTGGCCGACATCGACCAACGCGACGACGTCACCGTGGTCGTGGCCAATCAGGGCGAGCCGCTGGTTCAGGTCGCGCGCTACCTGGACGAGGCCGGCCTGGACTTTCGCTACCCCCTGCTCGACCCGCGCCAGCAACTGCTGGCAGCGAGTCAATCTCCCGGGCTACCCACGACACTGCTGTTCGACGCCGAAGGGAAGCTGCTCGAGCGCCATGTGGGGGAGCTGACCCTGCCTCTGCTGGACGACTGGCTGGCGCGCTGAAACTTTGCCAACCTGAGCACATACTGCAGGTGAACCGCACCCGCAGTCTCAGGGCCGAGGGGGACACCCCGCCTCGGCCCGCCCAACCTGTCTTTTCCTGCACTGACGTAGCCTGAATCCGCCACCTCACGGCCGAGCTCATCGCTGGCCCGGGCACGGCGGCAAGCGCGGGGGCGTTTCGGGAACGCCTCGATGCGAAGGTTTCAGCCGCCATGCGACATCTGATCACGGGCATGACGATGGCGCTTAAGCCAGACTGAAGATTGCTGTAAGATACCGCGCCCTGTCGGCGGCGGGCCTGGCCCGCGACCACGAACCGTAACGACGCATCTCCCGAGGCATCATGAGCGACTTCTCTCCCGGCCAGCGCTGGATCAGCGACGGCGAGGCCGAACTCGGCCTGGGCACTATCCTGAACTGCGACGCGCGCAGCGTCACCGTGCTCTTCGGCGCCAGCCAGGAAACCCGCACCTACAGTACCCGTCTTGCCCCGTTGACCCGAGTCGCCTTCGGCAGTGGTGATCGCATCCAGTCCGCCGAGGGCTGGCAGATGACGGTGGACGACACCAAGGAAATCGATGGCCTGATCGTCTATATCGGCGAAGACGACAAGGGCGAGCTGTGCGAATTGCCGGAGGCCCGGCTGGCCGACAGCATGCAGTTCGACCAGGCCCGAGATCGTCTGCTGACCGGCCAGGTCGATCGCAACGACTGGTTCGACCTGCGCTTTCGCACCCTGCATCACTACCATCGCATCGAGCAGAACCCGGCGCTGGGTCTGGCCGGCCCACGCATCGATCTGATCCCCCATCAGCTGTACATCGCCGACGAGGTCTCCTCGCGTCAGGCGCCTCGCGTGCTGCTGGCCGATGAAGTCGGCCTCGGCAAGACCATCGAAGCCGGACTGATCCTGCATCGCCTGCTGCTGACCGGGCGGGTCGAGCGCGCGCTGATCCTGGTGCCGGCAAGCCTGACTCACCAGTGGCTGGTGGAATTGCTGCGACGCTTCTCGCTGTCGGTGACCCTGCTCGACGAACAGCAGAGCCAGGCCCATGGCGATGCCAATCCCTTCGAGGCCGGCCAGCTGGTGCTGGCAAGCCAGGACTGGCTGTTCGCCAACACCCACCGTCAGCAACAGGCCGAAGCCTGCGAGTGGGACCTGCTGATCGTCGACGAAGCCCACCACCTGGAGTGGAGCGAGGACGAGGTCGGCCCCGGCTACGCCTGCGTCGAGCGCCTGGCCGGCGCCACCGACGGCGTGCTGCTGCTGACCGCGACGCCGGAACAGATGGGGCTGGCCAGCCACTTTGCCAGGCTGCGCCTGCTCGATCGCGATCGCTACTCGGACCTGGAGGCCTTCCGCGCCGAAGAGCAGGGCTATGTGGCGGTGGCCGAGGCCATCGACGCCCTGGGCGATGTCGACGGGCCGCTGGATGCCGGCGCCCGGGACACCATCGGAGCGGTCGCCGACGACGGCGACAGCCAGGCGCTGCTGGCGACCCTGTCCAACCCCGAATGCAGCCTGGAACAGCGCCAGCAGGCCAGCGCCCAGCTGCGAGACCAGCTGCTCGACCGCCACGGCACCGGCCGCGTGATGTTCCGCAACAGCCGCCGCCACGTCGGCGGCTTCCCCGAACGTCGCCTGCACGTCGACAAGCTGGAGCTGCCGTCGTCCTATCGCCGAGTGCTGCGTCGCCTGGCGCGGGACGAGGACTACCTCGACGAGCTGCTGATCGAGACCGGCCTCGACCACCCCGAGGTGATGGTCTATCTGGACGGCATGTACAGCGCCCTGACCGAGGACCCGCTCAACGCCGAACCCTGGTGGCAGTTCGACCCCCGGGTGACCTGGCTGCTTGAACGGCTGACCGAGATGGGCGACGACAAGGTCCTGGTGATCGCCCACGACCGCGAGACCGCCCAGGGGCTGTCCGACGGTCTGCGCGTGCTCGGCGGGGTACAGGCGCCGGTGTTCCACGAGGACCTGTCGCTGGTCGAGCGCGACCGTGCCGCCGCCGCCTTCGCCGATGACGAGGACGGCTGCCAGGTGCTGGTGTGTTCCGAGATCGGCTCCGAAGGCCGCAACTTCCAGTTCTGTCGTCATCTGGTGATGTTCGACCTGCCGCTGCACCCGGATCAGCTTGAGCAGCGCATCGGCCGTCTCGACCGCATCGGCCAGCGCCACGCCATCGAGATCCATGTGCCGGTGTTCGAAGGCAGCCCCGGCGAGAAACTGCTGCGCTGGTATCAGGAGGGGATGGACGCCTTCAGTGCGCCGCACGGTATCGGCAATGACCTGTTCGACGCCTTCGGCGACGACCTGGCCGAGAGCCTGCTCGACGACGAGGCTCTGGAAGAAGTCATCGGCGAGACCCGCGCGCTGTTCGACGCCAAGCTGGCGGAACGCGACGCCGGTCGCAATCGCCTGCTGGAGCTCAACGCCTGCCGTCCCGAGCGGGTCGAGTCGGTCAAGCAGGGGATCGTCGAACTCGACGAGGACCGCGCCCTGCCACGCTACCTCGACCAGGCGCTGGACATCTTCGGCGTCGACAGTCGCGAACTTGGCAACGACCTGACCCTGCTGTCACCGGGCTCGCACATGCTCGACGGCCTGCCAGGGCTGGTGAAGGGCGAGGAAGGCTTCACCGTGACCACCTCGCGCTCCCGCGCGCTGGCCCGGGACGACGTCCAGCGGCTGTCCTGGGAACACCCGCTGCTGCGCGAGATGATGGGCCGCATCCTCGACGGCAACATGGGCAACACCGCCCTTGCCCTGCTCAAGCATCCGGCGATCCCTGCCGGCCGGCTGATGGCGGAGCTGGTGTTCCGCACCCACTGTCCGGCACCGAAGCGCCTGCACCTCAATCGCTTCCTGCCGCCCACCGCGGTGCGGGTGCTGCTCGACGAGTCCGGCGCCAACCTCACCGACAAGGTGTCTTTCACCGGTCTTTCGAAGAACCTCAAGAAGGTCAAGAAGGCGGTGGCGCGGGACCTGATCAAGAGTCGTCACGACCAGCTGCGCGACCTGCTCGACAGCGCCGAGGCCGAGGCCCAGCGAGAGCTGCCGACGATCGTCGAGGCCGCCCAGGTGCGCATGCGCCAGACGCTGGACAACGAGCTGACCCGACTCGAGGCCCTGGCACAGCGCAACCCGTCGGTACGCGAGGACGAGATCACCGCCCTGCGCGACGAGCGCCAGGCGCTGGACCAGGCCATCGAAGGCACCCGCCTGCGCCTGGACGCCGTGCGTGTAATCGTGACCATCGACGACGACAGCGCCTAAGGATCGTCTCGGATATGGTGGCCCCGCGCTGCGACCGACAGCGCGGGGCTCCTGTTGTTTGCGAGATGTATCCGGTGCAAGGCCTTGGCGTGAGGTGAGTCGCCTGGGGTCTCGACCGGCAGTAGCGACCGCCGGTGTCGAACAGCGGAACTCGCGCCGTCTTAAAGAATGTCGTCCAGCGCCTTGTCCAGGGTCGGGTAGCGAAAGCTGAAGCCCTCCTCCTCGAAGCGCTGCGGCACCATGCGCGCGCCGGTCAGCAGCAACCGCGACATCTCGCCGAAGGCGGTCTCCAGCACCATCGCCGGCACCGGAAAGGGCGTCGGGCGCTTCAGGTGACGCCCGATCGCTTCGGTGAACTCGCGGTTGGTGACGGGCTCCGGGGCACTGCCGTTGAAGGGCCCGCTCAGGTGCTCCTTCTCGATCAACCACAGGATCATTTCCACCAGATCCTCGCGATGGATCCAGGGCATGTACTGATCGCCCTTGCCGAGCCGCCCCCCCAGCCCAAGCTTGAACGGTGGCAGCAGCTTCTTGAGCATGCCGCCGCCTTCATCCAGCACCAGGCCGGTGCGCAGGATCGCCAGGCGCACGCCGAAGTCCTTCACTCCAGCGGCGGCCTGTTCCCAGCGCTTGCACAGGCGGTGGGCAAATTCATCATGGGGCGCTGTCTGCTCGGTTACCGGCGGCGCATCCTCGCCCCCGCCCTGATCGCCGTAGAAGCCCATGGCCGAACCACTGACCAGCACCCTGGGGGCCTTGGCGGTCTGCGACAGCTGTTCGCACAGCATCACCAGTTCCCTGGTGGCGTTGATGCGCGAATCGATAAGTCTTTCCTTCTGGGTGTCACTCCAGCGCTTGTCGGCGATGGGCTCGCCTGCCAGGTTGACCAGCACCCCGGGCGGCGCGTCGACGAAGTCCAGCGCGCTGACCCGTACATCCGCTCCCTCGGGCAGCACCTTCGCCGCCTGCGCCGGTGAGCGGGAGACCACCTGTACGCGGTGACCGGCGTCCACCAGGCGTCGACACAGACGCTGGCCCACAAAGCCACTGCCACCGGTGATCAGTACTCGCATAGCTTGTCCTCTCGCAATACACAACGATCCCTGGCCCCGACCACATACCGTCGGCCCTCTTTGACGGCAGCGACCACCGCAGCGTGCGACCAGCCTGATTTCAGCCTAGTCGGTTGTGCGCTGGCCGGTCTAGGACTTCATTTGACTCAAGTTGTACATCACTTATACGCTACATCCAAGATATTGACACCACAGGCTCGAGGAGGGCTTCCGTCGATGCTGCAGGTCGCCATCATTGGAGCGGGGTTCAGCGGCCTGGCTTGCGCCGGCCAGCTCCGCCGACACGGTCACCGTGCGGTGCTGTTCGACAAGGGCCGAGGGCCCGGTGGGCGTGGCAGTTCTCGCCGAGAGGGAGACGAATCCCTCGACCTGGGTGCTCAATACTTCAGCGTGCGTGACGCTGCCTTCGCCGCCGAGGTCGACCGCTGGGAAGCCGCAGGGGTGGCCACGCCCTGGCCGCCCTCCAGCTATCGGGTCGACGCCTCGGGCGCCTGGCATGAGGAAGGCGACGATCAACATCGTTACTGCGGCACTCCACGCATGAGCGCCATCACCCGCCACCTGGCCGCCCCCCATGAGCTGTTTGCGGCGACTCGCGTCACCCGCCTGACCGATCGCCTGGACGGCTGGTGGCTAGAGGACCCGCAGGGTGACAGCTACGGCCCCTTCGACCGGGTGGTGGTGACCGCGCCGGCGGCCCAGGCCGAACCCCTGCTGCGCCCCCACGACGAGGCGCTGGCGCAGGCCTGTCGTGAGATCCGCATGCTGCCCTGCTGGAGTGCCTGGGTGCGCTTCGACACAGCGCTGACGCTCGAGGGCATCGACGCCGACTGGCCAGTGGTACGCTTTGACCAGGGGCCGCTGCGCCTGGCGGTTCGCCAGAATCGTAAGCCCGGACGCGAGCACCAGAGCGAGACGCTTTCGCTGCTGGCCCGGGACGAGTGGAGTCAGCGCCATCTCGAGGATGACGCCGAGGACGTGGCCAGCAGGCTGACGGCAGCCCTGCAGAAGGCCCTCGCAACCCGGTTGCCGACAGCTTCCTCTCTGCCCCAGATCACGGCCAGCGGTGCCCATCGCTGGCGCTACGCCACCGCGGACCTTACGCTGGCGGCGCCCGATCACCGACTCGGCGAGGATGGCCTGGCACTCGCCGGTGACGGTCTGCGCGGCGGACGTATCGAGGATGCCTGGCTGTCGGGCGTGCACGTCGCCGAGGCCCTGCATCGTACTGCCACCGACGCCTGAAGCGGGCGCCAGTCGCAGGCTTACCCATTTTCAGGTCATCAGGAAACCGAACATGTCATACGCACTGGTACTACTTGCACACGGCTCCAGCGATCCCAACTGGCGGGCGCCCTTCGAGCACTTCCGCGACGCCCTGGCGCCACGCCTTGGCACGCCGATCCGGCTGTCCTACATGGAGCTGTGCGAGCCGTCGCTGGAGACCACCGTGGCCGAACTGAGCGCAGCCGGCGTTACCCGCATCGAGGTGCTGCCGCTGTTCTTCGCCGCCGGTCGTCATCTGCGCAAGGATGTGCCTGCCCAGATCGACACCCTGCGCAGCGAACACCCGGGGCTCGAACTGACGCTGCTGGCGCCGGTAGGAGAACACCCCGTGTTCGTCGAGGCGCTGGCAAGCGCAGTGGCCGACCAGGTCGGCGAGACGCTGTCACCCGCCCCCTGATCAGCCCCCTAGGGCTTGTCTGAAAAGTGCCTACGCTCGGTAATACGGCGTTAAAAATCGGATCAACATGCTCATTTACACCCCGTAAACTGCGCTGTCTCACCGATTTTTGCCTTGTCTAACCTTCGCTCGCCGACTTTTCGGACTAAGCCTAGACGTTCAATCAGCGTGAGCGAAAAGCGGTAAAACTGTTGTACACTTTGTAGCGTCTGTACAGCTACGGAAACGTCGAGTCACCTACGCCATCGACAACTTCCAGGGACAGGGCGCAGCTTGCGCCTTCACAATCGCACCAGGACACGCATCGAGGCCCTCATGAGTCATACGGCGCCCCCCACCGAATCTCCTCTCTACCCCATCCGCGAAGTGTCGCGGCTCACCGGGGTCAATTCGGTGACCCTGCGTGCCTGGGAGAGGCGCTACGGACTGATCGAGCCGCGCCGCACGCCCAAGGGGCATCGCCTCTACGCTCGGGAAGATATCGAGCGGGTCGAACGTATTCTGCAATGGCTCAACCGCGGTGTCCCGGTCAGTCAGGTCAAGGATCTGTTGACCCAGCCCGAGCCCGCCGAGACGGCACCGCCCGCCGCCGGCGACTGGACCTCGCAGCGCCGCCAGATGCTGGGCGCGGTGGATGCCCTCGACATGGATCATCTGGACGGCCTGTACCAGCAGTCCCTGGCCCTCTACCCGGTCGGCACCTGCATCAGTGAGCTGTGGCAGCCGGTGGTCCAAGAGCTCGAGGAGCGCTGGGAAGGGCAGCTTGGCGCGGCCTTGCAGCGACGCAGTCTGGAGAGCTTCCTGCGCACGCGCATCGGTATTCGCCTGTTTCACGCCAATCGCACCGCCCGTGGTTCCACCCTGCTGCTGGACACCCTGCCGGACGATGACGGTTCGCTGTGGACCCTGATGCTGGCGCTCGCCGCCAGTGAACGCGGCTACCGCATCGCCCTGATGGATGCGCCGCTGCCGTTCACCGATCTGCCGCTGGCGCTGGAGCGCCTGCGCCCCGGTGCGGTGGTGCTGTGCAGCGGCAAGGCCGAACGCTCCGACGTGGTCCGTCGACTGCTGCCTCGCCTGGCCGAACAGCTCGACACTCCGCTGGCGCTGTGCGGCCCGGTGGCACGCATCCGCGCCGCCGAACTGGCCGACAGCCAGATCGAGGTGCTCGGTGACGACATCCCCATGGCGCTGGACCGGCTGAGGCCGCTGATTCGCCAGCACTGAGCCACGACAAGACAGCCTGATCATCCCCGTCGCGGCGCGATGCCCACTCTAACCACGACACGATTCGCGGGAGCTCCCCATGCCTGTCACTCTGGTCTGGTTTCGCAGCGATCTGCGTATTCACGACAATACTGCGCTTTACCACGCCGCCCGGCGCGGCCCGGTTATCGGGGTCTTTCTGCACGCCGAACAGCAGTGGCGCGAACATGGCCACGGCGACAACAAGCTCGACTTTCTGTGTCGTGGCGTGGAGGCCCTGGGCGAAGCCCTGGCCGAGCGCAATATTCCGTTGATCCAGCGTCAGGTGCCACGCTTCGATGACGCCCCCCAGGCACTGATGGCGCTGGCCGAGGAACTCGGCGCCGACGCCCTCTATTTCAATCGCGAGTACCCCCTCGATGAGGTCAGGCGCGACCAGGCGGTGCTGGCGCAGGCCGAGCACAACGGCCTCGAGGCGCGTGCCCTGCGCGACGCCGTGGCCTTCAGTCCCGGCGAGCTGCTCACCGGCAAGGGCGACTACTATGGCGTCTTCACCCCCTTCGCCAAGGCCTGGCACAAGGCCATCAGCGCCGAGCGACTCGAGGTGCTGGACCCACCGGAGCGCCAGGCGCCGCTGGAGCTGTCCTCCAGCGCCAGCCAGCGCCCCGACTATCCGAACAAGAGCGTGGATGGTCGCCACTGGCCGGCCGGCGAGGAGGCCGCCAGTGACCGTCTGTCGCGCTTTCTGCGAGGTTTCCCTGACAGCCCGGCGAAGCGCTACAGGGAGCAGCGGGACTTCCCGGCCAGACGCGGCACCAGCGAGCTATCGCCCTATCTGGCGCTGGGCATGATCTCCTGGCGTCAGTGCATGCAGGCGGTGATGGCGATCAACGACGGTAGCTTGAGCGACGGCGACGCCGGCCTGACCGCCTGGGTCAGCGAACTGGTGTGGCGAGAGTTCTACCAGCACGTGGCCACAGGCTTCCCCAGGGTGTGCCGCTATCGGGCCTTTCAACGCCACACCGAGGCCCTGGACTGGCGCGATGCCCCCGAGGATTTTGCCGCCTGGTGCGAAGGACGCACCGGCTATCCGCTGGTCGACGCCGCCATGCGCCAGCTGGTCGCCACCGGCTGGATGCACAATCGCCTGCGCATGGTGACCGCCATGTTCCTGTCCAAGCATCTGTTGATCGACTGGCGACGTGGAGAGCGATTCTTCCTCGAGCACCTGGTCGACGGTGAATTCGCCGCCAACAACGGCGGCTGGCAGTGGGCGGCGTCCACCGGTACCGACGCCGCGCCCTACTTCCGCATCTTCAACCCCACCACCCAATCCGAACGCTTCGATCCCGAAGGCGAGTTCATCGCGCGCTGGGTGCCGGAGCTTGCGTCACTGGCGCCGAAGAAGCGACATGCCCCGACCCGGGATCTGCTCACCGACCTCGACTACCCCGCCCCCATCGTCGACCACCGCGCCGCCCGCGAGCGCGCACTCGACGCCTTCAAGAGCCTGTCGAAGGACGCGGGATAAGGACACGGGATAAGGACTCGGCATACTACTGTCTGGCTTGGGCTTTAGTGAGATAGCTCAGCCCAGGTCAGATTTACTGACACCCCCTTGCTGATCCGCACCAGCCCGAACCCTCTAAACCCTGACCACCTAAGCCCGAACCACCTAAGCACGAACCACCTAAGCCCTGACCACCTCAGACCGATCCACCTAAGCCCGATCCACCTAAGCCCGATCCACCTCAGACCGATCCACCTAAGCCCGATCCACCTCAGTCCGATCTGCCGACGACAACAACACCGACAAGGAGCCCCCATGATCCAGGACCCTGTGCTGGCGACCTTCTGCGACACCTTCAATAAACTAGACAATACCTGTACAGAAAAGCTATACAGTATATATTCTAGTGACATCGTCTTTATCGACCCCTTGCATCGGGTGGAAGGCATTGAGGCACTGAAGCGCGACTTCGACGCCCTGTACGCCAACGTGATCGACTGCCGCTTCCGCTTTCACCATGGCCTGCGGGACGGCGACAGGGGCTTCGTGTGCTGGACCATGGCGCTGCGCCACCGGCGCCTTTGCAAAGGCCGCCAGATCGACGTGGAAGGCTGCTCGGTATTGCGCTTCGCCTCACCGGACGGCGGCAAGGTGGTCCACCACCAGGACCACTTCGATGCCGGTGCGCTGCTCTACGAGCGCCTGCCGTTGCTCGGCACGGTGATACGCAGCATCAAGCGACACGCCGCCGGTTGAGGCTGACAGCGCCGGTCGATGCCCGCGCCTTCGGTAAATATACGCACCGTCGGCTGAAACCATGGACGGCGCCGATACGTAGCTGACAGCAGGCCCAGAATTCTGATCCGACCTTGTACAACAAGAGTGAGTCTCGACAAGCGTGAATCGCAGCGAGCTTGAATCGAGCCCACAGCAAGCTCAGACAGCAAGGCCGCACCGCAAAAGGAGCGACAGTAGATGGCACGCGACCCCAACCCTCAGCGCATCTGGCTGACCGGCGCCACCTCCGGCATCGGCGAGGCACTGGCACGACGCCTGCTCGACGATGGCCATCGCGTCGCCCTGACTTCGCGCGGCAAGGCTGGCCTCGAACGACTGGCCAAGGATCACGAGAATGCCATGCCGGTCCCCGCCGACATCACCGACCGCGCGTCGATGCAGGAGGCCGCCGCACGCATCGACGAGGCCTTCGACGGCCTCGACATGGTGATCTTCAACGCCGGGACCTGCGTCTACCTCGACGGCGGCCGCGTCGACACCACCCTGGTTCGCGACAACTTCGAACCCAACTTCTTCGGCACCATCCATGGCATCGAGGTGGCTCTGCCGCTGTTGCACAAGGCCCGACGCCAGGGTGCCCGCCCGCAGATCGTGGCGACGTCCAGTGCTTCGGCCTATCTGGCGCTTCCGCGTGCCGAAGCCTACGGCGCGTCCAAGGCGGCACTGAGCTACTTTCTCGAGTCGCTGCGACTCGACCTGGCCCATCAAGGCATCGACGTCAGCGTCATCCACCCCGGCTTCGTCAAGACGCCGTTGACCGAACGCAACGACTTCCCCATGCCCATGGCGGTCACGCCGGAACAGGCGGCCAAGGCGATCTTCGAAGGACTGTCGGCACGCCGACGGGACATCCACTTCCCGCGGCGCTTCACCTACCTGGTCAAGTTCATGGGCATCCTGCCCCTGCGGCTGAGGATCGCCCTGGGCAAGCGCCTGGTCAGGCGCGAAGACGATGACGCTTCCACCCCCCACAAGGAACGCAACCAATGACTCGCCTTCAACCGCCGTTCGAGGCCCAGCGCATCGCGGTGATCGGTGGGGGTATCAGCGGCCTGGCCGCCGCCCGCTACTTGAGCGCGCGTCACCAGGTGACGCTGTTCGAGGCCGCCGACCGGCTGGGGGGACACACCGCTACCGTGGATGTCAGCCTGGACGGGCGGGACTACGCCATCGATACCGGCTTCATCGTCTTCAACGACCGCACCTATCCGC
This sequence comes from Halomonas sp. YLB-10, assembly GCF_003856855.1. NCBI lineage: Bacteria > Pseudomonadati > Pseudomonadota > Gammaproteobacteria > Oceanospirillales > Halomonadaceae > Halomonas > Halomonas sp. YLB-10. The sequence continues at coordinate 164,298 of NZ_RRCU01000010.1, forward strand.
ACTTCCAGCGCCTGCTGGCACACCTCGGGGTGAACGCTCAGGCCACCGAGATGAGTTTCTCGGTGCATCGCACCGACCGCGACTTCGAGTACAACGGCCACACCCTGACCTCGCTGTTTGCCCAGCGTCGCAACCTGCTGCGCCCTGCGTTCTATCGCCTGCTGGGCGAGATCCTGCGCTTCAACCGACTGGCCATCGCCGATCTGGCGCGACCGGGCCAGGATACGTCCAGCGATGCCCTGCTGATGCCCCTTGGCGACTATCTCGATGGCCATGGCTTCAGCGACGACTTTCAGCGCCACTACCTGCTGCCCATGGGGGGCGCCATCTGGTCGGCCAGCCTGGCCGATATCCGCGCCTTTCCCACGCGCTTTTTCCTGCGCTTCTTCCACCACCATGGGCTGCTGTCGGTCAACGACAGGCCCCAGTGGTACACCGTGGAAGGGGGATCGCGCGGCTATATCGATGCCATGGTGGCGCCCTACGCCGACGCCATCCGCCTGGCAACGCCGGTGCGCGGTATTCGTCGGGAACACGACGGCGTGGTGCTGCGCACCGATGCAGGCGAGGAACGCTTCGACCAACTGGTGCTGGCCTGCCACGCCGACCAGGCGCTCGGGCTGCTCGATGACCCCAGCCACGCCGAACGCGAGGTGCTGTCGGCGTTGCCCTACGCCGACAACGAGGTGGTACTGCACACCGATACACGCCTGCTGCCGCGCCGTCGACGCGCCTGGGCCAGCTGGAACTATCGCCTCGACGGCCGCGGCGACGCTGACCGGGTCTCGGTCACCTACGACATGAATATCCTCCAGCGCCTGAGCGCACCGCACACCTTCTGCGTGACCCTGAACGACGCCGACAGCATCGACCCGGCCAAGGTGCTCGGGCGCTTTCGCTACGCCCATCCCCAGTTCACGGCCCAGGGTAGCCTGGCCCAGGCGCGTCATGCCGAGATCTCCTCTGCGGCGTTGCGTACTCACTTCTGTGGCGCCTACTGGCGCAACGGCTTTCACGAGGATGGCGTGTGGAGCGCGCTGCGGGTGGCAAAGGCGCTGGGCTGCGAGGAAAGCGACCATGAGCGGCTGGAGGCGGTGGCACCATGATCGCCAAACCGCGTTCGCGGATCTACCGCGGCACCCTGCGCCATCGGCGCTTTCTGCCGCGCCCCCACGAGTTTGCCTATCGCGTATGGATGGCCTGGCTCGACCTGGAGGAGCTGCCAGAACTGTTCGACCGGGTGCCCGGCTTCAGTGCCCGCAGGCCGGCGCTGGCCCGCTTCAGGCGCGAGGATTACCTGCCGGCACGGGGCAGCGAGATAGCCCTGGCCGACGCCGCCCGGGCCGAGGTCCGCGAGCGCTTGGGCCAGGCGCCCCAGGGCCGCGTCTGCCTGCTGACCCAGCTTGGCTCTCCTTGGGTGTCGTTCAATCCCATCTCGCTCTACTACCTCTACCACGAACCCGACGCCGAGGGACGCGAGCGTCTGGGCGCGATACTCGGTGAAGTCACCAATACCCCCTGGCGCGAGCGCACCCGTTACGCTGCCGCGGTAGACCCCGAGCGTCACAGCCACCGCGCTGAGTTCGACAAGGACCTGCACGTATCGCCCTTTCTGCCCATGGGCATGACCTACCACTGGCGCTTCAACAGCCCAGGGCGTGAGCTCGCCATGCACATGGAGACCTGGCGGGATGGCCAGCGCCACTTCGATGCCACCCTGACCCTGGCAGGCCGGCCGGCTACCCGACCGGCGCTGCTCGCCGGCCTTGCGCGGCAACCCTGGATGGCCACCAAGACCCTGGCGGCCATCTACTGGGAGGCAATCAAGCTGTGGCTCAAGGGCGTCCCGCTGCACGATCACCCACCGCCGGCCGAAGGCCTCTCATCCAGATCCGAGGAGACTCCGTCTTGACCACACTCAGGAGCGAACAAGGCGTCACCATCAGCCGACGCGGCGACAGGCTCAGCCACTGGCTCAAGCCTCGGGTGCTGGCGCAATTGGGCCAACTGCGCCACGGCAGCATCACCCTTGTCGACGGCCATGAGCGCCATCAGCTTGGGGAACAGGGGGAACTGAGCGTAACCCTGGTGGTACGCCGCAGTCGGGTGTGGAAGCGCATGGCGCTGGGCGGCACCCTGGGGGCGGCAGAAGCCTACATGGACGGTGACTGGGACGTGGACGATCTGGTCGGACTGGTGCGTCTGTTTGCGCGCAACATCGACCGGGTCAATGACGATGTGGAAGGCGGCCTGGCCGGCCTGGGACGCGCCCTGCTGTCCACGCTGCTGCGTCTGCAGCGCAATACCCGCAAGGGCTCCCGGCGCCATATTGCGGCCCACTACGACATCGGCAATGACCTGTTCGCGACCTTTCTGGACCGTGAACACTGGATGTACTCCAGTGCCATCTTCCCCTCCCCGGAGGCTACCCTCGAGCAGGCCTCGACCCACAAGCTCGATGTCATGCTCGACAAGCTGGACGTCAGGCCTCACCACCACCTGCTGGAGATCGGCAGCGGCTGGGGCGGACTCGCGATCCATGCCGCCCGTACCCGCGGCTGCCGGGTGACCACCACCACCATCTCCCGCGAGCAATACGAGCATACCGCTCGCCGTCTGGCCGAGGAGGGACTCGAGGACAAGGTCACCCTGCTCAACAAGGACTACCGCGAACTTAGCGGGCGCTATGACCGGCTGATTTCGGTGGAGATGGTGGAGGCGGTCGGCGCCGACTACCTGCCGCGCTACCTCAAGACCCTGGACCAGTTGCTGGCGCCCCAGGGGCTGGCGTTGCTGCAGGCCATCACCGTACGTGACCAGCGCTATGAAGCCGCGCGCAGAGAGATGGACTTCATCAAGCGCTACATCTTTCCCGGTGGTTTTCTGCCATCGCCCACGGTACTGCTGCAGAACCTGACGAAACACACCTCGATGAACCTTGTCGATCTGGATGATATCGGCCCGCACTACGCCCGCACCCTGCGTGAGTGGCGCCAGCGTTTCGAGGCGAGCCTCGATCAGGTCGGCAAGCTGGGCTACGACGAGCGCTTTGTGCGGATGTGGCGCTACTACCTGGGCTACTGCGAGGCGGGTTTCGCGGAGCGCACCATCAGCACCTGCCACCTGTTGCTGGCCAAGCCCGATGCGCGGCCGCGAACTCGGCTCGGCAAGCCGTGATCAGGGGACCGATGCCCCCCCGCTGGCAGGCCTCGCTGCTCAATGTGGCGGGCTTCCAGCTGGGCTGGTTCGGCTGTGTGCTGATGGGCGCCTGGGCCGGCGGAGCCATTGCCCTGGCGGTGATCGTGGCGCACCTGCGCTGGCTGGCCAAGCCCGGAGAATGGCGCTGGTTGCTGGGGTTTCTGCTGGCTGGGGTCGTGATCGATGGCTCGCTGGCGGCGTTGGGCGGCTATCGCTTCGACCCGCAGAGCCCGAGCCTCGGTCCGCTGGCGTTGTGGCTTCTATGGCTGTGGCCGCTGTTCGCCACCCTGATTCATCACTCGCTGGAGTGGCTATGGGCGCGCCCCTGGCTCGCCGCCCTCGGCGGCCTGATCGGCGGCCCCTCGTCCTACCTGGGCGGCGCGGCATTGGCGGGCGTCGAGCTGGCCGACTGGCTGCTGCCGGCCCAGGCACTGATCTGGGCCTCGCTGTGCCTGGTCATCGGCATCGGCCTGCGTCGACGCTCAGGCTGAACAAGGGCTAGAGGCGCCATCAGGCCACCGCCTGACGGGTATTGGCCTCTTGACGGGTAGCGCTTTCCCGCCACAGGGCTTCGAGCTCGTGGGCCGGCATCGGCCGGGCGTAGAAGTACCCCTGCACCTCATCACAACCGGCCTGGCGCAGGTAGTCGCGCTGTTCTGCGGTTTCGACGCCCTCGGCCAGTATCTCCAGTGACAACCCTCGCGCCATCGCCGTAACCGCGTTGACGATGGCCGCATCGGCGCTGTCTCCCGGCAGCGCCTTGATGAAGGCACGATCCAGCTTGAGCTTGTCCAGCGGCAACTCCTTGAGATAGCCCAGCGACGAATAGCCGGTACCGAAGTCGTCGAGGGCGATGCGATGGCCCAGGTCACGCAATCGCTCCAGTCGCGGCACGATATCGCCGCCACGATCGTCCAGCAGCACCGACTCGGTCAGCTCGAGCCCCAGCCACTGGGACGCCACGTCATGGCGCGCGCGGCCGGCGGCCAGGGTCTTCTCCAGGTCGCCCTGGAACAGCTGCATCGCCGAGATGTTGATCCACACCGGCAGCGGCGATAGCCCCCTCGAGCGCCAGTGGGCGAGCTGGGTCAAGGCCTGATGAATCACCCAGTCACCCAGCGGCGCCATCAGTCCATGACGCTCCGCCAGGGGGATGAACTCCGCCGGGGAGATCATCCCGTCGCGGGGATGTCGCCAGCGCAGCAAGGCCTCCATGCCGATCATGGCGTCATCGGCGAGGCGATGTTGCGGCTGGTAGTGAAGCTCCAGCTGTCCTCCCTGGGCCAGGGCTTCCCGCAGGTCATTGAGCAGCGTCAGATTGGGACCGTCACCGACGTCCAGGGCAGGCCGAAAGCGCTGGCAGCAATTACCGCCATGGCGGCGGGCGGACGCCAGCGCCGCCTCCATGCGCTGAAACAGCACGCCATCATCGTTGCCGTCTTCCGGGGCACGACAGCTGCCGATGGTAATGCCGAGCCTCAAGGTGCTGCCGTCGATCTCGAACGGCTCCCCCAGATGGCTCCTCAAGCCCTCGACCCAGCGCTCGTGATCGTCGTAGGTAGTGGTACGCAGGACCATGAATTCGTCCCCGCCCAGCCGCCCGACCACACCGCCGGCCACATGCCCGGCCAGGCGCTTGCCGAAACGTGCCAGCAATCGATCACCGGCGCTGACACCGAGGCCGTCGTTGATCTCCTTGAAACCATCGATATCGATCAGCGCCAGATCCAGGCACTCACCGGCACGCAGATGACGCAGACGCGAGGCCAGCAATTCATGAAGACGGAAACGGTTGGGCAGCCCGGTCAGCGGATCCTCCCGACCGATCCGCCTGAGGTCCTGCTCCCGGGCCTTGCGCAGCGAGATATCGGTAAAGGTGGCGATATGGTGCTCGGCGCGGCCATGGGGGTCGGTGATCACCTGGACCTCCAGCCACATGGGGTACTCGCTGCCATCCTTGCGTCGCTGCCACAGCTCGCCTTCCCAGCGACCGGCGCTGATCAGCGCCTGCCAGAAGCGCTCGAAGAAGGCGCTGTCATGGCGCGCCGCCGCCAGGTTGCTGGCGCTGAGGCCGGCCACCTCGGACAGCTCGAACCCCGAGAGCTCGGTAAACGCCGGGTTGACCGCCTGGATACGGTGCTGATCGTCGGTGATCATCACCGCCTCACCCGACTGTCGCATCACCTGCTCGGTCAACCGCGAGCGACGCTGCTCGAGCTTCACCTGACGCCAGCCGTCCCACATGGCCACCGCCATCAGCAACAGCGCACCGAGCCTGAGCGAGACGCTCGGCAGCCACAGGACGGCTGACATCGCCGAGAGCCCGAGCCAGATCAGCGGGCGATTGAAAGATAACCGAGGCCACATGGTCGAATTGGACTCCCGCGATAGAGAACGCGAAAAAAGTGTGCTGTCGTTATCGGCGCTTTGCCCGGAATCTGTAGTGTCAAAGCAGACTTTCTGTCTACCACGACCATGATCGAAGGCCCACGGGGTGCATTCAGCCCCCACGAACAGTAGACTAGGCAGGCCGCATGGCGGCAGATTGCCGTGCGCGGCGTACATCACTTCGACTCTCGGAACGCTCCAGTGACCAAGCAACACTCTTTTGATCGCGATGAACTGCTGGCTTGCAGCCGCGGTGAGCTGTTCGGCCCGGGCAATGCCCAGCTGCCGGCCCCCAACATGCTGATGCTCGACCGCATCACGCGCATTTACGAAGAGGGTGGCGAGTACGGAAAGGGCGAACTGATCGCCGAGCTCGATATCCGCCCTGACCTGTGGTTCTTCGATTGCCACTTTCCGGGCGACCCCGTCATGCCCGGCTGCCTCGGCCTCGATGCCATGTGGCAGCTGGTGGGCTTCTACCTCGGTTGGCTCGGTCACCCCGGACGCGGCCGGGCGCTGGGCTGCGGCGAGGTCAAGTTCAGCGGGCAGATCATGCCTGACGCCCAGAAGGTCACCTACCGCATCAATATCAAGCGCGTCATCACCCGCCGCCTGATTCTGGGCATGGCGGACGGCACCGTTTCCGTCGATGGCCGCGATATCTATCAGGCCAACGACCTGCGTGTCGGCCTGTTCACCTCCACCGCGAATTTCTGATCAGGAGGCTCCCATGCGACGAGTGGTAGTCACCGGTCTGGGCATCGTGTCGTGCCTGGGCAATGACCGGCAACAGGTACTCGAGGCACTCAAGAACGGCCAGTCCGGCATTCGTTTCAAGGAAGAATACGCCGAGCGTGGCTTCCGCAGCCACGTCGCCGGCGTGGTCGACATCGACCTGGACGAACTGGTGGACCGCAAGCTGCGCCGCTTCATGGGTGACGCTGCGGCCTACGCCTATGTCTCCATGGCCCAGGCCATCGAGGATTCCGGCCTCACGCCCGAGCAGGTGTCCAACGAACGTACCGGCTTGATCGCCGGGTCCGGCGGCGCCTCCAGCGCCAACCAGGTGGAGGCCGCCGACGTGATGCGCGAGAAGGGTCTGCGCCGTGTGGGCCCCTACCGGGTCACCCGCACCATGGGCAGCACCGTCTCGGCCTGTCTGGCGACCCCGTTCAAGATCAAGGGCGTGAACTACTCCATCTCTTCTGCCTGCGCCACCTCTGCCCACTGTATCGGTTCCGCCATGGAACAGATCCAGCTCGGCAAGCAGGACGTGGTATTCGCCGGCGGCGGCGAGGAGGAGCACTGGACGCTGTCGTGCCTGTTCGACGCCATGGGTGCGCTGTCGACCAGCTACAACGACGACCCGCAGACCGCCTCTCGCCCCTATGACAAGAGCCGCGACGGCTTCGTCATCGCCGGCGGCGGCGGCATGCTGGTGCTTGAAGAGCTCGAGCACGCCAAGGCTCGCGGCGCCAAGATCTACGCCGAGGTGGTCGGCTACGGCGCCACCTCCGACGGCAAGGACATGGTCGCGCCGTCAGGTGAAGGCGCCATTCGCTGCATGCGCCAGGCCATGGCCAGCGTCGACGGCGACATCGACTACATCAACACCCACGGCACCTCCACGCCGGTGGGCGATGTGGCCGAGCTCAAGGCGGTGCGCGAGGTCTTCGGCGACAGCACCCCGGCGATGAGTTCCACCAAGTCTCTGACCGGGCATTCCCTGGGCGCCACCGGCGTGCAGGAAGCGATCTACTCGCTGTTGATGATGGAGAACGACTTCATCGCCGCCTCGGCCAACGTCAGCGACCTGGACGACGAGGCCCAGGGCTTCGATATCGTCACCAGCCGCCGTGATGGCGTGAAGCTGGATCGCGTACTGTCCAACAGCTTCGGCTTTGGCGGTACCAATGCCTGTCTGGTGCTGCAGCGCTTCAACGACTGATCCAGCCCGGCCAGGTAATAACACGACGGCGCCCCTCGGGGCGCCGTCGTTGTTTGTGGATTGCGCTATTCCCACTACCAGGGAGAGCAAGACGATATTGCTGACAAAGTGTTGTCTGAAAAACACGAAAAATGGGTAGGTTTGTTGCGCTGCAATAGCGCGTGCTACAACTCCGAACACGGTCAGCTTGCGCTCCAGAAACTCCCGTCGCGATCCTGCGCGCGCAACCGCCGATCAGGACCTTGTCCTGCAGGAACCATCCCGACTCCCTCTTTCATCAAGGATGATGAGCATGAACCTACGCCTTACGCTTTCTGTCGCCGTGCTTGGCTGCACCACCCTGCTGACCGGCTGCGAGAACATGTCCACCGACAGCATGATCAACACCGGGCTCGCCGGCTTCAACGCCGCCACCATCAGCGACGCCGAGGTCAAGGCCATGTCTGACCAGAGCTGCCAGCAGATGGACAGCCAATCCGTCCTGGCGTCGCCCGACTCTGAGTATGCACAGCGCCTGGAACGCATTGCCGACCGCCTGGGCCACCAGATCGAAGGCACCCCGGTCAACTACAAGGTCTACATGACCGACGACATCAACGCCTGGGCCATGGCCAACGGCTGCGTGCGTGTCTACAGCGGGCTGATGGACATGATGAACGACAACGAGATCGAGGGTGTGCTGGGTCATGAACTGGGTCACGTGGCTCTGGGGCATAGCCGCAAGGCCATGCAGACGGCCTACGCCACCTCGATCGCCAGAGACGCCATGGCGGCATCCGGCAACAGCGCGATGGCGACCCTGTCAGACTCTCAACTGGGTGACCTGAGCGAGAAGTTCATCAACGCCCAATTCTCCCAGAGTCAGGAAAGCGACGCCGACAACTTCTCCTTTGATCTACTGACCGAGCGAGACATTCCTCGCGAGGGCCTGATGACCGGCTTCCAGAAGTTCGCCGAGCTCGACGGCGGCGAAAGCAGCCTGATGTCGTCACACCCGGGTTCCAAGGAACGCGCCGACAATATCCGCGAGCGCCTGGCCAACGGCTAGGACTGGCGATACGTGGCAGCTTCAGCCCTTGCATGCTCGGAGCTGCCACACTCGCTTGGCCCGCACCAACGACAAAAGGAGAAAACCATGAGCGACAGCACCTCGAATGAAAGCGTTATCGCAACGCTGAAGCCTTCGATTCTGGCGGGAGTGGGTTCGCTGATAGTTGGATTTTTGCTCGCATCGATTGGAACGTTATTCGCAAAGCAAATCTGGCGATTTTTTTATGACATCTACATCGGCATATACTACGGAGACCCATTGTTTCCTCTGAAAGAATCACATGTTGTTATTGCGCTTTGGGCGATCTGTCTTATTATCCCCATCTGCAAGATCATTGGCTTGGCCAACACCAAGTTTGATATCACACCGCGCCGAGTCTACTACTATCACGGCGTCTTGAATCGCCGCGTGGATCAGTTGGAGATCGCACGCATCCGCGACCTGTCGACATCAGAGCCTTTGCTGCTCAGGCTCTTTGGTTTGGGCAACCTGATACTGCTGACGGCAGACCGGACCCATCCGCAACAACTTATTCCCGGCATCAGGGACGTTCACGGCATGCGAGAGCGTGTACATGACCTGAGCGTTGCCGAAAGACAGCGGACAGGCTATCAGGAGATGGAAAACACCACCGAAGCGACGGCTTGACCGCCTTTTCTTTCGGCGATCGGCGATGATGCCGAGCGCCCCAAGACCGGCCCCAGTGGGGCCGGATCGCGTTCAGCGACTGACACTGCGCGCCAGTTCTTCGGGCGCGGGCCTCGGCACGCTGGAGATCTCTTCCAGGCGCGCCTCGATCCAGGCTTCGGTCTCGACCAGCACCTCTTCAGGGGTGCGTCCTTCGGTGGCGATAGGCTCGCCCACCACCAGCGAGATGCGGCCAGGCCGCTTGATCCAGTCACGCCCCGGCCAGCATTCGCCGGCGTTGTGGGCCACCGGCACCACCGGCACCCCGGCGCGGCAGGCGATCACCGCCCCACTCTTGTTGTAGCGGCGACGCTTGCCTGGCTCTACCCGGGTTCCCTCGGGAAAGATCAGCACCGACAACCCCTCCTTGAGCCGCTGGCCTCCCTGGCTCAGTACCTGGCGCATGGCCCGGGCAGGCTTGGAGCGGTCCAGGGCGATGGGGTGCAACAGGCGCAGCCCCCAGCCAAAGATCGGAAAGTTCAACAGTTCCTTCTTGAGCACCGTGCACACCGGAGGCTTGAGCAACTGCAGGTAGACGGTTTCCCACTCGCACTGGTGATTGGACAGGATCACCACCGGCCCATCGGGCAGTTTTTCACGCCCCTTCATCTCGTAGCGCACCCCGCACACCAGGCTGAACCAGGCGATGATGAAGTGGTTGTAGAGGTTGAGCAGCCGATAGCGCGAGCGCAGTGGCAGCAGCGGCGCCGGCGGCAGAAACAGCAAGCCACACACCAGCATCGCGGCAAAATAGCCAATATAGAAGATCACGCTGCGCAGCAGATTCATGCGTCCTTCCCCTGACTCGTCGCCTGGCAGGCCACGTCTTCCCGCGCTCGACACCAGGTGTCGAGCATGCGACCCACCTCGAGCCGCCAGGGTTTCTGGTGTACCCCGAACACTTCCAGCACCCGGCGACAGTTGAGCACCCGGCGCAGCGGCTGATCATGGTGGTGGCTGAGCGCCTTCACCTCGCCCAGCGCGATATTTTCGCCCTGGCCTTCCAGACGCGTGCCCAACTGGGTGCGCACCATGCACACGAAGGTATAGGCGCTGACCGGCTCTACCCCGGCCAGATGGTAGCTACCCCAGGCATTGGCGCCGCAGGACTGCTGCTGCAGCATGCCGATCAGCGCCATGGCCACGGCATCAGCGGACGTCGGGCACAGGGTCACGTCGGTCTCGGCGGGCACGGTGCCACCATCGATCAGGGTATCGAGCAGTTCGCCGAGCCAGGCGTGGCTACCCTCCAGGGCGAACATGGGACCGACCCGCACGATCAGGTGCTCGGGGCACTCGGCACGGATGCGGTCGCCCGTCGCCACCAGCCGGCGCAGCCCCTCGTCCCGGGGGGCCGGAATCACGTGCTCGTCGATGGGCGAATCGTGGCCATCCTCGTAGAGCTGGTCACAGACGCACCACACCAGCGGTATGCCAACGTCACGGCACGCCTCCATGCAGGCCTCGACCGCCTCGGCGTGTTCGACCACCGCAGCGGGCGGCACGCTGAAGGGGCGCGACAAGGGGGGAATGATCAGCGCGTCCGGCGCCAGCGTACGCAGCGCTTCAGGATCCACGCGGGTCGCGGGATCGATCACCAGCTCGGTATCACCGCGCCGATTGCTTTCCCGCGCCAGGGCCAGGGACAGACAATGCCCGGCGTCCAGAATCAGCAGCTTCACGACGACTCCTCGTCCATGAGAGCGCCGCACGAGACTCGTACGACGCCCTGGCGTTACGGCCGGTGTCCAGACGCTGCGACAGGAATAGCGGCGAGAACCGCCACTCGCACATCACGCCCGAGGACACCAAAGGGCCATATTCTACACCAACTGCTCATCGATCAGCGCCCCTCTTGGAGGTAGCAGACTCTCGCCATCCATCGAGGTGGAAACGTCTGGCTGCCGGTTGGCGCGATCAGCCGACGCTGGTCGCAAGGCCCACCAGGCTGACCGCCACCAGCACCACCCCGAGCACCCGGAAGAACACCTCGGAGCGAGCACCGAGCAGCGCCTGGTGGACTCGCTCGCCGAGTACATGGCCCACCATGGCGCAGGGCAACAGCCACAGGTGATGCTCGAGCTGCAGGTCCACTCCGGCGATGATGAAGGACACCATCTTGATCACCACCAGGATGAACCACAGCACAAACAGGGTGTCGCGCAACTGGTGCTTGGCCACATGGGAAGCGAATACCGCGACGATCAGCGGAGCGCCGATCAGCGATGCTCCGCTGACGTAGCCGCCCAGCGCCAGCAGCACCACGTCCACCGTCTTGCTGCGGCTACGAAAGGGGCGATTGAGGGCGTAGCTGGCGCCGTAGACGATCACGATCACGAAGATCACCGCCGTCATCAGCTCAGCCGGCAGGGTCAAGAGGCCGACCACCCCGATCAGCTTGGGCACGATCATGATCGCCAGCGCGCGCTTCAAGTAGCGCCAGTCGATATTGCTGTCGCCGGTATTGCCGGTCTGCTGGATCTGACGATGGCCGCGCCAGGCGATCCAGCTCGAGAAGATCAACAGATGCACCGCCACCAGCGGCAGGAACACCAGTGGCTCATCGAGCACCAGCAGCAGGAAGGGCAGCGCCAGCACCGCCCCACCGAACCCCAGACTGGAGCGCACGAAACCGCTCCAGCAGAAGATCAGCCCGATCAACGCGTACTGGTACCACAACAGATCCTGCATCCGCCGCTCCCTCTGGATCACCACTAAAATTATTTGTCTGCTTATCACTTTAGCCTGTCTGGCTGCACGGCAACATAAGACATCAGTGGAGATAGAGAGGCATCCGTCTCGCAAGGAGTGGGTTGGAAGACCCGGCCTTCAGCCCCTATGCTGAATTTGCCAAAACGAGCATTTCCCACTCTCATCATCGCAGGAGAGCACGCCATGGAATGGCTGGAAGATCTTGTCGACTACCTGACCGAGCACGACATCAAGCTGGCCACCGCGGAGTCCTGCACCGCCGGTCTGATCGCCTCGGAACTGGCCCGCGTACCTGGCAGCGGCCAGGTCATCGACAGCGGACTGGCCGTCTACTCGCCTGAGGCCAAGAACCGCTACCTCGGGATCCCCTTCGAGACCATCTCGCGCTACGGCCTGACCGGCGAGGAGATCACCCGGGAGATGGTGCTGGGCACCCTGAACAACTCCAACGCCAAGCTGGCGATCGCCAACACCGGCATCGCCGGCCCAGGCGAACCCGAGGATGGACCGCCCAAGGGCACGGTGTGCCTGGGCTGGGGTTTTCGCTACGAGGACAAGATCTACGTGATCACCACCACCGAGCATTTCGACGGGGATCGCAACGAGGTCCGCCTGGCGGCGGCCCATCATGCCCTCAAACGGGTGTGTGACTGGCACCGCGACATTCGCGACGGCAAGCTCGCGCCCTACTGGCGTGAGCACGACTGACACCCCAATCCCGCAAGGAGGCACGGATGACCCACGACGATATCGACCAGTTGCAGCGCATCATCGCGCGTGAACTCGAAGTCCAGCCCGGGGCGGACATCAGGGATGAAATTCAGCGGCGCCAGGCGTTTCTGATCGACCAGCTTCACACCACCGGCCAGCACTGCCTGGTGCTCGGCATCAGTGGCGGCGTGGACTCGACCAGCGCCGGCCTGCTGGCCCAGCGGGCGGTCGAGGCGGCGCGGGAGCGACTGCCCGAAGCACGCTTCATCGCCATGCGCCTGCCCTATGGCGAGCAGCAGGATGATGACGACGCCTGGCAGGCGCTGGACGCCATCCAGCCGGACGAGTGCCTGACGGTCAATATCAAGCCGGCCAGCGACGCCATGCTGGAAGCGCTGGAGCAGGCAGGCCTTGAGTTTCGCGACCAGGCCCACCGCGACTTCGTGATGGGCAATATCAAGGCGCGCCAGCGGATGATCGCCCAGTACGCCGTGGCCGGCGCTCAAGGAGGCCTGGTCATCGGCACCGACCAGGCCGCCGAGGCAGTGATGGGCTTCTACACCAAGCACGGTGACGGCGCCTGCGACCTGGTGCCCCTGGCCGGCCTGACCAAGGGCCAGGTCCGCGACATGGCTGCACAACTGGGCGCCCCGGATACCCTGGTCAACAAGGTGCCGACGGCGGACCTGGAGTCACTGCGCCCGCAATTGAGCGACGAGGAAGCCCTCGGCGTCAGCTACGCCGCCATCGACCGCTTCCTCACCGGCGAGAGTGTCGCCCCCGAGGACGCCGAGCGCATCATCGCCACCTGGCGGCGCACCGCCCACAAGCGTGCCATGCCCAGGACGCCCTGATACCCCGGGCACTTGAGGCGAAGCGCCTTGGCCGAAGAGAGACGCTGCAAGAGAAAGAGGCACTTGGCGAGAAGAGGCACTGCACTGAACAGGCGCTGACCAAAAAAGAAGACCCGAAACGCAAGGAGGCCCTGCCGATGCAGGGCCTCCTTGGTTTGCTAATGACGCCATTTGATGGCATCCACAACGGGGCTTAGAACGGGATCTCGTCGTCGAAGTCGTCGAAGTTGCCCGGGTCCGGTGCGCCGAAGCCGCCCTTCTGACCACCGCCCTGGTTGGGCGCCTGCTGGGGCGGACGGTTCTGCTGAGCGCCACCCTGCTGACCGCCGCCAAAGTTGCCGCCCTGCTGGGGCTGGCCGCCACCGAAGTTGCCACCCTGCTGGGGCTGGCCACCACCGAAGTTGCCACCCTGCTGGGGCTGACCACCACCGAAGTTGCCACCGCCCTGCTGGGGCTGACCACCGCCGAAGTTGCCGCCGCCCTGAGGGCCGCCGCCAAAGCCGCCACCCTGGCCGCCTTCACCGCGACCATCGAGCATCTGCATGTCGTTGGCGACGATCTCGGTGGAGTAGCGATCCTGGCCGTTCTGGTCCTGCCACTTGCGGGTCTGCAGGCGGCCTTCGATGTACAGCTTCGAGCCCTTCTTGAGGTACTGCTGGGAAATCTCGGCCAGCTTGTTGAACATCACCACCCGGTGCCATTCGGTGCGTTCCTGGCGCTGGCCGCTCTGGCGGTCCATCCAGGTATCGGTGGTCGCGAGGTTCAGGTTGGCCACGGCGGTGCCGGACGGTGTAAAGCGTACCTCCGGATCCTGGCCGAGGTTGCCGATGAGGATGACCTTGTTGACGCCACGGGCCATGGTTGACTCCTTGATGCAGACAATGGGCGCCGGGCCGGCGGGCAGGATAGCTGCCACGCCCCCGGTGACAATCGGTCGGCGTCGATCGGTCGACGCCACAAAAGCGGATGTCGCTACTATACGCGAGATCGAGACGATTCGCCGCCGTGAAGAACGGCTCGGCACTCGAGCGCAGACAGTGTGCGGCGACGTGATGTCGCGACAAGGTGCCGACACTATCTACCGCGACTATCTGCCGCGGTTATCTACCGCTACCTAGGAGCGCTGGGTCGAAGAACGGGTCAGCCGCGCCAGCGCCTCGGTGTCCAGGGTGGCGCGATCCACCTTCAGGTAGGCCAGCCGCTCTTCTGGCACCACCAGGACGTCCTCGACCCCGGCGACGGCGGCAAAGCGCGCCATCAGGTTGTCCAGGGTATCGCTCTCGTGCTCGTCGGCCAGGGCCACCACCTCGCTGGACAGGTGGCGCGGCGCGCGCATGCCGAGCATCAGCACGAACCAGCCAAATCCCAGTAGTGCTGCCCCCAGGAACACCGCCGACAGCCCGAACTGCTGGGCCAGGAAGCCGCCCATCACGCCACCGAGGAAGGCCCCCAGGAACTGGCTGGTGGAATAGACCCCCATGGCCGTGCCCTTGGCCCCGGCCGGTGCCAGCTTGCTGATCATCGACGGCAGGGTGGCCTCGAGCAGGTTGAAGGCGGTAAAGAAGGCCAACAGCCAGGCGCCCAGGGCTACCAGGCCCGAACCGGCGAGGCCCAGCCCGACAAGACTCAGGGTGATGGTGGCGATGGCGCCGAGGCACATCAGCTTCATCTTGCGCTTCTTCTCGGCCACGATCACCAGCGGCACCATGGCGACGAAGGACAGCCCCATCACCACCAGGTAGACCAGGCCATGGCGGGCTTCGACGACACCGGCATCGACCAGCTTGAACGGCACGGCGGTGAAGATCGCCATCAGGATCAGGTGCAGGCTGAAGATGGAGGCGTCCATGCGCCACAGATCCATGCGCCCGAGGATGCTGGCGAGCTGCCCGCGATCGAGGCCGACGTCACGATGGCCGCGCCGGCGCGGCGCCGGCGGCACCAGTTTCCACAGCACCAGCATCCCCAGCGCCGCCAGCAGGGCGGTGAAGTAGAACACCCCGGCCAGGCCAAAGTGGCTGGCCACCAGCGGGCCGAGCACCATGGCGACGCCAAAGGCCACGCCGATCGACAGACCGATGGTCGCCATGGCGGCGGTGCGAACCTGCTCGCGGGTCTGGTCGGCCAGAAGCGCCATGATGGCGGCGGCCACCGCACCGCTGCCCTGCAGACTGCGACCGACAATCATCATGGCGATGGAGTCCGCCTGGGCGGCGACCACGCTGCCGATCAGAAACAGCCCCAAGCCAGCAGCAATCACCGGCTTGCGCCCGATGCGATCCGACAGCAGACCGAAGGGAATCTGCAGTACCGCCTGGGTCAGGCCATAGACGCCGAGCGCCAGCCCCACCAGCAGAGGGGTGGCCCCGACCAGGTGGTCGGCGTTGAGGGCGAGTACGGGCAACACCATGAACAGCCCGAGCATGCGTGTGGCGTAGAGCCCCGCCAGACCGACGATGGCGCGCCGCTCGGAGGCTAACAAGAGTCTGGCCTTGGACATGAACGAATTCCGGCTTGAGAGCGGGGAGAGAGCCCCGAAGGTGGACCGCATATTCTAGCGCCTGGGGGCGATCCAGAAAATGCCGACACTCGAGTCATTTCACAAGCGTCTTTTCACCGGTGGCTTTGCCGGCCGGGCGACCGGCCACGTATAATCGACCTTTTGCCGCGTCTTCGAGGTGGGAATGGACAAGATTCTGGTCAGGGGTGCCCGCACCCACAACCTCAAGCAGATCGACGTCGAACTACCCCGTGACAAGCTGATCGTGGTCACCGGGCTGTCTGGCTCCGGCAAGTCGTCGCTGGCCTTCGATACCCTCTACGCCGAGGGGCAGCGCCGCTACGTGGAGTCGCTGTCCACCTATGCGCGCCAGTTTCTGTCGATGATGGAAAAGCCCGACGTGGACCATATCGAGGGGCTGTCGCCGGCGATCTCCATCGAGCAGAAGTCCACCTCCCACAATCCGCGCTCCACCGTCGGCACCATCACCGAGATCTACGATTACCTGCGCCTGCTGTTCGCCCGTGCCGGCACCCCGCGCTGCCCGGAACACGGCGAGGACCTCGAGGCCCAGACCATCTCGCAGATGGTCGACCAGGTGATGGCGCTGCCGGAAGGCAGCAAGCTGATGCTGCTGGCCCCGGTGGTCAGCGGACGCAAGGGCGAGCACCTGCAGCTGCTGGCGGAGCTGCGCTCCCAGGGCTTTGTGCGCGCCATGGTCGACGGCCAGGTGCTGGAACTCGACGACGTGCGCCCGCTGGACAAGAACCGCAAGCACGACATCAGCGTGGTGGTGGACCGCATCAAGGTGCGCGAAGGCCTCGAGCAGCGCCTGGCGGAATCCTTCGAGACCGCCCTGGGTCTGGCCGACGGTACCGCCATGGTCCACTTCATGGACGGTGAACAGGACGACATGGCGTTCTCGGCACGCTTCGCCTGTCCGGTCTGCGGCTACTCCATCGCCGAACTCGAACCGCGGATGTTCTCGTTCAACAACCCGGCCGGCGCCTGCCCCACCTGCGATGGCCTGGGGGTGCAGCAGTTCTTCGACCCGGAAAAGCTGATCAGTCACCCGGAGCTGTCCCTGGCGGAAGGCGTGATCAAGGGCTGGGACCGGCGCAGCGTCTACTACTTCAACCAGCTGAAGTCGGTGGCCGAGCACTACCGCTTCACCCTCGAAACCCCGTGGCAGGATCTGGCCCGTCACGAGCGCGAGGTGATCCTCAACGGCAGCGGCAAGGACGACATCGCCTTCAGCTACGTCAATGATCGCGGCAAGAAGGTCTCCCGCGAGCATCCCTTCGAGGGCGTGCTGCCGAACATGCAGCGCCGCTACCGCGAGACCGAGTCGAGCATGGTCCGCGAGGAACTCGCCCGCTATATCGCGGTGCAGCCCTGCCGCACCTGCGAGGGCTCGCGCCTGCGCAAGGAAGCCCGCCACGTGTTCGTCGACGACACCACCCTGCCCGAGGTGGTGCGCCTGCCGATCGGCGACGCCCAGCGCTACTTCAGTGAACTCAGCCTGCCTGGCCGGCGCGGCGAGATCGCCGAGAAGATCCTCAACGAGATCTCGGCCCGACTCGAGTTTCTGGTCAACGTCGGCCTCGACTACCTCAACCTGGAGCGCAGCGCCGAGACCCTGTCCGGTGGCGAGGCCCAGCGCATCCGCCTGGCCAGCCAGATCGGTGCCGGCCTGGTGGGCGTGATGTACATCCTCGACGAGCCCTCCATCGGCCTGCACCAGCGCGACAACGACCGCCTGCTGCAGACCCTGGAACGCCTGCGCGACCTGGGTAACACGGTTATCGTGGTCGAACACGACGAGGACGCGATTCGTGCCGCCGACCACGTCCTCGACATCGGCCCCGGCGCCGGTGTCCATGGCGGCGAGATCGTCGCCGAGGGCACCCCGGAGGAGGTCATGGCCAACCCGGCCTCGCTGACCGGTCAGTACCTGTCCGGTACCCGCGCCATCGAGGTACCGCCCTGGCGCATCCCCGGCAACCCGGAAAAGATGCTCAAGCTCACCGGCGCCTCGGGCAACAACCTCCAGGACGTCACCCTGGAGCTGCCGCTGGGGCTGTTCGTGTGCGTCACCGGGGTGTCCGGCTCGGGCAAGTCGACCTTGATCAACTCGACCCTGATGCCGATCGCCGCGCGCGAGCTGAACAAGGCCACTACCCTGACGCCGTCGCCCTACACCGGCATCGAGGGGCTCGATCAGCTCGACAAGATCATCGACATCGACCAGAGCCCGATCGGCCGCACGCCGCGCTCCAACCCGGCGACCTACACCGGCATCTTCACCCCCATTCGTGAACTGTTCGCCGGCACCCAGGAGGCGCGCTCACGCGGCTACAAGCCCGGCCGCTTCTCGTTCAACGTCAAGGGCGGGCGCTGCGAGGCGTGTCAGGGCGAGGGCATGATCAAGGTAGAAATGCACTTCCTGCCGGATATCTATGTGCCCTGCGACGTGTGCAAGGGCAAGCGCTACAACCGCGAGACCCTGGATATCCACTACAAGGGCAAGACCATCGATGAGGTGCTGGAGATGACCGTGGAGGAGGCGCTGGAGTTCTTCAGCCCGGTGCCCGCCATCGCCCGTCGTCTGCAGACCCTGGTCGACGTGGGCCTGACCTACATCCGCCTGGGCCAGAGCGCCACCACCCTGTCCGGCGGCGAGGCCCAGCGGGTCAAGCTGGCCCGGGAGCTGGCCAAGCGCGATACCGGCAAGACCCTGTACATCCTCGACGAGCCCACCACCGGCCTGCACTTCGAGGACATCCGCCAGCTGCTGACGGTCCTGCACCGGCTGCGCGACCACGGCAACACCGTGGTGGTCATCGAGCACAACCTTGACGTGATCAAGACCGCCGACTGGCTGATCGACCTGGGCCCGGAGGGCGGGTCCGGCGGTGGACGCATCATCGCCGAGGGCACCCCGGAACAGCTCGCCGAGATGGAGGTCTCCCACACCGGGCGCTTCCTCAAGCCGCTGCTCAAACGCGCCGCCCCCACCTCGCGCAAGGGCGACAAGGAAACCGCGACCGCCTGAGGCCCGCGGGTGGAACGCGTGTAGCCGCAGCGACAATCGAAAGCAGCGATGAAAGAAGCAGCGAAAGGGGAAGGCCAAGGCCTTCCCCTTTTCTGTTCCTGATGGTTCGCTCTTTGTTTCACACAGAAGCGCGAGGACACAGCAGCGTCAGCCACACCCTACCTAAAGGCTGCTCTCGTGCAGGATGCCCTTCAAGGCAAGCGCCCGCCGGGCGGTCTGTTCAAGCTGACAGGCGGCCGCGACGACGCTGCGGATGGTGCCATCCTGATAGCGGGCATAGGCGTAGCCGCACTCGGCGTCGCGAAAGGTGATCCAGGCGCGCTGCACGTCCCTTAGCGCGTCCACCCGGGAGATACCCACGTCAGGATTCCCCTCGTCCTGCTCGCGCATCAGCGCGCGCAGCTCCTGGTACTGGGCGTTGAGCAGTTCATCCCAGACCCGGGTCTCCTGGGCCAGGCAATCGACGATACCCAGGGTCGTGGCCTCGCCCGGGGTCTGCTGGCAGGCGTCGGCGGCGAGTCCGATGCAGTCACCCACCGCCCCCTGGCCCATCTGTACAAAGCAGTCGCGCACCTCGGCGGCGTCGACCGTGGGCGCCGCACTGTTCCCCACCTCGGCCAATGATGACGTCTGGACAGCCTCCTTGCCCGCTTCTCCCGGATCGCCCGGCGTCTGCGCCACGGCGATGACTGGCGATAGCACCAGCATCGACAACAGTCTCTGCCACGTCCTTTGCATGCCTTTCCCCCGATACCTTGTCCCTGACTGACAGCATAGGGGACGCCACGCCGTGCGGACACACAGCCCTGGCGCTTATGTCATCGCTGCCCCTGGAGGCCAAGCCTCTGGTGCCGGCCCAGCGTATCCGGCCGGTGAACACACCTTCCGTTGAGCTCCGACTTCGATGACGGTAGGTGTCCACCTATTGCTTAGTGGACACCTACGATGAGTGAGTTAAGCGTACTGGAGGCGCCTCGAA
>NZ_RRCU01000011.1:0-162207 GCF_003856855.1 Halomonas sp. YLB-10
GCCGTTGGGGGTGTGGTGGTTTTTGTTTTTTTTGTTTGGCGCTTTTTTGTGTGGGGGTGGGGGTGGGGGGGGTTGTGGGGGGGGGGGGGGGGGGGGGTTTTTTTTTTTTTTTTTTTTTTTGGGGGGGGGGGGGGGGGGGGCCCCCCCCCCCCCCCCCGCCCCCCCCCACGGCCGCTCCTCAGGCCTTCTCCACCAGCATGCGACCGAACATTTCCATGTGCATCGCGTGGCAGAACCAGTTGCAGTAGTACCAGTGCACACCGGCGCGTTCGGCGGTGAAGGTGACGCTGGACGTCTGTTGCGGACCGATCTCCATGGACACGCCATGGTTGACCATGCAGAAGCCGTGGGTCAGGTCTTCGACGGTATCCAGGTTGGTGATCACCACCGTGACCTCGTCACCCTGCTTCACCCTGAATTCGGTGATGCCGTACTGGGGCGCGACAGAGGTCATGTAGACGCGCACCTTGTTGCCGTCGCGGATGACCTTGTTGTCGCTCTCCAGGGTGATGCCGTCGGCCGCGGCCATGGCGCGGGTGGGTGCGAAGAACGGATCCTGGCGATCCCACACCTGGATCGGGTTGAGCTGGTCGGCGCGCATCATGATGGCGTCATGGGGCTCGGCGTAGGTCGGGCCGTCGTGGACCAGCTTCATGGTGTCGCCGGAGATGTCGATCAGCTGATCGTTTTCCGGGTGCAGCGGTCCCACCGGCAGGAAGCGGTCCTTGGAGAACTTGCACAGCACCACCAGCCACTTGCCGTCGGCATCGCGGGTCTCGCACAGGCTGGCGTGGTTGTGGCCCGGCTGATAGTGCACGTCGAGCTTCTGGTGGATGTAGTTGACGTCCTCGCCGTTGTAGGCGCGGATCGCCTCCTCGATGTTCCACTTGGCCACCTGGCTGTCGATGAACAGGGTGGTGTAGGCGAAGCCGCGACCGTCGAAGGTGGTGTGCAGCGGCCCCAGGCCCAGCTCCGGCTCGGCGACCACGCTGTCGCGGGGCTCGATCTCGTCGGCGAACAGCGCCGGCAGCTTGTCGATGGCGATGATCGACACCGTCGGCGACAGCTTGCCGTTGGCGATGAAGTACTTGCCGTCGGGTGAGGTATTCAGGCCATGGGGATTCTTGGGCACCGGAATGTAGCGCGTCAGCGGTGAGCCCTTGCGTCCGTCCAGCACCGGCACCGGGGAGTCGCCCAGGGTCTCGAACTGGCCTTTCTCGACGGCGGCCTCGATGGCTTCGACGTCGTACACCACCACCCAGTCACGCTCGGCACGCATGCTGTCGGCCAGGGTCATGCCCTTCTCGGAGTTGTAGCAGGTCGAGGCAACGAAGCGGCCGGTGTAGTCGGCGTCGGTGTTGTCCAGGTTGCCATCGACGATCACCTGCCAGGCCACTTCCATGGTCTCGGCGTCGATGGCGTTGAGCATGGTGTAGTAGTTCTCGGGATGCTCCAGGTCGCGACCGTCGTTGACCTGGGGGATCGGGAACTCGGCGTTGGCGAAGACGTACTTGGTGAAGGGCACCTTCTGCAGACGCAGGCCGTGGATGGCCTGGACGTTGGGAATAGTGGTGACCTTGTCGGTCTTCATGATGTCGAGGCGGATCCGCGCCACCCGGGTATTGGCCTTGTCGTTGATGAACAGGTACTTGCCGTCATAACGACCGTCGGTGAGCGAGGCGTGGGGGTGGTGGGCGTCACCGTTGTGGAAACGCGCGGACTCGCCGAGGATATGCCGGGACTCGTTGGTGATGCCCCAGCCGGTGGCGCTCTCGGTGTTGAACACCGGAATGCGCATCAACTCGCGCATGGAGGGGATGCCCAGCACCCTCACTTCGCCGGAGTGGCCGCCGCTCCAGAAGCCGTAGTATTCGTCGAGTTCACCGGGGGCCACCATGGCATCGCCTTCACTGGCGCGGGCACTGCGGCTGCCGAGCAGGGCGCTGGTGCCAACACCGCCGACCACTCCGCTGGCAAGGCCGGCGCCGGCGACGCCGGTCACCGCACTGTTGCGTAGAAAGTGGCGTCGGGCCAGATTCTGGATACTGCGGGAATCGTCACTCACTTCAGTTCTCCTCAAGGCAGGGTATACGCCGCGGGTCGCCGTCCTGGCTTGATCCGCGGGGTTCTGCGTCACCCACGTCGCCGTGCGTCCTCGCCGCATTCCGTTCCAGGCGCTTTCTGCGCTTGACCCGGGGCGGACAGCGACGGTCGTCGTCGTAGGTGATCTGGCAGTCCAGGCAGTAGTGGCACTCCGAGGCCTCGATGCGACCGTCGGGATGGATGGCCACCAGCTCGCAGTCGTTGGCGCAGATCTGGCAGGGGGTGCCGCACTGGCCACGGTGCCGCCTTAGCCAGTCGTAAAGGCGCAGGCGACCGGCGATGGCCAGGCTCGCACCCAGCGGGCAGACGTAGCGGCAGTAGGCCTTGTGCATGAAGGCCGAGCTTGCGATCAGTGCCACGGCGTAGAGCACATAGCCCCAGTCGCGCAGGAAGTGCAGGGTGATGGCGGTCTTGAACGGCTCGACCTCGGCCAGCCGCTCCGCCTGTCCCAGGTCGTAGAAGGACACCCCGACCAGGCCAAACAGGATCAGGTACTTCACCACCCACAGCCGCCGGTGCACGGCGAAGGGCAGCGTCAGTTGCGGCACCTTCAGGTGACGGGCGAGCTGGTTGACCAGGTCCTGCAGCGCGCCGAAGGGACACAGCCAGCCGCAGAAGATGCTGCGGCCCCACAGCACCAGAGTGACCGCCACGAAGACCCACAGCACGAACATCAGCGGATCGATCAGGAAGGCCGACCAGCTGAAGCCATGGATGACGGAATGGATCAGCGCCAGCACATTGACCACCGAGAGCTGGGCCAGCGAGACCCAGCCGATATAGACCAGGGTGTAGAGCAGGAAGGCCTTGCGCAGCGGGCGCAGCAGGCGCGGACGACGCGCCAGGGCGTCCTGGAACGCCAGGATCAGTGACAGCGTCACCAGTCCAGCACCAAGCCCGATCAGCTCTAGCCGACTCTGCTGCCACATCTCGAGCCACAGCGGGGCGGGCTCCACCGGCTCGGGACGCTCGATAAAGGCCTCGGGCAGCGCCTGGTCGAGATGAAAGCGGGTGAACTCCTGGGTCAGCGGCCCCGAGGCCCGGCGCACCAGCAGGTTTAGCCGCCAGGGCGTGCCCGGGTCGAAGTGGGCGTCCTCGTGGATCACGAAGATGTCGCGTTCGCTGAGTGCGGGGGCTCCGTCGATGGCCAGGCGCGGCAGGCGGCGCTGGTCGCTGTCGTGGAAGCTGATCGAGGCGTTGCCCTGGACCAGCTCGATACGATCGAAGATGCCGCCGCGCACGTAGCCCGACCCCTTGTAGGAAAAGCTGCCGTCGGCGAGCAGGGCAACGGCGTGTTCGCCGGGGGCGAGGCTCGCCATCAACTGGTCGTAGCCGCGCTCGCCGAGCAGATTGCGGCCAACGCTCGGCGCATTGAGGTAGCCCAGGTAAAGATCGATGAAGGTGGCGTCGCGGGGCGAACGCTGGCCGCTCAGGTAGTGCTCCGCAGGGGTGCCGACGAAGGCGTCATCGACCTCTCCCTGGCGCAGGGTCAGGTGGCCCAGTGCCCCCTGGTCGAGCAGGCCCTGCCAGTCGGCGGGCGCGTAGATCTCGTCGCGCACGCGGGCGATTGGCGCTGCCGCGGGGTCCTCGATCAGCCCCAGGGCGGCGGCGACCAGGCGTCCTGCCCGCATGATGGTGTCGTTGACCACGATGACGGTCACGGTGGCGCCGGAGATGGCATCGACGTCCTCTCCCACCTCCAGGCGCGACGTCACCGAGGTACCCAGGTGCTGGCCGGCGAAGTCGTCCAGGCGCTCTGACGGGATACCGACCAGCATGATCGGCTCGGAA
The DNA here is from genome assembly GCF_003856855.1 of Halomonas sp. YLB-10. Lineage (NCBI taxonomy): Bacteria > Pseudomonadati > Pseudomonadota > Gammaproteobacteria > Oceanospirillales > Halomonadaceae > Halomonas > Halomonas sp. YLB-10. The sequence goes on from NZ_RRCU01000011.1 coordinate 3,895, forward strand.
TGATTGAGTACCTTGGCCAGGCGCAGGCTGGCGGAAGGATCGATGGCGATCAGCAGGTTGACCGGCTTGCCCGAGTAGGCGGGGATCGGCGCGACCTCGGCGCTCTCGAAGGCGTAGCCGACCAGTTCGTCGCCACGGTAGAGCGCATTGACCGGCCACGGCAGGTCGGTCACCGGCTCGACCCTGTCGGTGCCGGGAAAGGCCTGCTGAAACAGCGCGAGGTCACCCTTGGCGCTGCCAAGGTCACCGGGATACTGATCGAATTCCAGCGCCAGGGCGGGCAGGCTCAAGCACATCGCCAACAGCACGACAAGCAGGCGCAGGGGAGAAGACCAGTGGCGGGGAAAATGGCGGGGGGCTTGGGTCATGGCATGACCTCGAGGCGCAAAGCGCCCCGAGGACGCTTCGCGCACCAGGGTGGGATCAGGGCGTCAGCGACGAGAAGTAGGCGGCGATGTCGGCGATATCCTGATCCGACAGGGCCGCCGCCTGGGGCGCCATGATGGCGGACATGCCACCACCGCGCTGACCCTCGCGGTAGGCCTTGAGCGCGCTTTCCAGGTACGGAGCGTTCTGACCCGCCAGGTTGGGATAGATCGGTCCGGTGGCCTTGCCGTCAGTGCCATGGCAGGCGGCGCAGGCGCCGATCTTGGTTTCACCGGCGGCGGCGTCGCCGGCGGCCTGGGCGTTGAGACTGAACAGACAGGCGGCGCCAAGCGCGGCCAGGGGGATCCATTTCATGATGAGCGCTCCTCGGTCTTGGGGCGTGATACCTGACGCAAGCGGCGTGCGGCTTGGGTCAGGCATCACGGTTTGTGCGGGATGTCCCTTGGGACTCTCGAGTATTGGAGCGCTCAGCGACAATACCCTATGACGTTGGTCAACTTTAGGCGGGGAGAGGTACGTCTTCCGTACTATGCTTGATCGGGATCACTGGGATGGCAGGGGCATCATTGCGGTTGGCTCGCGTTTGCACTACCTCGGGCGAGAACACGCCACAGGGGCAAGCGCCGTGATGCCGCTGCCGTGATTTGATGCAGATCATGTCTGGCTTCGTCTTGCCGGGACGGGCGGATTCGACGTGCGACAATGCCGACAGATGCCGCCGTCGGGCGGTCGTGTCACGAGGGGCCTTGTCGATGTCATCCGATGTTTTGCCGTTTCAGCGTGCGCTGGTCGAGAAGTACGACCGTCCAGGGCCGCGCTACACCTCCTATCCCACCGCGCCGCACTTCCACGACGGTTTCGGTGTCGCCGACTATCGCCAGGCGGTCGAGCGCAGCCAGCAGGGGGAGCCGAAGCCGCTGTCGGTCTACGTCCATGTGCCCTTCTGCGAAAGCCTCTGCTACTACTGTGCCTGCTCCAAGATCATTACCCACAATCGCGAGCGTGCCGCTGAGTACCTGGCGCTGCTCAAGCGCGAGATCGCCCTGCAGGCGGCGCTGTTCGACGAGACCCGGGAGCTCAACCAGCTGCACCTGGGTGGGGGCACCCCGACCTTTCTGTCCAATGACCAGCTCAAGGGGCTGATCGACGCCCTGGCGCGCCACTTCCGGTTCGCCCCGGAGCAGCGCCGGGAATTCTCGCTGGAGGTGGATCCGCGTACGGTGACCCCCGCCCAGATCCATGAACTGCGCGAGATGGGCTTCAATCGTCTGAGCTTCGGCGTCCAGGACTTCGATCCGCTGGTGCAGAAGGCGGTCAACCGCGTGCAGAGCGAGGCCCAGGTGGCAGCCCTGGTGGACGCCGCCCGGGACGCCGGCTTCGCCTCGGTGTCGGTGGACCTGATCTATGGGCTGCCGCTGCAGACCCGCGACAGCTTCGACGCCACCCTGGCCAAGGTGGTGGCGCTGAGACCCGACCGCATCGCCGCCTACAGCTACGCCCACCTGCCGTCGCTGTTCAAGGCCCAGCGGCTGATCCGCGACGAGGACATGCCGCCGCCCGGGCGCAAGCTCGAGTTGCTCGAGCTGACCATCGAGCGGCTGACCCAGGCGGGCTACGTCTATATCGGCATGGACCACTTCGCCCTGCCCGAGGACGAACTCAGCAGAGCCCGTCACGACGGTACCCTGCAGCGCAATTTCCAGGGCTACTCGACCCACGCTCAGTGCGACATGATCGGGCTCGGGGTCACCTCCATCGGCAAGGTCGGCGACGCCTACAGCCAGAACGTCAAGACCACCGCCGAGCACGCCGAGCACCTCGAGGCCGGGCGGCTGCCGGTGTTGCGGGGCTATCGGTTGAGCGACGAAGACCAGCTGCGTGCCGAACTGATCACCTCGCTGATGTGTCACGGCGAGGTGCGCTTCGCCGAGTTCGAAGCCCGTCACGCTATCGACTTTCGCACGCATTTCGCCAGCGCCCTCGACCAGCTCGACGAGATGCAGGCCGACGGCTTGATCGAGATCAAGCAGCAAGCGCTCAGGGTACTGCCGGCAGGACGCCTGATGATGCGCAACGTGGCCATGGCCTTCGATGCCTACCTGGTCCCCGGCAGCGGGCGCTTCTCGCGCACCGTCTAGCCGGCTCTATCGCGGCTGCCCCGGGGCGAGACGCCCGGGGTAGGCCGCGCTACCTTTCATGCGCCAAAGCCGAATTAACGATCGGGTCTTCCATGGCCCGATTTTTCGTTTATATTGTGCCGCCGGTCGAAAATTTTACTATATCTGGTAGGGTGCCCGAGCTTATCCGGAGCGCGCATCCGCCCCTTTACGACCCCGTTTATTTGCCGGTAACTTCATCGGAGACAAGCTTTCATGACCACATCCGCCAAGGCCGCCGCCCTGTCGCAGGAGGTTCCCATGCAGGGCCCCTCGTATGACATCTGGGACGCCAAGTATCGCTTGAAGGACCGCCACGGCCAGCCCGTCGACGCCGACCTTCAGGCCACCTGGGACCGCGTGGCCAAGGCGCTGGCCGCCGTCGAGGGCGACGCCGCCGACAAGTGGCTGCCGAAGTTTCGCTGGGCGCTGGAAAACGGCGCCGTGCCGGCAGGCCGGATCACCTCCAACGCCGGAGCCGAGGGCTACAAGCCCGCGGTCAGCCTGATCAACTGCACGGTATCGCGGACCATTCGCGACTCCATGCACGACATCCTCGACAGCGTGGTGGATGCGGGCATGACCCTCAAGGCCGGCTGCGGCATCGGCTACGAGTTCTCCACCCTGCGCCACAAGGGCGCCTTCGTGTTCGGCGCCGGTGCCGGCACCAACGGCCCCCTGGCGTTCATGGATATCTACGACAAGATGTGCTTTACGGTGGCCTCCGCCGGCGGCCGTCGTGGCGCCCAGATGGGCACCTTCGACGTCGGTCATCCCGACGTGCGCGACTTTATCGAGGCCAAGCGCGAGGCCGGTCGCCTGCGCCAGTTCAACCTGAGCCTGCTGATCACCGACGAGTTCATGGAAGCGGTGAAGCAGGACGCCGACTGGCCGCTGGCCTTCCCGCTGCACGAGGGCGAGAAGGGCGACGTCGATGACAGCGAGCTGATCTACCGCGACTGGCCGGTGATCGAGGACGGCTACACCCAGGACGCCGAAGGTCGCGTGGCCTGCCGCGTGGTCGAGGTGATCAAGGCCCGCGAGCTGTGGGACACCATCATGCGTTCCACCTACGACTACGCCGAACCCGGGTTCATCCTGATCGACCAGGTCAATCGCATGAACAACAACTGGTTCTGCGAAGAGATCCGCGCCACCAACCCCTGCGGCGAGCAGCCGCTGCCGCCGGAGGGCGCCTGCCTGCTGGGGTCGGTCAACCTGACCCGCTTCGTGATCGATCCGTTCGGCGACAAGCCGCGCTTCGACTGGGACAAGTACCGTGAGGTGGTGGCGATCTTCACCCGCATGCTCGACAACGTGGTCGAGATCAGCGGCCTGCCGCTGTCCGGCCAGCGCCGCGAGATCGAGGCCAAGCGCCGCCACGGCATGGGCTTCCTCGGCCTCGGCTCGACCATGACCATGCTCAAGATGCCCTATGGCTCGGCCGAGTCGCTGGGCTTCACCGAGGAGGTCAGCCGAGTGCTGGCCGTGGAGGGCTGGAAGCAGGCGCTGGAGCTGTCCCGCGAGAAGGGCATGGCCCCGATCCTCGAGCAGGAGTTCGAGCTGACGCCGAAGATGCTTCGCGAGCGTCCCGAGCTCGGCCGCGACGGCTATGAGGTCGGCGACAAGGTGCCCGGGCGCATCCTGCACGCGCGCTACAGCCGCTATATGCAGAAGATCGCCGAGGTCGAGCCGCAGCTGGTGGCGGAGCTGGCAGAGCACGGCGCGCGCTTCACCCACCACTCGTCGATCGCCCCCACCGGGACGATCAGCCTGTCGCTGGGCAACAACGCCTCCAATGGTATCGAGCCGTCGTTCTCCCATCGCTACTTCCGTAACGTGATCCAGGCCGGCAAGAAGACCAAGGAGCAGGTCGAGGTGGTGTCCTTCGAGCTTGCCGCTTACCGTCACTTCATGCACGCCGACGCGGTGGAAAGCGACCTGCCCGAGTACTTCATCACCGCCGACGCGGTGACCCCCAAGCAGCACGTGGCGGTGCAGGCCGCGGCCCAGGCCTGGGTCGACTCGGCGATCTCCAAGACCGTCAACGTGCCCACCGACTTTGCCTTCGAGGCGTTCAAGGACCTGTACCTGGACGCCTACCAGAGCCGCCTCAAGGGCTGCACTACCTTCCGCTTCAACCCGGAGGCCTTCCAGGGCGTGCTGGTGCGCGAGGATGACCTCAAGAACACCACCTATATCTTCGAGCTGGAGAACGGCGAGACCCTCGAACTCAAGGGCGACGAGACGGTGATCTACGACGGCGAGGAACACAACGCCGCCAACCTCTACGACGGCTTGAAGGAGGGGACCTATGGCAAGTGGTAATCGGACCAGCGGCGAGCCGCAACATCATGCCTGGGTCGTGAGCGTGTCACGCCCGCATCATCTTTCTGGAGGAGCCCGCTGATGGCTGTCGAAATCAATTCCAAGATCGTGGGCTACCGCGTCAAGAGCGAGGAGGCCGCCCCCGCGCCGGCCCCGCTGCCCGAGGAAAACCCGCTGACCATGCGCATCCCCTCGCGCCCCGAGGGAACGCTGGAGGCAGTATCCGAGAAGATCTCCTACGTCGGCGCCGAAGGCCGCAAGAAGGTCTACCTGCTGGTGTCCTTCATGCCGGTGGAAGGCGTGCTCAACGGCCAGCGGGTGATTATCGAGCGCCCGGTGGAGTTCTTCTTCCCCTCCGGCCAGCTGTCCAGCGAACACCAGTGGATCACCGCCACCATGCGCAGCCTGTCGCTGGCCGCCCGCGGCGGCTACGTCACCCAGGCGGTGGCGGATCTGCGCAAGGTGGCCTGGGACAAGGGCCTGGTGCGCTGCGGCATGAACCGCTGGAACAAGCCGATGTTCCACGACTCCGAGGTCGCCGCCATCGCCTGGTCGATCCAGCAGATCCTCTATCGTCGCGGCTTCCTCGACATCGACGGCAACCAGATTCCGGTGGAGGAGCTGGTCAGCCGCTACGCCCGGCGCCAGGCCTCCGGCCACGGCTGGTACCCCGCCGAGGTCGAGGACGAGACCCCGAGCGGCGCGGTCGAGCCGCTGGATGGCAAGCCTGCCGAGTCCGCCGCCGAAGGCGCCAGCCCCGCCGTGGTCGGCAACTGCCCCGAGTGTCGCGGCGAGCTGATCATGATGGACGGCTGCCCCACCTGCTACGCCGGCTGCGGCTGGTCGAAGTGTGGCTAGTCGACGTTTGGTTGGAAAGCACGACTAGAATACGTGGCTAGAAAGCACGGCTGGCGCGCGAACAACCCAGCGTCACAACGATGGGCCCTTCGGGGCCCATCGTTGTGTCTGGAGGGGTGGTTTTCGTTCAGCCAGCGTCGTGACAGCAGGCGCTATGACGCCCCAGGCGGCTGAGCCTGGCCGGAGCGGGTGGTGTTGTAGACGGGGTGGCCGCAGGGGCAGTGGTGGTTGATGAACCGGCTGCGGAAAAAACGGATGTCGAACTCCCGGACGTAGCTGGTCTTGTGGGCGGCCAGCACGATGTCAAAGGCGTAGTCGCGGTGGGCCTCGCCCCGACTCTGGGCGTCCAGGTAGGGCGTGTAGTCGGTGGTGATATGCAACTGGAGATGGGCTTCGCACAGATGCCCGGTGAAGTAGGGCAACACACGTATCTGGCTTTCCTCCTTGGGCGCCGAGGGTTCGGGCATGCCAGTCACGTTGCCGATGATCACCTTGCGAGAATCCAGCACGAACATGCAGAGGCCGCTGCCGGTGCCAAGCAGGCTGCCAAGGTAGAGGGTTTCGGCATGGTCACCCTCTATCAGCTTGCGCATGGCGTGGACGGTGAAGCGATAGCTCTGCCAGTGGCACCACTGTGCTGCTCGTTGCAGTCGGTGATAGACACTAGCCCCGACGCTGCGACGCGCAAACCCGGCCAGGCGCTGGCGCAGACGGGATTGGCCCAGATAGAAGGCATAGTACCAGGCCACCAGTTTCGTAAACGCCAGGCAGATGATCGCAATAGTGAGGGTAACCAGCGACGTCTGAAGGAAGGGCTCGCCGAAGGGCTCGCCTTGGGTGTCTGGGTAGGCGTAAGGAGAAGCGGAGGGGGCAGAGAAAGCGTGCAGGAGGTAAAGCACAGCGAAGACCGGGAGGGCGGCCCCAAAGCCGGCGATGGCGCTGCGCAAGGTCAGCTGTTGTCCGTTGGCACGAATGACGTAGCGTCGCCAGGAAGGGATCGAATGGCATAGCAGAAAGCCGGCCACCAGCAGGACGAAAGGTGGCAGCAGCTTGATGCCGCTCATTCCGGCTTGCTGTCCCTGCGATCGAGGCTGCGGCGAAGGGCTCTGACGTTGCTCTTGACCTTGCGCGACCGCACCAGCTCGGCGCTGTCCACGGAGACGGCGCCGCGATGCGATATCTTCATGCTACGCAGGTGGCCACCCTCTTTGGCCTTGAGGTAGCCTTCGAAGCTGGTTTCGATGGACATCGTTGCTCCTTTTCCGCTTGTGAACTCAATGCTCTGCGGAACCTGGGTGAAGCCAAGGGGCCGAACCCGATGATGTCAGCAGTGTAGCAGAGTTCCCATTTCGACCCCGGCATTCGGCTGTGTCAGAGCGTTCAACGAGCGCTACACCAGAGGGCTTGATGGGCGTCATGAACCGAGGGCGACGGTATCGCTAGCATGACCCGGCGGCGTCGTGCCGCTTGACCAGGAACCCGTCATGTCGCTGTCGCCGCTCGGCTCGCTGTCGTTGCCTTCTCTTGCCCTTCCTGCCCTGCCCACCCTTCCTTCGTTGCCGTCGTCGTTGACGTCTGGCGCCTTGACCCGGGTGCCCCATCGTCTGCATCTGTCACTGATGCGCCGTCTCGGCCCGCTGCCCCTGCCGCTGTTGCGCACGAGTCTCGAGCCCTGGCTCAACCGCACCCTGGCCGAGCCACTGGCCGACGGTGAGTTCGACGTGCTTGAAGGGCGCCGGGTGTGTCTGTCCATCGATGATCTGGCGCTGGCGGTCACCCTGACCCTCACGCACGGTCGCCTGCAGGTCACCGACGCGCCCTGGGAGGTGAAGGTGGCGGGGGGCTGGCGCGAGTTCGCCTGCCTGGCCAGCCGCGAGGAAGACCCGGACAGCCTGTTCTTCCAGCGCCGGCTGTGCCTGGAGGGCGATACCGAACTGGGGCTGACGGTGAAGAACCTGCTGGATGGGCAGGAAATGGAACTGCTGCATCCCTACCTGCTCGAGGCGCTGGGCCAGCTGCAGCGCTGGCTGCCTCGCCAGGCCTAGGCGCCTGGTTACCGCCTGCTGGCTGGCGGGTTGAGCCATCTAGCGATGGAGGCCGGCGAACCGGCCTCCTGAGTGAGGTGGTGTGAGAGGGAAGGGGCTTTCAGTCTTCCAGTACCGGCGCCAGATCCATCCCCGCCTGGCCGTGCCAATAGCCATTGCACAGCTCGGCGTCCACCAGCGCCAGCGGCGAGGGCGCCGAGTAGCGTCCTTGGCGGGCCAGGTCGAAGTCCGCCACCACCTCATCCATCCCCTCTGAACGCGGACTTAGCCGGGCCGTGGTGACGCCCATTGTGGCCATCTCGGCAAGCTCGTGGCGCAGGTCCTGACAGGCCCCGGACAGGGTCTGGATACCGTTCAGGGTGAACAGTCGACGGCTGTCGTCCTGGGTGGTCAGCGACAGCCCTTCCGGATAGTCCTGGCAGACGAACTGGCAGCGATCCTTGGGGTGCTGATGGTGACGCGCGGTAAAGCAGCGCGACGACCAGGCCAGCGGCAGGTGGCCGTAGGCCAGCACCTCGCAGTCCAGCGCCAGCCCCGCCTCGCGGGCGTCAGACAGCAGCCGGGCCAGGTCGGCGCCGGGCAACTCCACCGGGGCGACGAAGCGGAACATGCCGGCGCGCTTGAGGATCTCCAGGGTCGGCACATTGTAGAGGTTGAGCGCCGGGCCGCCGACGAAGGGCAGGCCCGCCTCGGACAGCCGGTGCACCGCGCTCATGTCGTTGGCCTCGACCAGGAAGTCGCCGTTGTCGCACAGCCTGGTCAGGTCGCGCAGGTCGGCGTTGGACTCGATCAGGGTCTGCGAGCCGAGGATCACCTGCTTGCCGGCGGCGGCGAGCTGGTGGCCGATCTCCAGCCAGTCGGCGAGCTTCATGTCGCGCCGCCGGGAGCACACGGTTTCGCCCAGGGTGACGCTGGTCAGCGGCCAGTGGCAGGCCTGTTCATAAAAGGCGAAGTAGCGCTCGCGGGTCCAGTAGAAGGACACCGGGCCAAGGCTCAATTCCAGTGAAGCAGCGGTCATCTCGCCTCCTGTCATTTCCAGTCGCGCTCGTAGGCGCCGAGAGTATGGGTGGAGCCTTCGGCCAGCGGCGCCAGGGCGGCGCTCCAGTCGGCCTGGGGGCGATAGTCGTCGCCGGCCCGGTCCAGATGGTCCAGCGCCTGGCGCCACACGCGGGTGACGCTGGCCACATAGGCCGGACTGCGCTGACGACCCTCGATCTTGATCGCCTTGATGCCCAGCGCCGCCAGCTGGGGCAGCAGGTCCAGGGTGCTGAGGCTGGTCGGCGCCTCGATGGCGTGGCCGACGTCGCCCTCGACGTTGAAGCGTCCCTTGCACAGGGTCGGGTAGCCGGCCTGTTCGTCGGCGCGGTAGCGATCGATCAAGACGCCGTTCAGGCGCGATTCGCGTCCGCTGGCGGTCTCTTCCCAGCGCACGTGGGCCGCCGGCGAGCACACGCCGTGGGTGTTGGGTGATTCGCCGGTCAGGTAGGACGACAGATAGCAGCGGCCCTCGGCCATGATGCACAGGCTGCCGAAGGCGAACACCTCGAGCTCCACCGGGCTGTGGCGGGCCAGGTCGCGCACCTGGTGGATCGACAGCACCCTGGGCAGCACCGCGCGACGGATGCCGAACTCGCGGTGGTAGAAGGCCAGCGCCTCATGGCTGGTGGCGGAGCCCTGCACCGACAGGTGGCGGGGGGTGTCCGGGTGGCGCTCGGCGGCGTAGGCCAAAAGGCCCGGGTCGGCCAGGATCAGGGCGTCGACCTGAAGCGAAGCCGCCTGGTCCACCGCCGCGCGCCACTGGGCCAGGCTCGACTGCTGCGGGTAGGTATTGATCGCGCAGAACACCCGGCAGCCCCGGGCGTGGGCGTAGTCGATACCCTCGCGGGCGCGCTTGTCGGTGAAGTTCAGCCCGGCGAACTGGCGGGCGTTGGTGGCATTCTGAAAGCCGAAGTAGACCGCGTTGGCGCCCTCGTCCACGGCGCGCTTCAAAGCGGGCAGGCTACCCGCGGGACAGACCAGTTCCATGTCGATCTCCGAGCGAAGAGAGGCGCCATGCTAGCCCCGCCCGGACACCGCCGGCTTGATGCGTATCAGTGTCCGCCAATGAAGTGGGGGATGGAGCGAAGGGATGACGCGCTGCACCGGGGCCGGGTGTGGACAACCTGGCGATGGTGGGAATCCGACTTGCGGGTCAGGCGTGCAGATAAAGGTGGCGATGAGCTTGTGAGTCGTTCTGTGGATAACCCTGTGTGGCACCTTGTGAAAAGCGGTGGGCAGGCGGTGCAGGGGCTGTGGGCAGCGGTGTATAAGTCGCCTGTCAGTGGTGGATCAGCGGCTCGCTCGCTGTGGTAAACGAAAACGGGCCCCGCAGGGCCCGTGGCATTCTTGCCGGAGCCTACTGACCGCCGGAGGGGAAGTGGAACTCCGCCTGGGTGGTCTCGAAGGGCGAGGGCCAGCGCTGTGACACCGCCTTGCGACGGGTGTAGAAGCGCACCGCGTCAGGGCCGTAGGCGTGCAGGTCGCCGAACAGCGAACGCTTCCAGCCGCCGAAGCTGTGGCTGGCCACCGGCACCGGCAGCGGCACGTTGATACCCACCATGCCGACCTCGATGGCGTCGGTGAAGCGGCGCGCCGCCTCGCCGTCACGGGTGAACAGGCAGGTACCGTTGCCGTACTCGTGGGCGTTGGTCAGGGCGATGGCCTCATCGAGGCTGTCGACACGCACCACGCACAGCACCGGGCCGAAGATCTCCTCGCGGTAGATGGTCATCTCCGGGGTGACCCGGTCGAACAGGCAGCCGCCGACGAAGAAGCCGTTCTCGTGGCCCGGGACCACCAGCTCGCGGCCGTCGGCCACCAGGGTGGCCCCTTCCTGCACGCCCTTCTCGATATAGCCGAGCACCTTGTCGCGATGCTGGGCGGTGACCAGGGCGCCCATGTCCAGGCCCTTGTCGGTGCCGGGGCCGATCTTCAGCGCGGCGATCTTGGGGCCCATGGCCTCGATCAGACGGTCGGCGGTGTCATCGCCGACGCATACCGCCACCGAGATCGCCATGCAGCGCTCGCCGGCGCTGCCGTAGGCGGCCCCCATCAGGGTGTTGGCGGCGTTGTCGATATCGGCGTCGGCCAGCACCACGGCGTGGTTCTTGGCGCCACCGAGGGCCTGCACCCGCTTGCCGCTCTCGGCGCCACGTCGGTAGATGGTTTCGGCGATGGGGGTCGAGCCGACGAAGGACACGGCCTTGATCTCGGGGGCGTCGAGCAGCGCCTCGACGGTCTCGCGGCCGCCCTGGACCACGTTCATGATGCCCTGGGGCAGGCCGGCTTCCTCGAGCAGGCGGGCGACCGCCAGGGCGGCGGACGGGTCCTTCTCGGAGGGCTTGAGCACGAAGGCGTTGCCGCAGGCGATGGCCATCGGGTACATCCACAGCGGTACCATCGCCGGGAAGTTGAACGGGGTGATGCCGGCCACCACGCCCAGCGGCTGGAAGTTGGAGAAGGCGTCGATGGACGGCCCCACGTTGTGGGAGTACTCGCCCTTGAGCAGCTCCGGCACGCCGCAGGCGTACTCGACGTTCTCGATGCCGCGCTTGAGCTCGCCCATGGCGTCCTCGAGAGTCTTGCCGTGCTCTTCGCTGATCAGTCGCACCAGACGATCGGCGTCACGCTCCAGCAACGCCTTGAAGCGGTACATCACCTGGGCGCGCTTGGCCGGCGGGGTATCGCGCCAGGCCGGGAAGGCCGCCTGGGCGGCGTCGATGGCGGCCTTGACGGTGTCGGCGTCGCCGTCGGCGACCTGGCGAATGGTCTCGCCGGTGGCCGGGTTGGTGACCGGCAGATGGCGGCTGGCCTCGAGATCCTGACCATTGATCCAGTGATTGACGTTGTCCATCGAGGGTCCTCAAGTGTCGAAAGGGCGGACGGGCATGGCCCGTCCGCGCTGTGGATAACGCTGTGAACAGTGGGTGTAAAGGTTGTCCACAGGCTGTCGGTTTCAGGTGGATAAGCCGGGCGCTCGGTACCGGCAAGCGGCCCCAGGCGAGCGGACTTAGTCGAGCGGCCCCAGTCAAGCGGACTTAGTCGAGCCGGTCGAGGGTCTCGGCGACGGCGTCGAACAGGCGCTCGAGCTCGGCCTCGGTGGTGGCGAATGGAGGGCCGAACTGCAGGGTGTCGCCGCCGAAGCGCACATAGAAGCCGGCCTCCCACAGCGCCAGGTGAGCGTCGCGCGGGCGGATGGCCGGATCGCCGTCGCGCGGGGCCAGCTGGATCGCCCCGGCCAGGCCGAAGTTGCGGATGTCGACCACATGGGAGCGGCCCTTCAAGGCGTGCAGGCGATCCTCGAAGGCCGGGGCGATGGCCCTGACCTGGGCCGGGAAGTCCTCGCGCTCGAGCAGGTCCAGCGCGGCCAGGGCGGCGGCGCAGGCCACCGGATGTCCGCTGTAGGTGTAGCCGTGGGGAAATTCGATGGCGTGCCCCGGGCCGCCGGCGTGCATGAAGGTGTCATGGATCTCGCCAGAGGCGATCACCGCACCCATCGGCACGCAGCCGTTGGTGATCTGCTTGGCCACCGTCATCAGATCCGGGGTGACGCCGAAGGCCTCGGCGCCGGTGCGCGCACCGCTGCGACCGAAGGCGGTGATTACCTCGTCGAAGATCAACAGGATGTCGTGGGCCGAGCAGATCTCGCGCAGCCGCTCGAGGTAGCCCTTGGGCGGCACGATGACCCCGGCGGAGCCGGACATTGGCTCGACGATCACCGCCGCGATGTTGGAGGCGTCGTGCAGCGCGATCTGCTCGAGCAGCGCATCGGCAAGCTCGGCCCCGGTCTCGGCCTGGCCCCGGGTGAAGGCCTGGTTCGGCTGCAGGGTGTGGGGCAGGTGGCTCGAGTCCAGCAACTGACCGAAGTGCTTGCGGTTGCCGCCGATGCCGCCAAGGCTGGTGCCGCCGATGTTGACCCCGTGGTAGCCCTTGGCCCGGCCGATCATGCGGGTCTTTTCCGGGCGACCCTTGAGTCGCCAGTAGGCCTTGGCCATCTTCAGCGCGGTATCGGCGGACTCGGAGCCGGAATCGGTGAAGAACACATGGTCGAGTCCCGTCGGGGTCAGGCTCGCGACCTTCTCGGCCAGCTTGAAGGCCAGCGGATGGGACACCTGAAAGCTCGGCGCGAAGTCGAGACTGCCAAGCTGGTGGGCCACCGCCTCGCGGATCTCTTCACGGTTGTGCCCGGCGCCACTGGTCCACAGACCCGACAGCGAATCGAACACCCGGCGGCCGCGGTCGTCGATGAAGTAGCGGCCCTCGGCGCCCTGGATCATCCGCGGATGCTGGTGGAAGTCCTGGTGGGCGGTGAACGGCATCCAGTAGTGATGGTTGAGCCCGGCCCCCGCAGGTCGCTCGGCGTGGGCGTCGGGATGGGTATCGAGGGTGTCGAAGGTCAGCATGGCGATTCTCCAGTCAGGGCCGCAGGGCGGACATGGACTCAGCATGGACCGGAAGTCAGGTTAATAAAATCATGCTCTGCTTTCGTTCAGGTTGGGTTTTGCTGACGCGATTGCTGGCTCGGCACCATGGTCTCCATGACAGGGACCAGGTGCATTGTCAGTCGAGGCCCTCCAGCCTTGGCTGGGGCGACGGTGCCTGCGGGTCCTGGCGGTGCGGAGCTGCTGTCCTGGCGCGTCTAGACAAGGTCATGCTCCAGCGTGGCGGTAAAGTCTTTATCGCACTCGAGGACCGCGCCTTCTTGTGGTGCCCAGTTGATGAAGCGCCTTCTTATGGCGCCCGATGCCGCGCCGACAGACGGATATCCCTCACTAAAGTCGCATTTCGCAGTCGTCATGCTCTGGCTATCTTGGGTACACGAATACTTTGTATGATGTAATACCTTAAGTGCAAAAGCCGAAGTAGTCGTCACAAGAGCAGCAACCACAAGAGCAGCAGTCCCCACAGGAACGGCCACACCGCGTTGCGTCGGCCGTCCCCGCAAGCCAACAACAAGCACTGCCCTGACGGTGGCAAGGAGTGGATGAGATGCGCAAGTCGATGAGCATGACCCTGGGTGGCCTGGCGCTGGTCGCCAGTGCCTCGGTCGCGGCGGACTATCCGGAGCGCGACGTTCGCATGATCGTGCCCTGGGGCGCCGGCGGCGGTACCGACGGTATCGTGCGCAAGATCTCCAACCTGGCCGAGGAGCCGCTGGGGGGCACCGTCTACGTCGAGAACATCGAAGGCGGCATGAGCGCCAACGGCCTGGTGCAGGCGCTGGGCGCGCGCCCCGATGGCTACACCCTGATCGCGCTGACCTACGACAGCGTCGTCACCATCCCGTGGCAGGGAATGCTGGCCGGCTATGATATCGACAAGCTGGATCTGATCGCGCGGATCACCAGTGAGCCGGACGCCGTCGTGGTGCCGGAGGATTCGCGCTTCGATAGCCTCGAGGCATTGATCGAAGCCGCCAGGGCCGCGCCCGGGGAGATCCGCGCCGGTATTCAGAACATGGGCTCGCGGACCCACCTGACGCTGCTGCAACTGCAGGACCAGGCCGAGGTGGAGTTCAAGATCGTCTCCTATCCCGGTGGTGCGGCGCCCCAGAAGGAGGCCCTGCTCAACGGCGAGGTGGACCTGGCGCTGACCAGCCTCGGTGACTTCGAATCGCTGATCTCGGCGGGTGACGCCCGTGGCCTGGTGGAGTTCACCGACGTCCAGAGCGAGAGCTTCCCCGACGTGCCCCCGGCAACCGAGCTGGGCTACGACATCCAGATGGGCAGTTTCGTGATCCTGGCGGCGCCTGCCAATACGCCGGACGACGCCGTGACGGCCCTCGAGGCGGCCTATCAGCAGGCCTACGACAGCGAGGAATTCCAGACCTGGCTGGTCGACGTCGGTGTCACCCCCAACTGGCTGGGCACCGATGAGGTCGAGGACTGGGCCGAACAGACCCAGGGTGAGCTGTTCGCACGCATGGACGAGCTGAAGGAAGCCGGCCTGATCGGCCAGTAAGCCCGCGCCGCCACCGCGGTGGCGGCTCTTTTCCGGAGGACTCCCGATGAAATCGCTCTCCCGCCTGGGGACCTGGCTGACGGGGCCGACAGGTGTCGTCGTCTGCCTGTTGGCCCTGACCCTGATCTATCTGCTCGAGGCGTTCAAGATCGCCCCGCCCATCAAGAACGGGGCCCTGACCGCCTCCTTCTTCCCGGTGGCGCTCGCCGTGGTCATGCTGCTGGCGCTGGGTGGCGTGATCCTCGCCGATCGACGCGAGGCGGCCAGTGGCGAGGCTGGTGGCGAGGCCGGCGCCGGGGAAAGCGACGAGGGAGGCGACGACCATGGAGATGCAAAGGTGGCGGCGTGGCGAGGGCCGGTGGCGGTCACCCTGCTCACCGCCGTCTATATCGCCCTGTTTGCCCACCTTGGCTACTTCATCGCCACCTTCCTCTACGCCTTCAGCATGACGCTGGCTTTCGCCACCGGGCGGCCCTCGCCGCAGGCGCTTGGGTTCAAGGCGCTGGTGGCCGGCGTGATCACCCTGCTGGGATACGGGCTCTTCGAGCTGGTGTTCCAGGTTCGCCTGCCGACGCCCTGGATCTGACCCATGGACTATCTGATCGAACTCTCCAAGGGCCTTGCCGTGCTGATGCAGCCCGACATCCTGCCCTACCTGATCGGCGGCTACCTGATCGGCACCTTCTTTGGCGCCGTGCCGGGGCTCACCTCGATGCTGGCCATCGCCCTGCTGCTGCCGTTGACCTACAGCCTCGACATCACCGCGGCGCTGGTCGCCTGCGCCGCCATCTTCATGGCCGGCATGTGCAGTGGCAGCATCACCGCCACCACCATCAATATTCCCGGTGCCCCGGCCTCGATGATGACCGCCATAGAGGGCTACCCCATGCAGCAGCGGGGCGAGGGCGCCAAGGCGCTGGGCCATGCCGCCCTGGCGTCGATGATCGGCGGCGCCCTGGGTGCCATCATGCTGATGGTGATGGCGCCGCTGGCCACCGAGGCGGCGCTGCTGATTCGCACACCGGGCAAGTTCTCGCTGATCGCCTTCGCCCTGATCGTGATCGTCATCTCCCAACGTGGGGCCATCTCCAAGGGCCTGGTCGCCACCACCCTGGGGGTGATGGTGGCCACCGTCGGTATCGACGTGATGCAGCCGGTCACCCGCTTCACCTTCGGCACCGGCGTGCTGATGCAGGGCATCGACATCATGCCGCTGGTCATCGGCGCCTTCGCCGTCAGTGAGCTGCTGGTGCAGTCGCAGAACCGCGCCTCGCGCACCGTCGAGGTCGACGCCATCAAGGCCAGCGTCATTCGCCGCCGGGACTTTATTCCACCCTGGCACGAGGTGCGTGAAATCGGCGTCTATCGCTACGTCAAGACCGCCATCATCGGCTACAGCGTCGGCGTGCTGCCGGGCGCCGGAGGCTCCATGGCGGCCTTTGTCGCCTACGCCGAGTCCATGCGCAGCTCACGCCACCCGGAGAAGTACGGCAAGGGTTCGGTGGAAGGCATCGCGGCGGCGGAGGGCGCCAACAACGCCATGTGCAGCGGCGCCTTCGTGCCGATGCTGTCGTTCGGTATTCCCGGTGATCCCACCACCGCCATCGTGCTGGGCGTGCTGGTGATCAACGGTCTGCAGCCCGGGCCGCAGTTCCTCGACAGTCAGCTTGCGCTGGTGGCACCGATGTTCATGGCGCTGCTGGTGGCGGCCCTGGTGATGGTGCCGCTGACGCTCTACGTGCTGGGGCCCTGGTTCGTGCGGATCGTCTCGATCCGCCGCGATGTGCTCTACGCCAGCATCGCGGTGATCGCGCTGGTCGGCTGTTACGTGGCTACCTACTCGATCTTCCAGATGGGACTGGCGCTGGTGTTCGGGGTGCTCCCCTTCCTGCTGCGGCGCCAGGGCTATCCGGTGGCCTGCCTGCTGCTCGGCTTCGTGCTCGGCCCGAGCCTGGAGGAATACTGCCGACGCTCGCTGTCGCTGTCCGACGGCAACCCGCTGATCTTCCTCACCAGTCCCGACAGCCTGTTCTTCCTGGCGCTGACCGGGGTGTTCTACTACTTCATGGTGGTGAGAAAGCCCGAGGCGCGACAGCACGCCTGAGCCTCTGGTTGGTGAAAGACCGCCGCAAGACACGACAAGGCCGCGCCCTCGGGCGCGGCCTTGTCGTGGTGGGCTGAGTGGAACGCGACGGTCAGACGTGCTTGTCAGGCGACGCTACTGGTGTTGCTGAGCGGACGCGAGGGACCGAAGTTTTCATGACGGCGGCGCAGCGCAGACACGTCGAACAAGATAGCCAGCTGCGGCTCAGGCGACGCTACTGCTGTTGCTGAGCGGACGCGAGGGACCGAAGTGCTCGTAGTGACGGCGCTGCTCGGGGATACCCAGTTCTGCCAGATGGCTGTCGATGGCGCTCATGAAGGGCGGCGGGCCGACGAAGTAGCACTGAGCGTCGCCGCCGGGCAGCAGGCGGGCCAGCAGCTCACGCTCGAGGCGGCCCTTGATGTCGCCGCCGTCGCCTTCCTCGTAGGCGCAGACCCGGGTCAGCAGTTGCGGATAGTCTCGGGCAAGGGCCTCGACCTCGCCACGGAAGGCGTGGTGGTCGATGTTCCGGGCAGCGTGGACGTAGCAGACCCGGCGTCCCTGGGCCAGGGCCTGGCGCGCCAGCGGCAGCATCGGTGTCTGGCCGACACCGCCGCTGATCAGCATCACCGGCGCGTCGCCATCGTCCAGGGTCAGCTCACCGGCGGGGGGCAGCAGTTCCAGGGTGTCGCCGACGCGCATCTGCTGGTGCAGGAAGTTGCTGACCAGACCGCCCGGCTCCTGTTTCACCGAGATACGATAGCTACGGCCGTTGGGGCTGCCGGACAGGCTGTAGTGGCGATGCACGATTGCCTCGTCCACCGCCAGACGCAGGCCGATGTACTGGCCGGGCTCGGCGTCGGCCACCGGCTGGCCGTCGACCGGCTCCAGGGTGAAGGAGCGAATCACCTCGCACTCGCGCTGGATCTGGGCGACACGGAACTCGCGCAGTCCACGCCAGCCGCCGGGGCGATCGGCGAAGGCCTGGTAGCGCTCGGCTTCGGCAGCGATCAACAGCGCGGCCAGGTCGTTGTACAGGGCCGCCCAGGCGTCGGCGATCTCCGGCGTCACCACCTCGCCCAGCACCTCGCCGATGGCGGCCATCAGGCATTCGCCGACGATGGGGTACTGCTCGGGCTGGATGCCCAGCGAGACGTGCTTGCTGATCACCGTCTGCATCGAGTCGATGACCTCCTGGGGCTGGCGGCGCAGGCCGACATAGGCCAGCACCCCTCGCGCCAGCGCCTTCGGCTGGCCACCGTCGGCCTGGTGGGCCTGGTTGAACACCGCCTTGACCTCCGGGTAGCGCTCGAACATCAGCGGATAGAAACGGGCGGTGATGGCGTCGAGGTGTTCGGCGACCAGAGGGGCGGTGGCATCGATGATGGCGTCTTGGGCAGCGGTGGTCATGGCGTCTCCTGTCAGGGATATGGCGCAGCGCGCTCCCACTGTGGCAAAAAACCTTCACCGCGTCGGAGGCCTGGCTCGTTTGGGCCTACTTTTTCTCTACAGCTTGTGAACAGAGCATCGGTTGATATGCCTCGACACCTGCGGTGCTTCCACGGGGTCGGGGCGTATCGCTCGTCGCCTTTCTGTACCCTGTATGGAGCAAGCGATATGCCGCTTCGCTTGAGGTGCGCCAACTTGCCACAGTGTGGGTGATCCAGAGCGGGTAATGAGCGGGCAGTGTGGATCCACAGGGCGCTTGTCGAGAGCGCTGGTCACGCTACCCGGCTCCTTTTTTTCTGGCCCGGTTCCCGGCCACGTTTCCGACCCGATTCTGTCCCGGTATTCGCCCTGGGCAGTGGTAACTCTTGCGAATGAAATCGAGATTGCATGTCGATCTGACACTGCAAGTGCTATCGTTTTGACACTGTTGATAGTCAAAAGGACATTCGAGGTGGTCAGCTTTCTACGACGCCTGCGTGCCCTGCTGCAGCGCCTGGGCGATGAGCAGGGCCCCGAGCTCGCCGAGGCCTGGCAGGGCTTGCTCGAATCACTGGTGGCCCCCACCGCGGCGGATGCCAGCGCGTTGCTGGTGGCGCAGGGCTCCGGTCTCAGGCCGGTGGCCACCATCGGCCTGCCCGAGGGCGTGGCCGGCAGGACCTTCGCCTTGAGCGAGCATCCTCGCCTCGCCGCCATCGCCGAGGCGCCGGGGGTCTGCCGCTTTGCCGCGGACTCGCCCCTTCCTGATCCCTACGACGGGCTGCTGGATGACGGTCTTAGCCCTGTCCATGACTGCCTGGGGGTGGCGTTGCGCGACGGTGATGAGCTGATCGGCATGGTCACCCTGGACGCCCTGACCCCGGGGGCGCTGGCCGAGCTGGATGACCAGGGCCTGCTGGCGGCGGCCGAGTTGCTGGGCACCTGCCTGCGGCTGTCCCGGCGCCTGGACGGCGCCCGCCTGCAGCTCGCCCTGCAGCGCGATGACCACGGCCAGTTGCCACGTCGGCTGACTGGCTGGCGCAGTGGCGCCATGCGCAAGCTGATGGCCTCGGTGGAGCTGGTCGCCGCCACCGACATGAGCGTGCTGGTGCTGGGCGAGACCGGCGTCGGCAAGGAACGCATCGCCCATGCCCTCCATCACGGCTCGCGACGTGCCGATGGGCCACTGGTGGTGGTGAACTGCGCCGCGCTGCCGGCCTCGTTGATCGAGAGCGCCCTGTTCGGCCATCGGCGTGGGGCGTTCTCCGGGGCAACCAGCGACCATCGCGGGCACTTCCAGATGGCCGACGGCGGCACCCTGGTGCTGGACGAGGTGGGGGAGCTGCCGCTGGAGCTGCAGCCGAAGCTGTTGCGGGTGCTGCAGGAAGGCGAGGTCCAGCCGCTGGGCAGCGATCGGCTCCAGCATGTCGACGTTCGGGTGGTCGCGGTGACCAACCGGGATCTTGCCCTGGAGGTCGCCCAGGGACGCTTTCGCGAGGATCTCTATCACCGGCTCAGCGCCTTTCCGCTGGAGGTACCCCCGCTGCGCCAGCGTCCCGAGGACCTGGCGCTGCTGGTCGGACACTTCCTGGAGCAGAACCGGGTGCGTCTCGGCGTCGGCAACCTGCGCCTGAGCGAGGCCGCGCGGGTGTCGCTGGCGGCCTGGCACTGGCCCGGCAATGTACGTGAGCTGGAGTCGCTGCTGGCACGTGCCTCGCTGTTGGCATTGGCCTCGGTGGACGTGCTCGGGACGCCCGATGCTCGCCGCCGTAGCGTACGCATCGAGGTCGAGCACCTGGGGCTGGCGCCGGCGACAGCCCGGGTCACTGGCGCGCCCGCAGCGCAAGGCGACACGTCTCGAAGCGCCGTGTCGCCGGCCGATCGTCCAGCGGGCGAGGTGCTGGATCGAGAGCCCTCGCTGCGGGAGGCCACCGAGGCCTTTCAGCGCGAGCGCATCCGGCAGGCCCTGGACACTGAAGGCAACTGGGCAGGGGCGGCTCGCCGGCTGGGGCTGGACCCCGGCAATCTGCATCGCCTGGCGCGGCGGCTGGGGCTAAAGGCCTGATTCTGTCCTGGTCATCGCCAAGGGCGTGCGAGGCTGTCGCGGGGTTGGGGCTGGGGTGGGAGATGCAGGGCTTGCCAGGGTGAGTCAGGTTTGCGGCATCGGCAGTGCCTTTGATGTGCATCATGGTGATGTTGTCCAAAGCGGGCCAGACTTCACAAGACCAAGTGAATTACTCAGGTACTCGCCATGTCATCCGTCGCCGCTCGTCTGCCTCTTGCGCGCCTCGCCTTTCGTCCCTTCTTCCTGCTGGCGGCGGCCTTCAGCGTGGTGGCCCTGCTGGTGTGGCTCGCTTTCTGGCACGGCATCTTCGTGCTGTCGCCCCGGGCGGGCATGCTGTGGTGGCACCAGCACGAGATGCTGTTCGGTGTGGTGGGGGCGGTGGTGTCGGGGTTCTTGCTGACCGCGGTGCAGACCTGGACCGGCCTCAGGGGGCTGCATGGCGCCCCGCTGCTGGGGCTCGTCGCACTGTGGCTGGCGGCCAGGCTGGGGCTGGCCTTTCCCGTCTTGCCCCAGGCGCTGGTGATGGCGCTGGACGTGGGCTTTCTGCTGATCGTCTGCGCCGTGATGGCGGTGATGGTGATCCGGGCGAAGCGCTGGCGCAACCTGATCTTCGTGCCGGTGCTGGCGATCCTCGCCGGTGCCAACCTGGGCAGCCATCTGGGCGTGCTCCAGGGTGACCCTGAGCTGGTGCGCCAGTCGTCCTACCTGGCGGTGCTGCTGGTAACGCTGATCATGGGGGTGCTGGGCGGTCGGGTGATCCCGATGTTCACCGCCAACCGGCTGGGCCTGAAGCGCCGCCCGGCGCTGCCCTGGCTCGAGGGGCTGGCGCTCGGCAGCCTGGCGCTGGCGGTGGTGCTGCAGCTTGCACGCACCCTGGGTGGCGGTCTGCCCGACAGCGTACTGGCGCTGGCGCTGCTGGTGGCGGCGCTGGCCCACCCGCTGCGCCTGATACGCTGGCAAGGCCGCGCCACCGGACGTGAACCCCTGCTGTGGAGCCTTCACCTGAGCTACGCCTTCGTGCCGCTGGGGCTTTTGCTGTGGGCCCTGGGGCTGTGGGGCGTCGGCCGGGCTGAGCTGGGTGTCCACGCCATCACCGTGGGTGCCATGGGCACCATGATGCTGTCGATGATGTCGCGGGTGTCGCTGGGCCATACCGGCCGCCCCATGCGCTGTCTGCCGGGCATCGGCGTGGCTCTCGGCCTGCTGGTGGCGGCGGGACTGTCGCGCTCGCTGGTGCTGGCGCTGTGGCCCTCGGTCACCCACTGGGTCTACAGCCTGAGCATCCTCCTGTGGTGTCTCGGCTACGCCATCTTTCTGGCCCACTATGGACCGATTCTCGGCAGTCCGCGTGTCGACGGTCAGGACGGCTAGGCTCAGATGTTACCGCTCTACCTCACCCTCAAGTCCCTGCATGTATCGCTGGCGCTGGTCAGCGGTGCCCTCTTCGCCCTGCGCGCCCTGTGGTCGGTGACCGGCTCTTCCTGGCTAAAGCGCCCCTGGGTGCGTGTGCTGCCCCATCTGCTCGATACCCTGCTGCTGGCGGCGGGGCTGTCGCTGATGGTGCTCACCACCCAGTGGCCTCACCAGACGCCATGGCTGGCGGCCAAGCTGACCGCCCTGCTGGGCTACATCGGCTTCGGCAGTCTGGCGCTTCGACGAGCTGCCAGCGTTCGAACGCGGGCGCTGTCGGCCTGCCTGGCGCTGCTGATCTTCGTCTATATGCTTGGCGCCGCGCACCGACACAGCGTCCTGTCCTGGCTGGTATAGCCTCTTTATTGCAATGCATTGATTTACCTCAATGGCGTTGGTTTTTTCTCCTTTCAGCGGCGATATTGTCGTCATCTTGTCTCGTCAATTTCATCGTTTATCGCCGATAGTCCAGGCGACTGTTTAAGTGGTTGATGGGGCGAATCAATCAAGAATTTTGGTGATGCATGTCATATTCCGAGTGTTTAACTCAGGTATAGAAGAGCGCTCCTCAATACAATGGTCAACGGGGCCAGGGAGGTCTGACTCTCCGGCACCATGGGCCAAACAATGAGGAGACGTGGTCATGGCCGAGGGTCTGACAAAATCCGCAGCACGCAACATCTTCTACGGGGGCTCACTGTTCTTTTTCCTGATCTTTGTAGCGCTGACTGCTCACAGTCACTGGTACATCGTGACGGAGTCCACCAGCGCACTTCCGCTGACCGATTCGGTACGCGAAGGCAAGCATGTGTGGGAAAAGAACATGTGTATCAACTGTCACAGCATCATGGGCGAGGGGGCCTATTTTGCGCCTGAACTGTCCAATGTCTGGACCCGCTATCACGGGCGCGAAAACCCCGAGGCGGCAAGGGCGGGACTGGCGGCCTGGATGCGCGCTCAGCCGCTGGCCGTACCAGGGCGGCGCAAGATGCCGCAGTTCGATCTGAGCGACGAGGAAATGACCTCGCTGATCGATTTCCTCGAGTGGACCGACGCTATCGATGATCAGAACTGGCCGCCCCACGTATCGGGATAGGTCGGTGGGTTCGCGTGACATATCGACAAGATCGCAATGGCGTACGCGTCGCGTGAGGGGAAACCGTGGAGGAACATGAAAAATGAAATATGAAACACAGAAGGTGGCCTACGCCTTCTTCCTGGTGGCGATGGGGCTTTTTGCCCTTCAGCTGGTGTTTGGCATCATGGCGGCGCTGGTCTACGTCTTTCCAGACTTCCTGGCGCAGTTGATGCCGTTCAACATTATCCGCGTCAGCCATACCAACCTGCTGATCGTGTGGCTATTGATCGGCTTCATGGGCTGCACCTACTACCTGATGCCGGAAGAGGCCGAACGGGAGATTCATAGCCCGATGCTGGCCTACCTGCAGCTGGGCATCTTTGTGGTGGCCGGGGTCGCCGCCCTGGTGTGCTATCAGCTTGGCATCCACGAGGGACGTGAATTCCTCGAGCAGCCCTTCTTCGTCAAGGTGCTGATCACGGTGTCCTTCCTGATCTTCCTCTACAACACCAGCATGACCCTGCTCAAGGGCCGCAAGACCACCATCAATCTGGTGTTGATGCTGGGCCTGTGGCTGGCGGCGGTATTCTGGCTGTTCGCCTTCTACAACCCCGGCAACCTGGCGGTAGACAAGGTCTACTGGTGGTGGGTCGTGCACCTCTGGGTGGAAGGCGTGTGGGAGCTGATCATGGCGTCGCTGCTCGGCTATCTGCTGATCAAGATGTCCGGCGTCGACCGCGAAGTGATCGAGAAGTGGCTCTACGTCATCGTCGGCCTGTCGTTGTTCTCCGGACTGCTGGGCACCGGCCACCACTACTACTGGATCGGTACGCCGGGCTACTGGCAGGCCATCGGCAGCATCTTCTCTACCCTTGAGGTGATTCCGTTCTTCGCCATGGTGGTGTTCGCCTTCGTGATGTTCTGGAAGGGGTCGCGCAACCACCCCAACAAGGCCGCGATGCTGTGGACCATGGGCTGCCCGACGGTCGCCTTCTTCGGCGCCGGCGTGTGGGGCTTCATGCACACCCTGTCGTTCATCAACTACTACTCCCACGGCACCCAGGTCACCGCCGCCCATGGCCACCTGGCGTTCTACGGTGCCTACGTGATGCTGATCCTCGGCGTGATCACCTACGCCATGCCGCAGCTGCGTCGGAGCCAGCCGTTCAACCAGGTGCTCAACATGTGGGGCTTCTGGATTCTGACCTCGGCCATGTGCTTCATGACCTTCACCCTGACCTTCGCCGGTGCGGTGCAGACCCATCTGCAGCGGGTGCTGGGGATGAACTACATGGAGGTGCAGGATCAGCTCGGCCTGTTCTACACCATGCGCCTGGGCACCGGCATCGCGGTGACGGTGGGCGCGGTGCTGCTGCTCTACGCGCTGTTCGGTCCGGCCCGTCGGTCGGCCTCTGGCCAGCCGGCGATGTCCGCCAGCTGAACCCGATCGAGGCCGCCGTCAGGCGGCCTCGATGGTCTCGAGGACCCTGTTCATGACCCAAGCAACCCTGTCTCGGTGCGCGTTGCACCAGGACCTTGTGCGTGACGACATCCCCTTCTACCAGCCGACCGGCCAGGAGGTCGCGCTGTTCGAGCACGCCTACCGCCAGCGTCTGCCGCTGCTGCTGAAGGGGCCGACGGGCTGCGGCAAGACCCGTTTCGTGCGCCATATGGCGGCACGTCTCGGGCTGCCGTTGCACACCGTGGCCTGCCACGACGACCTGACCGCCTCCGATCTGACCGGACGCTATCTGTTGAAGGGCGGTGACACCGCCTGGTCCGACGGCCCCCTGACCCGGGCCGTGCGCGAAGGCGGCATCTGCTACCTCGACGAGGTGGTGGAGGCGCGCAAGGACGTGACCGTGGTGCTGCACCCGCTGACCGACGATCGTCGTCTGCTGCCGCTGGAACGTACCGGCGAGCGACTCGAAGCGCCGGACGACTTCATGCTGGTGGTGTCCTACAACCCTGGCTATCAGCACATTCTCAAGACCTTGAAGCCGAGCACCCGCCAGCGCTTCGTGGCGATCTCGCTGGACTTCCCCGATGCCGACACAGAGGTCGACATCGTCGCCCATGAAAGCGGCCTTTCGCGTGGGCGCTGCGAGGCCCTGGTCAACCTGGCGGCACGCCTGCGGGCAATGAAGGGCCAGGACCTGGAAGAGGGGGTGTCCACTCGCCTGTTGATCTACTGCGCCAGCCTGATCCAGGCCGGCATGCCGGTGCTCGACGCCGCCCGGGCGGCCCTGCTCGAGCCACTCAGTGACGATCCCGACGTGCTCAAGGGCATCGAGGACGTCGTCACCGCCACCTTCGGATAGCCACCACCATGCTGGAGTTTCTCGAGGTCGAGGAGTTCGTCGGCCGTCACTGGCACCGCTGGGCGTCACGCGCCGCCAGCTACCCGGAGTATCCCGAGGCGGCGGTGACCCTCGATGAGGTGTCGCGCTCGCTGGGGGTGCTGTTTCGCGCCAGCGGCGGCGACCCCGGCGTCACCCTGGACGCGATCGGCAAGCGCGCCTCGCGCCATCGCCTGTCACTGCGTCAGCGCCTGGGCTTCGACGAGGAGGCGCTGGAGGTCTCGCGGCGTGACGACGAGCACCTGCTGCTGCCGCAGCGACTGGCGCTGTTGCCTGAGGTTGAGCTCAATCGCGATCTATATCGCTGGCTGGCCATGTCGCTGGCCGAGCGCCGTCCCGTGGCGCATCGTGACGATCCACTCGAACAGGATCTGGTGCGCCTGGCCGAGGCCCGGCGCTCAACCGAGGTGACGCTTGCGCGCTATCCCGGCTTTGTCCGGCGCCATGCCCGGCTGTGCCAGGCGCTGCTCGCCGTGCGTCCTCGGCGTCGCGGCCTGCCTCCGCAAGAAGCTGCGGTCGAGACACTGGTCCGGCGCCTGCTGGGCGATAACCGATCCTTCGATAGCGAGGCCCAGACGCAAGACAGTCCCGAAGGCGACGCACGCCAGTGGTGGTCCTGGCTGCAGGCGGCGGATGGCCAAGGGCGCCCGTCGGTGCGCGCGCCACGGGGGTATCGGCCCTTTCTGCCGGTGCCGCTATGGGGCGAGGCGTCGACGCTCGAGTGCGTCTCGAGGTCGACCGATGAGGATGACGAGGACGAAGACGAAGAGACGGCTCCGCCCCAGGCCGCCGAGGTGGAAGGTGCCCGGCGCAAGGCCGAGCGTCGCTACCAGGATCAGGCCGAGCGAGACGACCCGCTGATGCTCAATGCCTCGGAAAAGATGCTGTCCTGGGCGGAGATGGTCAACGTCAACCGCCACCTGGATGACGAGGAGGAAGACGCCGCGCGCGAGGCGGCCGACCAGATCGACGAGATCACCTTGAGCCGCAACCGGCGACGCGCCGCCTCACGCCTGAAGATGTCGCTGGACCTGGCGCCCGACGCCGCCTGTGGCGAGTCGCTGGCCGCCGGTTCCAGCGCCGAGCACCTCTATCCTGAGTGGAACTACCGCAAGGGCCGGCTGTTGCTGGCTCACTGCCGGGTGATCGCCGAACCTGCCATCGAGGAGGGCGAGCCCTGGCAGGGCGACGAGGCGGCCACTCGCCGGGTACGCCGGGTGCGCCGCCAGTTCGAGGCCCTGCGGCCTCGGCGAGAGTGGCTGCGGGGCCAGGCGGACGGTGACGAGCTGGACCTGGACGCCCTGGTCCGCAGTCGCTGCGACCTGGCCGCCGGCGGTCAGGCCAGCGACCGCCTGTTCGTCGACGCCAGGCCCCAGGGGCGTGATCTGGCGGTGTCCATCCTGATCGACGTGTCGCTGTCCACCGATGCCTGGCTGGAAAGTCGCCGCGTGCTCGACGTGGCCCAGGAAGCGCTGATGGTACTGGGCCACGGCATCACCGGCTGCGGCGACGACGTCAGCATCCACAGCTTTACCTCCCAGCGCCGGCATCGGGTCTGGGTCAGGCAGTTGAAGGCCTTCGACGAGGCCATGGGCGAGCGGGTGGAGCGACGCATTTCGGCGCTGACGCCGGGGCATTACACCCGCATGGGACCGGCCATTCGCCACCTGGCCAGAGAGCTGGGCCAACACCCCAGAAGACATCGGTTGCTGCTGGTGCTGACCGACGGCAAGCCCAACGACACCGACTACTACGAGGGGCGCTACGCCATCGAGGACACCCGCCACGCGGTGCGCGAGGCGGCGCGAGAGGACGTGCGGGTATTCGGGGTGACCATCGATCGCGAGGCCAGTCGCTATCTTGGCCGCATCTTCGGTCGAGGGGGCTACGCTATCGTGCCGCGCCCGGAGCATCTCGCCCTGGCGCTGCCGGGCATCTACCGACAGCTGGTGGCCCAATGAACGTCATGTCTTCGTCACAGACTCGCTGGCGCCAGCGGCTGGCGCTCGCCACCGCCGGCCTTGCGGCGCTGATACTGTTCACGCCGCTGGCCTGGCTGATCCATCACCGTGACTGGGGCATCGTGCTGATGGCGCTGGTGCCCCTTGCGGTCTGGCTTACCCTGCGGCTCTGGCGCCGGCTCGAACGCTGGGCGCTGCGGGGCTGAGTGGTCGGTCGCTCGCCGTTGGCCGTCAGTCGCGAGCCGTTCAGCGCACCAGGTCGTTGATGCCGGTGATCTCGTAGCAGAAACGGGCGCTGCCGGTGCGGTAGGTATCGACGCGATAGACGCGCTGGCCAAGGGCCACGGCGGGGGATGAGAAGTTCAGCGCACTCTCGGTGCAGTCGCCGTAGCCCCAGCGGATCTGGTAGTGATCATCGCCCGCTCGATCCAGCACGAAGGGGTAGGTCACCAGTTCCTCTTCCGCGCGGTCGCGGGCGAAGCCGTAGACCTGAGTCGAGGTCAGGTCGCCTCGGTCGTTGACCACCGCCACCAGGCGAATGGTCTCGCCGGGGTCTTCCTCGAAGGTCATGTCGATTTCCACGGCCTTGTTCATCTGGGCTCCTGTGCCTGTCGTTCGTTGTGTCGTTCGAAGTGTCGTTCAGTGTGTCTATCGCTGCGTCGATCAGTGGTGTTGTTCGTTTTGGTGCTGTGGATCGAGACCGGGATGGTGGTCGCACCGGAGGTCGCACCAGGAGCCTCGATCCAGCGAGGCAGCAGTCCAGCAGCCGCCAGCCCAAGCCCCATCGCCCCGACCAGTACCAAGAGTCCCCCTCGCCAGGAGGTAGGGGCAATACGCAGGTTGAGGTAGATGGAGAGAATCTGTTGCGCCTTGACCAGACTGGCAACGAGCACCAGCGCCAGGGCCCAGAGCGCCAGCGGGCCGCGATGCAGCGCGCCGCTGGCCATGGCGATGAGGGTCATGGCCATCAACAGGGCCCAGGTGCGCCACAGGCGTCTGCGCTGAGTATCCGTGTCATGCATTGTCGTCACCGCACCAGATAGAGCAGGGGATACAGCAGTACCCAGATCAGATCGACCATGTGCCAGAAGGCGCAGACGGTCTCCACGGTGTCCGCTCGCGGGCGCCAGATCGCGACGCCCAGCAGGCACAGGCCAAAGATGACGTGGGCGGCGTGAAAGCCGGTCAGGCCGATGTAGAAGGTGAAGAAGTTGCCGCTGTCCGGCAGTGGGCCGGTGAAGAACTCGAGGTGATACTCGACGGCCTTGATCAGACAGAAGGCCATGCCCAGCGCTGCGGCCAGGCCCAGCCACTGGCGTATCCGGCGCACGCGCAGGGCGTGGGGAGGACACTGGGACTGCGTGACCGCCATCGCCGCGGCAAGGCCACTGGTGAGCAGCACCAGGGTATTGAGGCCGCCAAGCAGCGGCTCGAGATGGCGTTGCCCGGCGAGAAAACCCTCGGGGTCGAGTACCCGCTGCCAGGCAAAGACGCCAAAGAAGGCGGCAAACACCAGCAGCTCACTGATGATCAGCACCCAGATCAGCGGGTTGCCCGGCAGGCCCGACAGCGGCCCCCAGCCAGGGTTGGGCAAGCCAGAGCCTGGAACGCCAGAACCCGGCATGCCAGAGCCCTGAAAACCAGAGTCCTGAGTACCAGAACCCGGCATGCCAGAGGCGCCGTGATCGAGGTTCACCGGTCGGTGTCCGTAAAGCGCACGCGGCAGCCACCCAGCAGCGGGGACAGGGGGCGCGGGACGGGCAGGTGGTGCAACAGCCGGCGGATACCCAGGGCGCAGCGTCCCACCATCCAGATGAGCGCCAGGGTGAAGCCCAGATAGCCGTAGGCCCAGCCGGTGAGCCCCGGCAGGTTGATGTGCCCGATCAGCCCCCACAGGCCAAGGCCGATCGCCCCGGCCAGCACGCCGTACCAGAAGGTCGCCAGCTGAAAGCGCAGGTGGCTCACCAGCACCGCATCGGTGGGTCTTCTGATGGCCAGCCAAAGATGAGCGACAAGCGCACTGACGGGGGCGGTCACCACCGCCATGACGCTGCCCAGCATCAGGGCGTAGAGCAGCAGCACCTTGCGCTGCCCGGAAGGCGTCGTGACGACGGTGGTCTGTTGTGATTGCGACTGGCGAGTTTCCAGCGAAGCAGGGTGCATGGCGTTCTCCCGCGGCCTACAGGCCGATGCGATGGGCTCGATCGGTGAAGAAGATGCCACTGGGCGACTCGGCCTCCAGGGTCGCCAGGCGCTCGAAGGTGGCGGTGTCGTAGACCACCACCTGGTCGGAGTCCCGCGCCGAGATCCAGACCTCCTCGCCGCGCGGGCTGAACTCCATGTGCAGTACCGCCTGGCCGGGGGTCAGGGTGCGGATGATCTCGCCGCTTTCACTGTCGATGACCTGGACCACATCGTTGTCGGGGTGGGCGAAGTTGACCCACAGCTGGCGCTGGTCCGGCCGGCTCATCACGAACACCGGCTGCCCGTGCACCGCAATCCGTCGCTCCAGGCGCCAGTCGTCGAGGTTCGCCATCAGCACCTCGTGGCGACCCACCGCCGGCCACCAGGCGTGGTCGTTGGCGATGGTCCAGCCCTCCAGGTGGGGCATCTTGTACACCGGCAGCTTGTCGTCGCCCTGACGATAGCCGGACAGGACCGGCTCGACCCCGTTCTCCGGGTGCCACAGATCCAGGCGCGCCAGGTGGTCCTCGCCGAACAGGCCGGCCACGTAGAAGCGCCCGATGGGATCGATCAGGGCGTCGTAGGGTTTCTCGCCGATATCGGAAAAGCGGGTGATGGCGGGAAGCTCGCTGGCACCTTGTTCGTCCGCGATGAGCGTCGAGGCGTCGAGCACCTGGATCTCGTTGGCGTCCCACAGGCTGTAGACGAAGCGGTTGCCCGGGGCGTCGACCAGGCCGACCACCTTGGACAGCGCCTGACTGCCGTCATCTTGGGTGTAGCGCGCCGGTACCTCGGCCAACAGCTCAAGGCTGTCGGCGTCGAACAGCTTCACGCCGCCCGGCTCGTAGTTGGCCACCGCGATGATGCGGCCGTCCTGGGAGATGGCCCCGCCGATGCTGTTGCCGGACTGCAGCACTCTCTTGTCGATGGTGGCGCACACCAGATCCACCTTGGTCAGACCGCCGTCGCGGCCGAACACGTAGGCGAAGCGCTCGTCGCTGGAGAACTTCACCGAAGCGTGGGACAGATCGCCCAGTCCCTCGACACGAGTGATCACGCGATGCTGGCGGCGGTCGACCAGGGCCAGGCGTCCATCGGCGCGTTCAACCACGACCCCGAGTCCGCCGGTGGCGAGGTTGGCGCAGCTGGCCTCCGGCGTGCCGGCGTCGGTGCTGTGGGCAACGGCGGCTGAGCCGTGCGGGCTCTGACCCCAGGCGATCAGGCCGCAGGCCAGTGCCAGGCCAAGCATGAAGCCCGGGGCGTGAAAGCGCCGAAGACCCTTGGCGGCGGGGGGATGGGGCAATGCAGAACGGTGCCTCATGGGAGCTCCTGAGCGTCGGTGTGCTTGAGCGTCTCGGCGATCCAGCGGGCCTCTTCGGCGCTCAGCAGATCGCGCCAGGGCGGCATGGCGGTGCCGGGCAGGCCTTCGAGGATGATGGTGGTCAGGGTGTCGACGTCGTAGACCGCCAGGCGCTCCTGGGTGAGAGCAGGGCCGAGCCCCCCCTTGAGGGTCATGCCGTGACAGGAACCGCAGTCCTGAAGGAGCAGGTTGCCGAGCGCCTCCGGGTCGACTGCTGCGCCGTTCGAATCTGTCGCTGAAGCGCTGGTCGTTTGCGTCGCCGAGGCGCTGGTCTTGTGTGTCGCCGAGGCGCTGGGCGCAGGCGCCGCCGATGTATCGGCAGCCCATGCTCCCATCAGCAGAAGGCAGGCGAGGGCGGCACGCCATCGTGGCAAAAGCACTGAGCACGTATGGCACCTGAAAGGGTGCTGGGAAATAGGTGTTGCCATCGACAAGTGTCCCCCGGCGAAGGTCCCTGTAGGACCCGACAGTGTCCTTGATTCATCGAAAATATTTATTGATATGGGTCGTCGTTTTATCCCGAAGGTATTGGTGTTTCTTGAAGTGGCAAGCAGTAGTCGAGTTTCGTCCTGCTGTCGATAGCGGCTGGAGCCATTGGATGATGCGCGTCAACGTCTTGATCAAAAAGTACTGAAATGCTCCTTTCGAGGTAGCTCCGAAAGTCTTATTTGGTCATTAAGCTTAAGAAATTAAAGGGGAAAAATTTCTGGTGGTGAGCGGAGGAGTGATTGTTGATAGGGGTCAAGAGTCGGCAAGAGACCCAGTGAAATCGTCGGGAATGCGCGCTTCCATGGTAGGCAGGGCAAACGCGAAGAGAGCGGGCGTCTTCGCGGCCTTCATCTGGAAGGAAGATGTGTCGCTTATCCAGGGAAGGGATTGCCGTACCAAGGGAAATAACTCGCTCAAGAGAAAGCGGAAAACCTGGCGACATTTTCATCTTGTGGCACGACATTGGCGACAGGATGAAAGACACGTGGATCATGACTCGAGGTGAAAAGATGACCAGAAGCGTCACGACTCTCAAGCCCCTTGCCGCAGCGATAGCCATCGTGATTGCAGGCCTGGGAAGCGCCCATGGCGCCGAGAAGAACCTGTCTCCGGAAGAGGCGGCCTACCAGAGCAATCCGTCCGGCGTCGACCCGGCGGCGGTGATGATGCCCGATGAAGAGGGCGCCCCTGCGATGACGCGGGAAGAGTTCGATCACGCCAAGGAGATCTACTTCGAACGCTGTGCCGGCTGTCATGGCGTGCTGCGCAAGGGGGCCACCGGCAAGCCGCTGACCACCGACATCACCCGTGAACGCGGCATGGACTATCTCAAGACCTTCATCACCTACGGCTCACCGGCGGGCATGCCCAACTGGGGTACCTCCGGCCAGCTGACCGATGACGAGATCGAGATGATGGCGAACTACGTCATGCATGAGCCACCGGTACCCCCGGAGTTCGGCCTTGCCGACATGAAGGACAGCTGGACCGTATTCGTGGCGCCGGAAGATCGCCCCACCGAGCAGATGAACGACCTGAACCTGGAGAACCTGTTCTCGGTGACCCTGCGTGACGCCGGCCAGATCGCTCTGATCGACGGCGACAGCAAGGAGATCGTCAAGATCATCGATACCGGTTACGCGGTGCACATCTCGCGGATGTCCGCTTCCGGGCGCTACCTGTTCGTCATCGGCCGCGACGCCAAGGTCGACATGATCGACCTGTGGATGGAAGAGCCGACCACCGTGGCCGAGATCAAGGTGGGTCTCGAGGCGCGTTCGGTGGAGACCTCCAAGTTCGAGGGCTACGAGGACACCTACGCGGTCGCCGGCACCTACTGGCCGCCGCAGTTCGTGATCATGGACGGCGAGACCCTGGAGCCGAAGAAGATCGTCAGCACCCGCGGCATGACGGTGGGCACCCAGGAGTACCATCCGGAGCCCCGTGTGGCGGCCATCGTGGCGTCCCATCAGCACCCGGAGTTCATCGTCAACGTCAAGGAAACCGGCAAGGTCCGTCTGGTCAACTACGAGAACCTGGACGCCCTGTCCAGCGTCGAGATCGACACCTCCCGCTTCCTGCACGACGGTGGCTGGGACAGCAGCGGTCGCTACTTCATGACCGCCGCCAACCAGTCCAACCAGATCGTCGTCATCGATGCCAAGGAGCGTGAGCTCGAGGCGATCATCGACGTGGGCAAGACCCCGCACCCGGGACGTGGCGCCAACTTCGTCGACCCCGAGTTCGGGCCGGTGTGGGCCACCAGCCATCTGGGCGACAACACCATCTCGCTGATCGGTACCGACCCGGAAGGTCATCCGGACCAGGCCTGGACGGTGGTGCGCACCCTGGAAGGTCAGGGTGGCGGCTCGCTGTTCATCAAGACCCACCCCGAGTCCGAGCACCTCTACGTGGACACCGCGCTGAATCCCGACGAGGCCATCAGCCAGAGCGTTGCCGTGTATGACGTCAACGACCTGGAAGAGGGTTTCCAGGTGCTGCCGATCGCCGACTGGGCGGATCTTGGCGAAGGACCCAAGCGGGTGGTGCAGCCGGAGTACAACCGTGCCGGCGACGAGGTCTGGTTCTCGGTGTGGAACACCGCCGATCAGTCTTCCGCGCTGGTGGTGGTCGACGACGAGACGCTGCAGCTGGAAGCGGTGATCAAGGACGAGCGACTGGTCACGCCGACCGGCAAGTTCAACGTCTACAACACCCAGCACGACGTCTACTGACGTCCTCGCGGGCCGCTCGCACGGGCGGCCCGCCCCAATTTTTCGCTTTTCGGGAGATGGCCATGGCAACCGACAAGGTGGTCGACGACCTGGACCGCATCGACCGGCGTCTGATCGATCGCTATCAGCGATCGCTACCGTTGGTCGAGCGTCCCTTTGCGGCCATGGCCGAAGAGCTAGGACTGGATGAACAGGCGTTGATCGAGCGCCTGCAGCGTCTGTGTGACCTGGGCGTGGTGGGCCGTGTCGGCGCGGTGTTCGATCACCGCCAGGCCGGCGCCAGCGAGCTGGTGGCGGTGGCCGTGCCGGACCATCGCCGGGAGGCGGTGGCACAGATCATCAACGCCTGCCCCGGGGTCAACCACAACTACTGGCGCGAGCACCGCTACAACCTGTGGTTCGTGGTGACGGCGCCGGACAGCACCAGCCTGGAACTGCGCCTGACGCGGCTGGAGGCCGAACTGGCCACCCCGTTGCTGCGCCTGCCCATGGTCCAGAGCTATCACATCGACCTGGCCTTCGCCCTGCCCTGGGCGGAGCTGGAGGAAGCATGATCGAGGCCGTCACGTCCACCGCCGGGCGCCGTCCGGCGAGCCCGCTGCAGGCTCAGGATCGCCGTCTGATCAGACTCAGGGCCTGTCTGGAAGAAGGGCTGCCGCTGGTGTCTGAGCCGTTCAAGGTGCTGGCCGAGCAGACCGGCCTGAGCGTCGAGGAGGTCCGTACCTGGATCGGGCACTGGCAGCACAGCGGTTTCATCAAACGCTTCGGCCTGGTGGTCCGCCATCGCCGCCTGGGCCTCGCCGCCAACGCCATGGTGGTGTGGAACCTGCCCGAAGATCGCGTCGACGAGGTAGGCCGGCGTCTGGCCGCTGAGCCCGAGGTCACCCTGTGCTACCAGCGGGTGCGTCGCCTCGGCTGGCCCTACAACCTGTTCTGCATGATCCACGGCGTCCGGCGAGTGCGTGTCGAGGCCCAGATCCGTGCGCTGATCCAGCGCCATGGCCTCGAAGACGTCGACCACCAGGTGCTGTTCAGCCGCCAGGCCTATCGCCAGCGCGGCGGACGCTACACGCCCGAGGAACCATGACACCCCCGGAGGAGCCATGAGCTCAGAAACACCGTCCCGGGGTTTTCCCGGCGACCCCGACCGCCATCCACACGACGCTGCCACCGCTCGCCATGACGCGGTGGCTGCGCTGTCTGAGGTAGAGCGTCGGATCATCAACCGCCTGCAATTGGGTGTGCCCTTGACCCCGGACCCCTACGGCGACCTGGCCTTGGAGCTGGGGCTCGGGGTGCGCGAGTTGCTCGACGTCCTGTCGTCGCTGCTCGATCGAGGGATCCTCAGTCGCTTTGGCCCGATGTTCCAGGCCGAGCGTCTCGGCGGTGCCCTGACGCTGGCCGCCCTGGCGGTGCCGGAAGCCGACTTCGAGCGCGTCGCCGAGGTCGTCAACGCCTTCCCCGAGGTGGCCCACAACTATCGCCGCGAGCACCACTACAACATGTGGTTCGTCATCGCCTGTGATCGCCCCGACCGCGTCGCCTCGGTGATCGAGGCCATCACCGAGGCCACCGGGCTCGAGGTGATCAACCTGCCCAAGGAGGAGGAGTTCCATGTCCATCTCCACCTGCCCGTCTAGGGACCGCGACGACATCTCTGTGCTGGACGACGGCGACCGCGCCCTGATCGAAGCCACCCAGGCGGGCCTGCCTTTGGTGGCCGACCCCTGGGCGGCGGTGGGCGCGGCCATCGGCATGAGCGGCGAGGAGGTGCTGGCGCGCTTTCAGCGACTGCGCCTGACCGGCGTCGTGCGCCGCATCGCCGCGGTACCCAACCACTATCGCCTGGGCTACCTGGCCAACGGCATGACCGTGTGGGACGTCGATGATCAGCGCATCGATGAACTCGGCCGGCAGCTGGCCGACTGGCCGGGCGTCAGTCACTGCTACCGGCGGCCCCGCCGCTTGCCGGACTGGCCCTACAACCTGTTCGTGATGCTGCACGGCCACCACCGCGACGAGGTCGAGGCCCAGTCCGAGCGGCTGCGTGAATGGCTGGGCGACGCCTGCCGCGACCACCGTATTCTCTACAGCAGCCGCATCCTCAAGAAGACCGGGCTACGGCTCGCCACCGCCAAGGGAGCCTCGCCATGTTCCGAGTGACCCGCTACATCGACAGCCTGCTCGAGCCGACGCCACTGGCGCCTGCCCGCACCCCGCCAGGCCCGGTGGTGATCTGGAATCTGATTCGCCGCTGCAACCTGACCTGTCGGCACTGCTACACGGTGTCGGCCGACGTCGACTTCGCCGGTGAGCTGTCCACCGAGGAGGCGCTGAGGGTGCTCGAGGACCTCAAGGCCTTCCGGGTGCCGGCGCTGATCCTGTCCGGTGGCGAGCCGCTGATGCGCCCCGACATCTTCGAACTGTCGCACCGGGCCAAGGAACTCGGGCTGTACACCGGGCTTTCCACCAACGGCACCCTGATCACCGAGGACAACATCGACGCCATCGCCGATGCCGGTTACGACTACGTCGGCATCAGCATCGACGGCCTCGAGGAGACCCATGACCAGATCCGCCAGCGTCGTGGCGCCTTTCGCGAGTCCATGGCCGCAGTCCGGCTGTGCAAGGAGCGGGGCATCAAGGTAGGGCTGCGGTTCACCCTGACCCGGGACAACTACGCCCAGTTCGACGACATCCTGGCGCTGACCGCCGAGCACGACGTCGACAAGTTCTACCTGTCACACCTCAACTATGGCGGACGCGGTCATCGTCACCGTAAGCACGACGCCTGGCACGAGATGACCCGCGACGCCATGACCCGACTGTTCGACCGCTGTCGCGCCGAGCTCGAGGCGGGTATCCGGCGCGAGTACGTCACCGGCAACAACGACGCCGACGGCCCCTTCCTGCTGCACTGGGCCAGGCGCCACTTCCCCGAGCGGGTCGCCGATCTCGAGGCGCGTCTGCTCGCCTGGGGCGGCAACGCCAGCGGCGAGTACATCGCCAATATCGACAACCTGGGCAATGTCCACCCGGACTCCTTCTGGTGGGACCACCACTTCGGCAACGTACGTGAGCGGCCCTTCTCGGAGATCTGGTGCGAGGCCGACGACGACCTGATGCGAGGGTTTCGCAGTCGTCCGCGGCCGCTCAAGGGACGCTGCGGCGCCTGTCGCTACCTGCCGATCTGCAACGGCAATACCCGGGTGCGCGCCTTCAAGACCCTGGGCGATCCCTGGGCCGAGGACCCGGGCTGCTACCTCGACGATGACGAGATCGGCCTGACCGATGCCGTCTCGCCCAAGATGATTCTGACGACCGGTTGAACGGGAGATCACCATGTCCTTGCAAGCCCTCTACGACCAGCTCGGCGAAGCGCCGCTCGCCTCCGGCGAGGTGGCCATCGTCGGCGCCGGCCCCGGTGACCCCGGCCTTCTGACCCTGCGCGCGCTGTACCTGCTCAGCCAGGCGGACTGCCTGGTCTATGATCGCCTGGTGTCGCCGGAGGTGCTCGCGCTGGCACCCAAGGCGGCCCAGCGTTTCTACGTGGGCAAGGCGGCGCGCTGCCACGCCCTGACCCAGGAGGAAACCAACCAGTTGCTGGTGCGCCTGGCGGTGACCGGCAAGCGGGTGGTGCGCCTCAAGGGCGGCGACCCCTTCATCTTCGGGCGCGGCGGCGAAGAGGCCGAGATGCTGGTGGACAACCAGGTGCCCTTTCGCGTGGTGCCGGGAATCACCTCGGCCCAGGGCTGCAGCGCCTACGCCGGCTTTCCGCTGACCCATCGCGACCACGCCCAGGGGGTGACCTTCGTCACCGGCCACGCCCGCGCCGACGGCAGCCTCGATCTAGACTGGCGCTCGCTGGCCAGTCGCCGCCACACCCTGGTGTTCTACATGGGGCTGACCAACGCCGAGCTGATTCGCCGCGAACTGCTCGCCAACGGCCTGCCCGCCGACCAGCCGGTGGCGCTGATCGAACGCGGCACCACCCGGGAACAGCGCCGGGTGATCACCCGTCTGGGCCAGTTACCGGAGACCATCCAGGCCGAGGGGCTCAAGCCGCCGACGCTGATCGTGGTGGGCGAGGTGGTGTCCCTGGCCGGGCGGCTCGATATGGACGCCATGACGGAGGCGGTGGCATGAGCACGGCAAGACTGCTGGGCGCGGCCCTGATCGGGCTGATGCCAGTCCTGATGCCAGCCCTGATGCCAGCGCTGGCTGGGGCTCAGGAGGAGGCGATAACGGCAAATTCGGCGCCGCCGCAGCTCTACCAGGATCACTGCGCCAGCTGCCACGGCGCCGATCGTCTGGGCGCCATGGGGCCGGCGCTGCTGCCCCAGAACCTCGGGCGCATCAAGCCCGAAGAGGTTCGTCGGGTGATCGCCGATGGCCGCCCCGCGACCCAGATGCCAGGCTTCGCCGGCACGCTGACCGGGCCCGAGGTCGATGCCCTGAGCGACTGGGTGCTGAGTGACCCGCCGGTGACCCCCGACTGGACGCTAGACGATATCCGCGCAAGCCAGGTGGTGTCGCATCCCCCCGGCAGCCTTGGCGACACGCCCGAGTTCGTCGCCGATCCGCAGAATCTGTTCGTGGTGGTAGAGACCGGCGATCACCACGCCAGCGTGCTCGACGGCGACACCTTCGAGCGCCTGGCGCGCTTCCCTACCCGCTTTGCCCTGCATGGTGGGCCCAAGTACAGCCCGGATGGCCGCTACGTCTATTTCGGCTCCCGCGACGGCTGGATCACCAAGTTCGATCTCTATCACTTCGCCGTGGTGGCCGAGGTCCGCGCCGGCATCAACATGCGCAATATCGCGGTGTCCGCCGATGGCCGCTACGTGATGGCCGCCAACACCCTGCCCGGCAACCTGGTGCTGTTCGACGCCCACCGGCTCGATCCCATGCGGGTCTATCCCGCCGCCGACGCCGAAGGCAACGGCTCCCGGGTCAGCGCCGTCTACGCCGCGCCGCCGCGCTCGAGCTTTATCGCCGCGCTCAAGGACGTCAAGGAGCTGTGGGAGATCCCCTGGCCGGTGACGCCTGAAGCGGTGGTGGCCACGGGGCATATGGACGAGCCGCTGGATCCCGCGCGCAAGGCTCTGGAGGCCAGGGGCGAGAGCTTCGAGGTCCGGCGTCTGCCGGTGCCGGACTACCTCGACGACTTCTTCTTCGACCCCGAGTACCGCCGCGTCATCGGCGCCTCCCGCGGTGGCGATGGGGCCATGGTCATCGACCTGGACAGCGGCGACAAGCTGGCCGACCTGCCGTTGTCGGGCATGCCCCATCTGGGTTCCGGCATCACCTGGGAGACCGGCGGACGTCGGGTGATGGCGATTCCCCACCTGGCCAAGCCGGAAGTCTCGATCATCGACATGGACGACTATTCGCTGATCAAGACGCTGCATACCGACGGACCGGGCTTCTTCATGCGCAGCCACGAAAACTCCCGCTACGCCTGGGCCGACGTGTTCTTCGGGCCGAACCGTGATCGTGTCCACGTGATCGACAAGGACAGCCTCGAGATCGTGCGCACCCTGATCCCGGAGCCGGGAAAGACGTCAGCCCACGTGGAATTCGACCGTGACGGCGAGACCCTGCTGCTGAGCCTGTGGGAGCGCGACGGCGCGGTGATCGCCTACGACGCCGATAGCCTCGAGGAGATCACCCGGGTGCCGATGGACAAGCCGTCAGGCAAGTACAACGTGTGGAACAAGACCCACTATGAAGAAGGCACCTCGCACTAGGGCTTGTCTGAAAAGTGCCTGCGCTCGGTAATACGGCGTTAAAAATCGGATCAAATTGCTCATTTACACCCCGTAAACTGCGCTTTCTCACCGATTTTTGCCTTGTCTAACCTTCGCTCGTCGACTTTTCGGACAGCGCCTAGAGGCCTATGTGAAAAGTGCCTGCGATCGGCGGCTTTTCGGACAACGCCCAAGGACGTGGCGCTGTCCTGATACAAGGCGTGCTCGTGGTGGAGGTCAGTGCGTCTTGCCCGGAGGGGGCGTGCCAGCGGGCACGCTCCTCCCGGGCCTCTTTTCGATGGGGGCTGCCATCGATCTTCAATCCATCGTTTAAAACAAACGTCGACACCAGCATTGACCACGCCGGCCGAGGCTCGGATAGTGAATGGGCGTACAACGCTCATCCATTACTGGAGTTGAATCCATGCGACACAATAACAAGACGTTGCTGACCCTCTCCCTCGCCGCGCTATCCACAGCGGCGCTGGGCGTGACGAGCAGTGCTTCGGCCGCCACCCTGGACGAAGTCACCTCCCGCGGCGAACTCCAATGCGGTGTCAACGTCGGCCTGTCCGGTTTTTCCTCGCCGGACGAGAACGGCAACTGGCAGGGACTCGATGTGGAAACCTGTCGCGCCATCTCGGCGGCGATCTTCGGCGACGCCGACAAGGTGGTGTTCACCCCGCTGACCGCCAAGGAGCGCTTCACCGCGCTGCAGTCCGGCGAGATCGACGTGCTCTCGCGCAACACTACCTGGACCGCCACCCGGGACAACTCCCTGGGCCTCAATTTCACGACGACCACCTTCTACGATGGTCAGGGCTTCATGGTGGCCAAGGATCTCGGCATCGAAAGCCTCGAGGATCTGAACGGCGCCTCCATCTGTATCCAGTCCGGCACCACCCACGAGCTCAACCTGGCGGACTACTTCCCGGCCAAGGGCATCGACATCAACACCGTGACCTTCGATACCCCGGACCAGACCGCCTCGGGCTTCGCCAGTGGGCGCTGTGACGTGCTCACCTCGGACACCTCCCAGCTCAGCGCCCTGCGCCTGCAGCTGCCGGAACCGGACAGCGTCGAGATCCTCACCGAGCTGATCTCCAAGGAGCCGCTGGGCCCGGTGGTCGCTCAGGGTGACGACCAGTGGTTCGACATCGTCAAGTGGACGGTCTTCGCCATGGTCAATGCCGAGGAACTGGGCATCACCAGCGACAACGCCGAGCAGATGAAGAATGATCCGCCCAATCCCCAGGTGGCGCGCCTTTTGGGTGTCGACGGCACCTACGGCGAGCAGCTCGGTCTGACCAACGACTGGGCCTACAACATCGTCTCCCAGGTGGGCAACTACGGTGAGGTATTCGCCGATACCGTAGGCGAGAACTCACCGCTGGGCATCAGCCGTGGCATGAACGCCCTGTGGAACGAAGGCGGCATCCTCTACGCCCCGCCGATCCGCTGATACTGTCCGCTGCGACCCCGGCCATGGCCGGGGTCGTCCGACCCATGACGGATAGAGCGACGACGTCGCGCGCCGGCCCACTTGCCGTTCGCGGGTGAATACCCACGGCCGCGAGACGGGCCGGAGGCAAGCGTCGTCCAGCAAGAGGCTCGCCCATGTCCACGCCCCCTATCGAACGGACGCCGCTATGGCGGCGTCCTGCCTTTCGTGCGCTGATCATCCAGGCGCTGCTGCTGGCAGGCCTCGCCGCGCTGATCGCGATGATGATCGGCAATGCCCTGACCAATCTCGAGGCCAGGGGCATCACCACCGGTTTCGACTTCCTCGGTGAGCGCGCCGGGTTCTCGATCCCCCAGACCCTGATCGACTACTCCGGCGACAGCAGCTACGCCCGCACCTTCGTGGTGGGGCTGCTCAATACCCTGCTGGTGTCCGGGCTCGGCATTCTGGCCGCCACCCTGATCGGCTTCGCCGTGGGTATCGCCCGGCTGTCGCCCAACTGGCTGCTGGCTCGCCTGGCGGCGGCCTTCGTCGAGACCTTCCGCAATATTCCGCTGCTGGTGCAGATCCTGTTCTGGTACTTCGCCGTGCTCCAGGCCCTGCCCAGTCCGCGCCAGAGCATGTCGCTGCTCGAGGCGTTCTTTCTCAATGTGCGCGGGCTGATCGTGCCGGCGCCGGTGCCCGAGCCAGGCTTCGGCCTGACCCAGCTGGCGCTGGTGGCAGCGATTCTGGCGGTGGTGGCCCTTGGTATCTACGCCAGACGGCTGCAGCAGCGTACCGGCAAGGCGCTGCCGGTGTACTGGCTCGGCAGCGCCCTGATCATCGGCCTGCCGTTGCTGGTGTTCGTGGCCAGCGGCAGCCCGCTTGCCTGGGACGTGCCGTCGCTCAAGG
Source organism: Halomonas sp. YLB-10 (assembly GCF_003856855.1). Taxonomy (NCBI): domain Bacteria; kingdom Pseudomonadati; phylum Pseudomonadota; class Gammaproteobacteria; order Oceanospirillales; family Halomonadaceae; genus Halomonas; species Halomonas sp. YLB-10. The sequence continues at coordinate 45,420 of NZ_RRCU01000011.1, forward strand.
GCTTCAACTTCTCCGGCGGTATCACCGTGATCCCGGAGCTGATGGCACTGTGGCTGGCGCTGTCGATCTACACCGCCTCCTTTATCGCCGAGATCGTGCGTTCAGGGATCCAGTCGGTGCCCAAGGGACAGATCGAGGCGTCCCGGGCGATCGGCCTGCCGGGCAACATCACTTTGCGCAAGGTGGTCATCCCCCAGGCGATGCGAGTGATCGTGCCGCAGCTCACCAGTCAGTACCTGAACCTGATCAAGAACTCGTCGCTGGCGACCGCCATCGGCTATCCCGACCTAGTGGCGGTGTTCGCCGGTACCAGCCTCAACCAGACCGGCCAGGCGATAGAGATCATCGCCATGACCATGGCGGTCTACCTGACCATCAGTCTGGTGGTGTCGGCGTTGATGAACGTCTACAACGCCCGGACCCTGCTCAAGGAGCGCTGAGATGAATACGCCAACCATGCGCTCTGCCATGAGCCGCTTGCCTGTCTTCGTTGGAGGACTGCTGCCATGACCGAGCGTCCCACACCTCCTTCCCAGTCCCCGGTGCACCCCCCGAGTGAGCCCGAGGTGGCGCCGGCTGCCGCGTCCACCGAGCATTCGATGATCGCCGCCCGGCCGGCGCCGGTGGCGCGCCATGGTGTCACCGGCTGGCTCCGCAGCCGGCTGTTCTCGACCCCGCTCAATTCGGTGGTCTCGCTGATCACCCTGGCGGTGCTGGTATGGGCGCTGTCCCCGCTGGTGCAGTGGGCGCTGATCGACGCCGACTGGATCGGCACCACCCGCGAAGCCTGCACCGGCGAGGGCGCCTGCTGGGTGTTCATCAGCGCCCGCTTCGAGACCATCGTCTACGGCTTCTACCCCGAGACCGAGCGCTACCGCGTCGATATCACCCTGGCGCTGCTGGTGGCCACCATCGCTTGGCTGATGATTCCCCGACTGCCGGCCAAGCGCTGGGTGGTGATCTTCGCCCTGGTCGGCTTTCCGGTGATCGCCTGGCTGTTGCTGCTGGGAGGCCACTTCGGCCTGCCGGCGGTGCCCACCCGTGAGTGGGGCGGGCTGATGCTGACCCTGACCGTGGCCATCGTCGGTATCGTCGGCTCGCTGCCGCTGGGGGTGATCCTGGCGCTGGGCCGGCGCTCGCAGATGCCACTGGTGCGCAGCCTGTCGGTGGTGTTCATCGAGTTCTGGCGCGGCGTGCCCTTGATCACGGTGCTGTTCATGGCCTCGGTGATGCTGCCGCTGTTCGTGCCCAGCGAGGTCGAGTTCGACAAGCTGCTGCGCGCACTGATCGGCATCATGTTCTTCTGGAGCGCCTATATGGCCGAGGTGGTGCGTGGCGGCCTGCAGGCGATCCCCAGAGGCCAGGAAGAGGCCGCCAAGGCGCTGGGCCTGGGCTACTGGCGGCGGATGGGCCTGATCATCCTGCCCCAGGCGCTCAAGCTGGTGATCCCGGGCATCGTCAACACCTTCATCGCGCTGTTCAAGGACACCTCACTGGTGCTGATCATCGGCCTGTTCGACCTGCTGGCGATCATCCGTGCCGGGCTCACCGACACCAACTGGCTGGGCTTCGCCACCGAGGGCTACGTGTTCGCCGCGCTGATGTTCTGGATCTTCTGCTTCGGCATGTCACGTTACAGCCAATATATCGAACGGCGTCTACATACCGGCCATTGACGGCCCACAACAACAAATTTGATCGGGAGGCAGCCATGTCTGCTCAAGCGGCGACCACGGCGGATTCGAACACGCCGATGATCGAGATCGACGGCCTCAACAAGTGGTACGGGGACTTCCACGTGCTGCGCGACATCGACCTGACCGTGCAGCCAGGGGAGCGCATCGTGGTGTGCGGGCCCTCGGGGTCCGGCAAATCCACCCTGATCCGCTGCATCAATCACCTGGAGGAACACCAGCAGGGCCGCATCACCGTGGGCGGGGTGCACATGACCCAGGACGTCAAGCGCATCGAACAGATCCGCCGGCACGTCGGCATGGTGTTCCAGCACTTCAATCTGTTCCCTCACCTGTCGGTGCTCGACAACTGCTGCATCGCCCAGACCTGGGTACAGAAGAAACCCCGGCGCGAGGCCGAGGCCACCGCCATGGAGTTTCTCGAGCGGGTGCAGATCGCCGACCAGGCCCACAAGTACCCGGGCCAGCTGTCCGGCGGCCAGCAGCAGCGCGTGGCCATCGCGCGCGCGCTGTGTCTGCGCCCGGAGGTGATGCTGTTCGACGAGCCCACCTCGGCGCTGGACCCGGAGATGATCAAGGAGGTGCTGGACGTGATGATCGAGCTGGCCCGGGAAGGCATGACCATGCTCTGCGTGACCCACGAGATGGGCTTCGCCAAGACCGTGGCCGACCGGGTGATCTTCATGGATCAGGGCCAGATCATCGAGCAGGCGCCGCCCCAGGAGTTCTTCAACAACCCGCGCTCGGAGCGTACCCAGCTGTTCCTGAGTCAGATCCTGGGGCACTGAGGCGCCCTGGCCGCGCGCTTGCTCGCGCAGAGCGCGGCAAGGCGGACGGGGGCGACAGCAGCGGGGCACATAAGCTGGAGGACTGGTAGCGCGGGGTGGCTCCCATGGCGTCGCTGCGAGAAAGACTGCGCCGATAAAGGCGCGGAGTGTCGAGAGCGATGGCGGCGACCACCGCCGTGGCATTCCTTGAAGGAATACAACCAGCGATAATTTTCGTTTGTCGCCGCCTCCCCGCTCTGGTCTTATCGGTGGCATCACCGCCTGCCAACCGATAGGAGCCCGGATGTCTTCCGACTTTGTGACCGCCGACGAGATTCGTGACCGCTTTGCCTCTGCCATGTCGGCCATGTACCAGGCCGAGGTGCCCCAGTACGGCACCCTGCTGTCACTGGTCGAGCAGGTGAATCGGCAGACCCTCGAGGCTGATCCGGCGCTGGCCGAGCGGCTCGAGGCCAGCGGCGAGCACGCTCGCCTGGGCGTCGAGCGTCACGGTGCGATCCGGGTGGGCACGGCCGAGGAACTCGCCACCCTGAGGCGCCTGTTTGCGGTGATGGGGATGTTCCCTGTGGGCTACTACGACCTGTCCGAGGCCGGGGTGCCGGTGCACTCCACCGCCTTTCGCCCGGTCACCGACGAGGCCCTGGCACGCAATCCCTTCCGCCTGTTTACCTCGCTGCTGCGCCTCGAGCTGATCGAGGACGTCGAGCTGCGCACCCTGGCCAGCGAGATCCTGGCCAAGCGCGACATCTTCACTCCGGGGGTGCGTGAACTGATCGCCACCTTCGAGCAGCAGGGTGGCCTCACCGAGGAACAGGCCGAGCGCTTCGTCGCCGAAGCCCTGGAGACCTTCCGCTGGCACCAGGACGCCACCGTGGACCGCGCCACCTACGAGCGGCTGCACTCGGCCCACCGTTTGATCGCCGATGTGGTGTGCTTCCGTGGCCCGCACATCAACCATCTGACCCCGCGTACCCTGGACATCGACGAGGCCCAGCGCCGGATGCCCGAGCATGGCATGACGCCCAAGGCGGTGATCGAGGGCCCGCCCCGGCGCGCCTGTCCGATCCTGCTGCGTCAGACCAGCTTCAAGGCGCTGGAAGAGACCACCCGTTTCGTCGGTGACGCCGAGGGTAGCCATACCGCCCGCTTCGGCGAGATCGAGCAGCGTGGTGTAGCCCTGACCCCCAAGGGCCGGGCGCTCTATGACCGCTTGCTGGGCGAGGCCCGCAAGGCGCCCCAGGGGCTGGACAACGCCGCCCATCAGGCTCGCCTGGCCGAGGTCTTCGCCGACTTCCCTGATGACGAGACCACCCTGCGCCGCGAGGGCCTGGCCTACTTCGTCTACCGTGCGGTAGACGAGTTCGACGGTGACACCTCTGTGGAGGTACAGATCGCCGCCGGCAAGGTGGTGGCCGAACCGCTGACCTACGAGGACTTTCTGCCGGTGTCGGCGGCGGGCATCTTCCAGTCCAACCTGGGCGGTGAGGAGAGTGCGGTGGGGCAGGGCAACGCCAACCGTGACGCCTTCGAGGCGGCGCTGGGGGCCTCGGTGCGCGATGAACTCGAGCTCTACGCCCGCCGCGAGCGCGAATCCCTGGCGGCGCTTGGCCTGAAACGCTGATCCTGATGATTGGCCTGAGCCTCTTCTCTGTATCAGCCGCTGAATGTGCCCATCGCTGATCCTGTCGTCACGGCTCTTGCCTTCACGGAAAGTACCCGCGCCGATCGATCTTCCGCCCGGAAGATCGATCGGCGTTGGCGTTGGCGTTGCGGGTAGCGAGGCGATGTTGGCGGGCAGGTCGTCAGCGAGTGCGAGCCGTGGCACACAAAGGTAAGCTTCTGGCTTTTCTTGTCTCAGGAGTTTGTCGCCATGGAGTGGCTCGCCGCTATCTCGCCGCTGTCCCCCGTCGTCAGTCTCGGCCTGATCCTGCTGTCCGGTGTCACCTCGATGATCAGCGCGTCGCTGGGCGTGGGCGGCGGCACCCTGTTGATCATGACCATGGCCCAGGTGATGCCGGCGGCGGCGCTGATTCCGGTGCATGGCATGGTCCAGCTGGGCTCCAACGGCGGACGCCTGGCCATGAGCTGGCGGCACGTCCACTGGCCGCTGCTGGCGACCTTTGTCCCCGGTGCCCTGGTCGGCGCCCTGGTGGCCGGCTGGCTGCTGATCCGCCTGCCCAGCGGGGTGCTGGAACTGTCGATTGCCGCCTTTGTGCTCTATACCCTGTGGGGGCCGGGGCTGCCCAAGCGCGCCCTGGGCCGCCTGGGCACCCTGATCGCCGGCGCCGTCACCACCCTGTTGTCCAGCTTTGTCGGCGCCAGTGGGCCCATGGTGGCGGCCTTCGTCAAGCAGCACGGCAACTCCCGCCAGGGCACGGTGGCCACCTTCGCCGCCTGCATGACCTTCCAGCACCTGACCAAGGCCTTCGTCTTCGGCGTCGCCGGTTTCCTGTTCGCCGACTGGCTGTGGTTGATCCTGCTGATGATCGGCGTCGGGGTGCTGGGCACCTGGCTTGGACTGCGCCTGTTGCATCACGTGTCGGAGCGGCGTTTCGACACCGGATTCCGGGTGGTGTTGACCGCGCTGTCGCTGCGTCTGGTGTGGCTGGGCATGACGCGGCTGCTGACCTGAACGTCTGGGCAGGCACGGCCGCCATGGGCGAGGGTCAAGACGAAAGATGTGGGCGAAGTAGTGCATAGGGGGTAGTTGCCCCCCGCTCCAGAGCGGCTGAATTGGCATAGAGTGATAGGTAGTCGTCACTGCTGGTCGACTGCCACCCTCGAGTCCTTCAATGCCTCTATTTGCCCGCCGTGAACTCCCGATCCAATGGCTTATCGCTGCCTCCATCGTCGGCATGACGCTGATGATGGCCGGTCTGCTGCTGTGGCAGTCGTGGGATCAGGCTCGGGACTCGCTGGTCGAGGCGCTGCAGCGATCCAGCCAGCAGCTGTCGGCGACGGTGGAGGTCAAGACCCGCTCGCTGATCGAACCTTCCAGGGCGATGCTCGGTGTGCTGAGCAGAGAAACGAGCATCGAGAACTTCGACAGTGCCCGAAGCGATCATCTACTGCCCATGCTGGCGGCGGTGGTCGACGCCCAGGAGGTGCTGGGAGGCGCCTACATCGGCTCCGACAACGGCGACTTTCTGATGGTTCGCGCCATCGAGCGACTGTCGCCCGGGGCAGTATCCGACTCATTGAATCTGGCCGGTGGCACTTACCTGGCGCTGATCCTGCACGGCGACAGGCGGCAAGGCATGGCTGGCTACTGGCAGGTACTCGACGATGAGGCGAGGGAGCTACGTCGCATCGCCATCGAGAGCCACGGCCTGGACCCGCGCGATCGACCCTGGTTTCGTCAGGCGCTGGACGAGCACGGCCCGCAGCTATCGGCGCCCTATACCTTCTTCACCAACGGTGAGCAGGGCGTCACCCTGTCCCAGCGATCCCGTGATGGACGCGCCGTGCTTGGCATCGACATGACCTCCGCGGATCTCGGTAAGGAAATCCATGCGTTTGCCACCACCCAGGGGTCACTGCTGGCCATCACTACCCCCGAGGGCGATGTGCTCGCCCACAACGCGGACAAGGATGCGGCGCTGTTGCCGGGGACCTCGCTGGAGGATCTGGGCGAGGCGCCGTTGATCGAGCTCAAGGATCAGGGGGTGCTGGCGACGCCGGTCCGTTACTTCTGTGGTGAGCAGTACTGGTGGGGGCTGGCGCTGCCCTTCGACATGCTCGGCAGTCGACTGGCCTGGCTGCTGGTGGCCATGCCGGAGCGGGAGCTGATGGCGAGCCTGCGTGAATCCCTGTGGCACCGTCTGTTGCTGTCGCTGGGGCTGGTGACGCTGATGGTGCCACTCGGCATCCTGCTGGGTCGCCGACTCGGGCGCCCACTGCGCGAACTGGGTGAGCAGGTACGGACCATCTCCGAGTTCGACCTCGATGCCTATCGCGGGGTCGACTCCCGGGTGCGCGAGGTGGCTCACCTGTCCGGTGCGCTGGACACTCTGGTGCATCGCGTCGGCGAGTTTCGGCGCATCAATCGCATGCTGGGACGCGAGCGCCGACTCGACGTGATGCTCGACGGCATCCTCGATGAGCTGTTGAACGTCACCGGCAGCCACCACGGGGTCATCTATCTGGCCAATGAGGACAGTTCCGGCCGCCTGTCGCCGGTCGCCGAGGCGGGTCAGGGATGGGGCGATGCCTCCTTGCCGGCGACGCTCGAGGTCGACCAGGACTCGGGCCCTCTGCTGGAGGTGCGGCGAGCGCTGGAGGCGCAAGGGTATCTGGTGCAGTCGCTGCGCGACCGCGCCGGCAAGCGTCTCGGGATACTGCTGCTGGCGCACCGGGACGGTGGTCAGGATGATGACCAGTGGCGCACCTTCGTCGCCGAGGTGTCATCGGTGGCGGCGGTGGCCATCGACATGCGCCGCCTGCTCGAGGGCGAGGCGCGTCTGCTGGACGCCATGATTCAGCTGGTCGCCAGGGCCACCGATGCCAAGTCACCCCACACCGGTGGACACTGTACCCGGGTACCGCAGCTGGCGGAGATGCTGATCGATGAGGTGGACCGGGCGCGCCAGGGCCCTTTTGCTGCGGTTCACCTCAGCGAGGAAGAGCGCGCCACCTTCCACCTGGCGGCCTGGCTGCACGACTGCGGCAAGCTGACCACCCCAGACCACATCATGGAGAAGGCCACCAAGCTCGAGACCCGTTACAACCGGATCCACGAGATCCGTACCCGCTTCGAGGTGCTGTGGCGAGACGCCGAACTTGATTACTGGCGCGCCATCGCCCAGGGGGGCGAAGCAACAAAGCTTGACCAGGTACTGCAGCGTCGGCGCCAGGAGCTGCAGGAGGCCTACGCCTGCGTCGCCGAGGCCAACCATGGCCGCGAGGCGATGAGCGAGGCCGACTGCCAGCGCTTGAAGACCATCGGCGAGTGGCGCTGGCTGCGTTACTTCGATGACCGCCTGGGGCTGTCGCGGGCCGAACTGGACAACATGGCCGAAGAACCCCGTCGCGCCTTGCCTTCAGAAGAATGTCTGCTTGCCGATCTGCCCCGTCATCGCATTGCCTGGCAGCGTCCCTGTCCCCCGGTGCATCCCGAGGACCCCGACAATCACTGGGGCTTTTCGATGGAGCCGCCGTCCCTGGCGGAGCATCAGGGGGAGCTCTACAACCTGTGCATCGCCCGGGGCACGCTCAACGACGTCGAACGCTTCCGCATGCAGGAGCACGTGATCCAGACCATCATCATGCTCGAGTCTCTGCCCTGGCCCGCTCACCTGAAGCGAGTGCCGGAGATCGCCGGCAATCACCATGAGCGCATGGACGGACAGGGGTATCCGCGGCGGCTGCGACTCGGCGAGGCCAGCCTGGAAGAGCGGATCATGGCGCTGGCGGATGTGTTCGAGGCGCTGACCGCCTCCGATCGTCCCTACAAGAGTGGCCTGCCGCTGTCCCGCGCACTGGAGATCCTGGCTGACATGGTCAAGGACGGCCACCTGGACCCGGCGGTCTTCGAGTTGCTGCTGGATAGCGGCGTGTGGCGGCGCTACGCCGATACCTTTGTGGCCGACCGACAGATCGACCAGGTCGATATCGATGCCATCCGGGCCCGAGCTCGGCGTTGACCTAACGTGGAGCCTGCCGCTGTGTTCGGGATACGCGTCTGCAGATCTGCACATATAGTGGAGAGAGCGCTACCCCTTTCGGCTTAGGGCGTTTCGTCACGCTTGAAAGTCCCGTTTGCCTCGTCACGAGAGGTCCGACCATGTACCGCCATCGACTCGTCATTCCGGTGCAGTGGCTGATCGGTATCGTTATCGTCGGGGTGATGGTGGTGATGGCGGTGGCGCTGCTGGGGTTCTCCTGGCACCAGTCCCAGCGCACGCTGGGGGCGACCCTGGAAGAGACCTCGGCCCAGCTGGTCGACACCCTGGAGGCGCGTACCCAGGCGCTGGTGAGGCCGGCACGGGTGGCCATCGACATGCTGGCCAACGGGGCCCCGGGCGAGGCCGACGACTGGGACGGCCGGCTGGCAGCGTTGCCGCTGATGAGGGCGGCGCTGGAAGCCCATCGACTGGTCGACGCCGTCTACATCGGCTATGGCAGCGGCGACTTCCTGATGTTTCGCGCGGTGGATCGCATGCTCGAGAGCAAGCGACCCGACCTCGTCAACAACGACGGCCAGGACGCGGCCTACCTGGCGCTGGTGGTGGATGCACGCCCTGGCCAGCCACCGCAGAGTGAATGGCATCTGTTCGATCCATCGCTTGCTCCGCTCGGGCGCGAGCGACTCGACCAGTACTTCTTCGATCCGCGCAGCCGTCCCTGGTTTCAGCAGGCCCCCGAGGGTGACGCCCCTTTCCTGACCGCTCCCTATGTGTTTTTCAACACTGGCGAAATCGGCATCAGCATGGCGCGCCGCAGCGGTGACGCCGTGGTCGGCCTGGATGTCGCCTCGCGGGACCTCGGCGTCGGCCTGGATGACCTGCGGTTGACGCCGCAGACACGCATGGCGGTGGTCACCGCCTCCGGCCAGGCGCTGGCGACCACCCTGGACGCCACACTGGATCCTGGGCTCGGCAACGCCCGCCAATTGTCCTCTTTCGAGGATCTGGCCATGCCGGTGCTGGCGCAATTGTTGAGCACGAACGTCGACCAGCCGCCGCGGCGGTTGTCCCATGACGGTCGCCAGTGGTGGGGGCTGGTGCTGCCCTTTGTCACCCTGGGGGGCGAGGCCACGCGGCTGATGGCAGCGGTCCCGGAAGACGAGCTGACCTCCGATGTGCGCCAGATGATGCTGGAGAGTTCGTTGCTGGCGGGGGCCGTGACACTGGCCTTGTTGCCGCTGGGGGTGCTGCTGGGACGACGACTGGGGCGTCCATTGCGGGAGTTGTCCGGACAGGTCGAGGCGCTCGGGCGCTACGATTTTTCCGCCTGCGACGGTGTCGGCTCGCGGGTGACCGAGGTGCGCGGGCTCAGCGTGGCACTGCGCCGGCTGGCGCGTGGTATCGAGGGCTTTGGACGCATCACCCGGGTGCTCAACAGCGAGCCACGCCTGGATCGCATGCTGACCAGCATTCTCGAGGATCTGCTGCGCGGCACCGGCAGTCGCGCCGGGGCCATCTACCTGGCCGATGAACAGGACGAGGGACGCTTCGCTCGGATCGCCAGGGAGGGGGAGGCGAGGGACCCCGATGCGGACCCACGGAGTCGGGAGCTGCGACTGCAGGAAGGCTCCGAGGCCGAGCTCGAGGCGCTGATCGAGCGCTTTGAGGCGGCCGGCTATCTGTTGCAGCCGCTGCGTAACCGGGAGGGAGCGACGCTGGGTCTGCTGGCGTTGGCGCGGCGCTCGCTGGACGATGACGACGCTCACTGGCGTGCCTTCGTCGCCGAAGTGTCGGCGGCGGCAGCGGTGGCCATCGACCTGAGGCGACTGCTGCGCGGTGAGGCGCGTCTACTGGAGGGCATCGTCCAGCTGGTGGCCCATGCCATCGACGCCAAGTCGCCGCATACCGGAAGCCACTGCTCGCGAGTGCCGGTACTGGCAGAGATGATCGTCGAGGGCATCGATCGCAGCGAGCACGGGGTATACGCCGAGACTCACTTCGACGCGACCCGCCGCAGCGCCTTCCATCTGGCGGCCTGGCTGCATGACTGCGGCAAGCTGGCGATTCCCGACGAGGTGATGGAAAAGGCCACCAAGCTCGAGGCCCGCTACGACCGTATCCATGAGATTCGCACCCGCTTCGAGGTGCTGTGGCGCGATGCCGACGTGGCCTACTGGCAGGGGCGCGCCCACGGTGGCGATCCGGTGACGCTGGAGCGACGGCGCCATGCGCGACAGCAGGAGTTGATCGCAGCCTTCGAATGCGTGGCCGAGGCCAATCGGGGGGGCGAGGCCATCAGCGATGAGCTGCTGGAGCGCCTGACCGTCATCGCCGAGTGGCGCTGGTGGCGGCGCTTCGATGATCGGCTCGGGGTGTCGCGAGATGAGCTCAAGCGCATGTCCCGCGAACCCCTGCGCAGGCTGCCCGCGGAGGAGCGCCTGCTGGCCGACCTGCCACGTCACGAGATTCCCTGGCACCGCTCTCGCCCGGCGGTGGCGCCGGACGACCCCGACAATGTCTGGCGTTTCGACATGCGGCCCAGTGAACTGGCCGGCCATCAGGGCGAGCTTTTCAATCTCAGGGTGTCCCGCGGCACCCTCAACGAGGTCGAGCGATTCCGCATCCAGGAGCACGTGGTCCAGACCATCATGATGCTCGAGGCGCTGCCCTGGCCCGCGCACCTGCGTCGGGTCCCGGCCATCGCCGGCAATCATCACGAGCGCATGGACGGTACCGGTTATCCACGCCGACTGGCGATGAAGGACGCCAGCCTCGAGGAGCGGGTCATGGTGATGGCGGACGTGTTCGAGGCCTTGACCGCCGCGGACCGCCCCTACAAGTCGGCCATGACCCTTTCCCGGGCACTGGCGACGCTGGCCGACATGGTGCGGGAGGGCCATCTGGACCCCGAGATCTTCCGGCTGATGCTGGAGCAGCGGATCTACAGCGACTACGCCGAACGCTTCTTGACGCCGGCCCAGCGTGATAGCGTTGATACCGAGGCGCTGCTGGCCCGTGCGGGAGTTTGACCTGACGCAAGCGCGCAGGAGTAGGCCCGCTCCGGCTTTTGCCCAAGTGGACGACGACAAAGGCGCCTGCATGAACGGCTGGTTCGCCCGAAATGGTCTATATAATGCCGAGAATGATGGTGAACGCTCGCCAATTTGGCCTGTACAGGCCGGTCAAGTGGGTCATAATGCCGTCAGTGCAGTCTGGAAATCGCAGGGGTTTGGATAAATGGTGACCACAAGGAATTCCGGGTGGCGTTCGCTGACGATGCTGGTCGCGCTGGTGGTGACCTGTCTGATGGTGGTGCAGTCCGCCCAGGCAGGCAATCCGCGCTACGCAGGCATCGTGGTGGACGCCGAGAGTCATGAGATCCTGTACGCGGAAAACGCCGATGAGCGCCGCTATCCGGCCTCACTGACCAAGATGATGACCCTTTATATGCTGTTCGAGGCTCTGGACGGTCGTACCATGAGTCTGGGCCAGCCGCTGCCGGTCTCTTCCCATGCGGCCTCGATGCCGGCGACCAAGCTGTGGCTCAAGCCCGGTGACAGCATCCCGGTGGAGAAGGCCATCCAGGCGTTGGTCGTGCGCTCCGCCAATGACGTGGCGGTGGTGGTGGCCGAGTCCCTGGGCGGTTCCGAGTCTCACTTCGCCGACATGATGACCCGCAAGGCGCGCAGCCTGGGCATGAATAACACCACCTTCCGCAACGCTTCGGGCCTGCCCAACTCCGGCCAGGTCACCACGGCGCGGGACATGGTCATCCTGGCGCGCCGTCTGATGCTGGACTTCCCCCAGTATTACCCCTACTTCTCTCTTACCGAGTTCACCTGGCGTGGCACTCGTCACACCGGTCACAACCGTCTGCTGACCAAGTACCCGGGCACCGATGGTCTCAAGACCGGCTTCATTCGCGCCTCCGGTTTCAATGTGGCGACCTCGGCCACGCGCAATGGACGGCGCATGGTGGCGGTGGTCATGGGCGGCTACACCGCCGCTTCCAGGGATGAGCAGATGATGAGCCTGCTCGACCGTGGCTTCCTGCGGGCTTCGCTGGTCGACGGTCGTGGTTTCCTTGCCAATACCGACGTCTCCGGTGGCGAACTGATGGCGCCTCGCCAGCGTGGGTTGATCTCTGCGCCGACGCCGAGCCGTGTCGCTCAGGTGCCATCGACCGCGGTGCGGCCGTCACGGGTCGAGACCGTGGTTCGTCCGGCCACGCCGACGCTGGCCAGCCGCCAGTCGGCGACAGCGCCGGTGCGCTTCGAGTCCGCCGCCCCGATCATCTCCGATTCGCGTCGTTCTTCGTCCGGTCCCGACCCGCTGCGCAACCTGATCGACCAGCCGAGTGCCTCGGCACCCGCCCTGGCATCGATTCCGGTGGCGGCCTCGGTGCCCGACGCGGCAGCGGCGAGGCCTGAGCCCAGCCCTGTGTCGAGTTCCGTGTCGAGCGCGCCGTCCAGCGCGCCGTCCAGCGTGGCGAGCACGAACACCACCAGCGCGAATGCGAACAGCACCATCGCGCAGACCGGCGACTGGGGGGTCCAGGTGGGGGCGTTCAGCGACATGGACAGCGCGCGCAGCCAGGCCAGCCAGGCGGCCGATCGTCTGGCGGGCGAGATGGCCCACGCCCGGGTAGCGGTGGCGCGAGCCGACAATGCCAACATCTACCGTGCCCGCGTGGTGGACCTGCAGGAAGGCCAGGCCCGTTCGGCCTGTCGGCGACTGCTGCAGCAGGGCATGGACTGCATGGTCGTTCAGGCCAGCCTCTAAGCGTCAGTTCGCGCCACCTTCACGTCGTTCTCCGACAAGGCCCGCCTCTGGCGGGCCTTTTGCTGCATGGCATACACCAGTGCACAGTTCTGGTGCGTCTGTTCTTGCCAGCGAAGCGTTCGCCCCCTAACGTTGTCCCTGTTACCCCCGTCGGCCCCGTGCCGGCGGGGTTCGTTTTTAGGTCAGGTAGATGGTGGTCGTGAGCCACTTGCCATCAGTGCTGCGGACAGGGAGGAGAGCATGGGATCATCGTTCAAGGGTATCGGGTTCATGTGTCTTGGCGTGCTGTGCCTGGCGCTCGGTGACGCCATTTCCAAGTGGCTCGGCGAGGTGCATTCGCCGTTGCAGATCATCTTCTTTCGCACCCTGGTGTCGTTGCCGTTGATCATGCTGCTGGCGCACCAGGGGGGCGGCCTACGCACCCTGTCGACCCGACGTCCTGGGGTGCATCTGATCCGTGGTCTGATCTATACCGGCACCATGGGTTGCTTCGTGCTGGGGTTGACGATGATGCCGCTCGCCGAGGGCACCGCCATCGCCTTCGCCGCGCCGCTGTTTGTCAGCCTGCTGTCGGTCCCGCTGCTGGGCGAGCGGGTGAGCGTGCCGGTGGTGCTGGCGTCGTTGGTGGGCTTTGCCGGTGTATTGGTGATCGTGCGTCCAGGCAGTGAAGGCATCTCGCTGGGTGCTCTGTCGATGCTCGGGGCGGCGGTGTTCTATGCCTTGATGATGATCACCGCTCGGCGCTACGGCGCCCGCGAGCACCTGTGGGCGATGGTGTTCTACATGACCCTGGTGCCCTTTGTGGTGACCGGCGTCGCCCTGCCGCTGGTATGGCAGGCGCCGGCGCTGGAGCATTGGCCGGCCTTTCTCATGTCCGGGGTGCTCGGGGTCGGCGCCACCGCCTTTATTACCCTGGCCTTTCGTCACGCTCCGGCCGCTATCGCCGCCCCCTTCGACTATACCGCCATGCTGTGGGCGGTCCTGCTCGGCTGGATGATCTGGGACGAGGTGCCGGATCTCGGGGTGCTGATCGGCGGCACCCTGATCATCGCCAGCGGCCTGGCGATCGCCTACCAGGAGGGGCGCACCAGCCTCAAGCGGCGCCCTTCGGCCTGAGCTGGGCACTTGCCGTCCTAAGCTTGCCTTAAGTTGCTGCCGTCAGGCTGCCTGTTACGCGACAAGGCGTATCACCTTCAGGGAGCAGGACGATGGCATCGATTCCGTCACATTCAAAAAGCCGGCAGATCAAGGTGTGGGACCCGTTGGTCCGCGTCTTTCACTGGGCGCTGGTGCTGGGGTTTGCCCTCAATTACGCCGAAATTGGCCCTCATCGTTATATCGGCTACACCCTGATGGGGCTGATAGGGCTGCGTGTCGTCTGGGGGCTGGTGGGGCCCTGGTCGGTGCGCTGGTCGAGCTTCTGGCCGACACCCTCGCGCCTTGGAGCGGCGCTCAAGAGACAGGCCGCAGCACAGGAAGCAAAGGAAAACAGTTCCCCTCAGCGCATCACCCATACCCCGCTGGGGGCGGTGATGATGTTGCTGATGCTGGCCTTGCTGGTGGGGCTCGGTACCACCGGCATCTTGATGGTGCACACCGAGCGTTTCCACGATGTGCACTGGATGGAGGAGCTGCACGAGGGCCTCGCCACGGCGGTACTGTGTCTGGTGCCGTTGCACGTGGGCGGCGCCATCCTGGAGGGGCGACGACTGGGCGACAACCTGATCGCCGCAATGGTCCATGGGCGTCGAAGGGTCGGGCCTCGCGTCTGAGGGTCGCGTTCGGCGGTGGGCTGCCTGGCCGGGCTCCCAGGCCGGTTCAGCCTTCCCAGGCCGTCAGCAGGTCCCTCGCGGCGCACGCCGGGTCCGCCTGGCCGCAGATGGCGGAGACCACGGCCATGCCATCGGCGCCGCTTTGACGCACCGCCGAGGCGTGCTCGCGCTTGAGCCCGCCGATGGCCACGCTGGGCAGCGGGCTCGCCGCCACCAGCGAGGTAAGACCATCGAAGCCCAGCGGCGTGGCGTGGTCGCTCTTGGTCGGCGTGGCGAATACCGGCCCGAGTCCGAGATAATCCAGTGCCTGGACATCCAGGCGCGACAGCTGGTCGGGGTGCTGCACCGACAGGCCGATGATCGCCGTCTCGCCCAGCAGGCGGCGGGCTTCGCCCACGTCGCCGTCGTCCTGCCCCAGATGCACGCCGTCGACCTGTGCCTTTAGCGCGACCTGGACACGGTCATTGATGACCAGCGGGACGCCGTGTTCGGCCAGCACCGGTTTCAGTCGGCGCGCCAGTTGCACCAGTTCGTCATCGCTGGCGGTCTTGTCACGTAGCTGCACCAGGCTGACTCCGCCGCGTACCGCCGCCTCCACCGTCGCTTCAATCCCCATGGATGCGCACAGCCCGGGGTCGGTGACCAGATAGAGGCGAAGGCTGCGGGGGGCGAACGGGCGCGCATCAAGGCGTCGAGGAGAGTGGGTCACGAGGGGCTCCTGGTACATGAATCGGGTAGGGCGGTCGGGTCAGTCGAGAGACTCGATGGCGAGAGGTTCCCGCCGTAACAGCGTCTCGGGATTGAGCTGATGCAAGGCGTCGATAAAGGCGACGGCGAAGCTGCCAGGACCCTGGGCGGTGCGGCCGGCGCGACTGCCGGCTTCGCCATAACAGGCCAGGGCCGCGCAGGTGGCGACCAGCGGATCCTGATCGGCGGCGAGAAAGGCCGCGACCACACCGGACAGGGCGCAGCCCAGCGCCGTCACGCGGGGCATCAGCGGGTGTCCACCGGGCACGCGCACCAGCCGCCGGCCGTCGGTGACCAGATCGACCTCACCGGTTACCGCTACCACCGCCTCCTGGCGCCGGGCCAGGGCGACGGCCGCCTGCACGGCGTCGTCGCTGGCGGCAGTGGAGTCGACGCCGCGCCCGCCAAGACCGTCCTCGGCCAGGGCGATGATCTCCGAGGCGTTGCCGCGAATGACGCTGGGCCTCAAGTCCAGCAGCCTGGCGGCCGACTCTCGCCGATAGGCGGTGGCGCCAACGGCGACGGGGTCGAGCACCCAGGGGGTCTGGTGCTCGCCGGCACTGGTGGCAGCCTCGACCATGGCCTCGACCCAGTGAGGCGAGAGCGTACCGATATTGATCAGCACAGCGTCGGCCAATGCCGCGAACTCGGCCGCTTCCTCACGCGCATGGACCATGGCCGGTGAAGCGCCCACGGCCAGCAGCACATTGGCGGCGCTGTTCATGGCCACGTAGTTGGTCAGGCTATGGACCAGCGGCGCCGCCTGGCGCAGCCGGGTCAGCCGTGCGCCGATGTCGGCGCCGGTGAGTGTCGTCGTCATGACAGGCCTCCCTGGCGTTGGACGAAGGCGGTGAGGGTCGCCTTGCAGGGAGTCATGATCCGGTCACTGCGCGCCGCTGTAAAGCGGCGATGGCCTGAGATATCCCCCTTGAGCCGGGAGACGGTGAACCGCGACAGCTCGCCGGGCGTCAGCCCAGCAGTTGCAGTGCGATCAATACCCCCAGGGCGGCGAGGGCGAGCTCGCGAACCGGTACGCCGTTGCCGCTGTCTGTGGCGTCGTCTCGACGCTCCGAGCTTGCGGTTCGGGGCCACAGGGCGAGGCCACCGAGAATCAGGCTGAGGCTACCGAGGGGCAGGCTGATGGACGACCAGAAGGCCATCAGGGCGAGGCCGCCGACCAGGGCCAGAGAGATACGAAGAAGCCCCTTGGTGGCGAAGCGGGGGCGAGTACGGGAGACCTGCTGTAGGAAGGGCATGTTCGGAATTCCTTGTCGGTGCAGGGGGCGGGCCAGAAGACATCTACTGACACCATCGCTAGGGCTGCAGCGTAGCGGCTTTGCCTTAACGCGCGCTTAAGCTTTATTGAAAGATTTGTGACAAGGTCTGATGCGCGAATCTGCAAAATGTTCAGTCGGCGAGCTGCGACATTGGTCGAACGCCATTGGCAGAGCGTGGGAATCGTGGGGGCAGAGGGCGCGTCGCGCCTGGCTCCGTTCTCGCCTTCAAGGGTGACCTGCAAGGGCGACCTGAAAGGGTGACCAGCAAGGGTGATCTGCAAGGGCGACCGCAATGGCCTCCTGCCAAGGCGGTCTGTCTGGACGTGGATCAAACGCGTGCGTCAGGCGCGGATATAGGCCCAGCCCTGGCGCTGGCCCTCGGCCAGGGTGAGTACCGCTGCCTCGACGATGGCCAGTCCCCGGGTGTCGACGATGCCCTGGGCGTCGAGACTGTTGCGACACAGTCTTAACCATACGTCGGTGTCGTCCGGGGTGGCGACGGCGGCCGCCGCGCCGCCGGCATTGGTGATGATCAGCACCTCGGCCTCGGGGCTGGCGGCCTTGAGGTTGCGGGCATTGCGCCTGGCGCGGGCAAGGCTCTCGGCGCAGGGAGCGTGAAGCATCACCTTCAAGCGTGAATCACCCGCTTCGCGGGGGGGCAGGCCGGTATCGCTCATGACGCCTCCGGGGCGGCGCCGATCAATGTTTCCAGATGATGGACCTGGGCGCCGAAGTCGGAATGCTCACGGCGATTGTCGGTGGGCAGCGTGATCTCGAGGGTGTCGATGACCCGCGCCGGGGCCCCGCCCTGATGTCCACCGAGCACCATCACCCGGTCTGCCAGCAGCACCGCCTCTTCGATGTCGTGGGTAACGAAGACGATGGCGGCCTCGGTGCGCTGGCGCAGGTCGATCAACTCGTTCTGCAGGCGACGGCGAGTGATCGCATCCAGCGCCGAGAAGGGCTCATCCATGAACAGCACCCGGGGCTTTACCGCCAGCGCCCGGGCGATGCCGACACGCTGTTGCTGGCCGCCGGACAGGGTGGAAGGAAAGCGCTCGGCCATGTCGCCCAGGCCGACCAGCTCCAGCGGCGCAAGGGCGCGGCGCTGGCGCTCCTCCCGGGACAGCCCCAGTCCCTCGAGCCCGAGCGCCACATTGGCGCGGATGCGTCGCCAGGGAAACAGCCGCGGCGCCTGGAAGACCATCGACCAGGGCCGCGCTCCATCACGTGGGCTCTCGTCCAGCCAGCGCTCGCCTGCCACCGCCGGCAGCAGGCCGCAGAGTGCCCGCAGCAGTGTCGACTTGCCGACCCCGGAGGCACCGACGATGGCGATGAACTCCCGTGGAGCCAGGCGCAGGTCGACATGTTCGAGCACGCGCTGGCCGCCGAAGCCCAAGGCCAGGTCATGGGCCTTGAGCACGCAGGCGTCGGCGTTGCGTTCGGCTGTCAGGGTGTCCATATCAGCAGCCTTTTTTGCAGATGCAGGAAGCCCAGGTCGAACAGGGCGTAGAGCGCCGCAATGGTCAGCATGTAGACCACCACGATATCGGTGGCCAGCAGGCCCGAGGCCTCCATCATGCGCTGGCCGATGCCGGGAATGCCGAACAGTTCGGCCGCGACCACGGTCATCCAGCCCTGGCCGAGGCCGGCGCGCAGGCCACCGAGGATGCCGGGGGCCGCCGCTGGCAGGCTGACCTTGGTCAGGCGGGCCAGCAGCGAACCCTGGCCGAAGGCCCTGGCTACCTCGTCATAGCCGGGGTCCACCGCACGCACCGCGCTGTAGCTGGCGAAGTAGTTGATCCAGAACACCCCGATACTGATGATGAAGGCCGCCGCCGATGGCGTGATCCCGAACCAGATGATGGCGAAAGGGATCCAGGCCAGTGGCGGGATCGGGCGCAGCAGGCGCGCCAGCCAGGCGTGCAGGGCGTCGAACACCGGCAGCAGGGCCGCCGCTACGCCCATGGCGATGCCTGCCAGCGAGCCGATAGCCACCCCTACGCTGTAGTGAGACAGGCTCGAGCTGACGACTTCCCACCAGATGCCGTCGACCACCTCGCCCCAGAAGACCGTCGGGATCGCAGAGGGCAGCGGAACCAGATTGCCGGGCAGCAGCCCCAGGCGCAGTGAGATCTCCCAGAGTGCCACAAAGGCGACGAGCCCCAGCGCACCGAGGCCGGTGCGCCGGCTACGAGATACCGACTTCATGGGCTCGTGTCGCCTTCTTCGGCGTCTGCGTCAGCGCTTGCGGTCAGGTCGTCGTACCAGCGGGTGTCGAACAGGGTGTCGATGTCGAGGCCCTGCTTGAGGGTGCCGTTGGCCAGCTGGAAGTCATGCATGGTGCGGGTGCCCTCGACGATCGCGTGGGGATCGGCGCCGTAGTTGGCGAAGGGCGAGGACAGTGCAGCCTCTACGGTTTCCAGCGGCACCAGACGCTTGCCGACGAACTCGCGCACCGAGGGGGCGACCTGCTGTGGCGTATCGACCAGGGCGTGGGTCGCTCGCAGGTGAAGTTCGAGCAAGGTGCTGACGGCATCGGGGCGCTGTTCGAGCAGGCTTTCGCGTGCTGCCAGCACCGCGCCGGGTTGACCCGGCAACATGTCCGAGGCGTGGGCCACGATCTGGGCGTCGTCGAGGCGTTCGGTCACGGTGGAGAGTATCGGCTCCAGGGTCGAGGCGGCGTCCACTGCACCGGCCAGCAGCGCCTGCTGGACACGATCGGCGCCCATGGCGACGATCTCGACGGCGTCACTGCCGATGCCCAGGCGTTCGTCCAGCCAGTAGCGCAATACCGTGTCGGGTACCGAGCCCTTGGGGAAGGTGGCGATCTTGGGCCGACGGCCTTCGCGCTCGGTAAAGTCGGCGATGGCCTGGGCCGGGTCGGCGTCGGCCATCAGGCTGGCCAGTTCGCCGCGGGCGACCAGGCCGATCTGCTCCTGGATGGCGGCCGCCAGTACCTTGATCGGTACCCCGTTGGCGCGAGCCACCATGGCCGGGCCGATACCGAAGTACATGACGTCGAGATCACCCGAGGCCAGCGCCTGGACCATCGCCGGCCCGCTGGAAAAGCGTGTCAGCTCAAGTTCCAGGCCGGCCTCTTCGGTCCAGCCTTCGCCCTCCATCACGAATAGCTGAGCCACCGGCAGGATCGGCATATAACCAACCTCCAGCGGACCTTCGTCGGCGGCGATGGCGGTACCAGGCAGAAGCAGGGCGGCGGCGGTCAGCCAGCGGTAAAGGAGCTGGGGCATGGAGCCCTCCCGGAGCAATGAAGTTAATGATCAGCATGATAACGATCGGGGGACGAGGGCGACACGCAGGCGTGCGATCAATCCGTTATATGCTTATTAGGCGTCGGAAGACGCCGACACGACGATGGCCGCCCGGGGGCGGCCATCGCTGAGGGGACAGGCTGTCTGACGTAGCGGTAGATAGAGAGGGGGCGCTGCTCGTCCCTCCCTCGGCTACTTTCCGTCCTTACTTCTTGCCGGGCTGTTTGACAAAACGGTAGATAAAGAGAGGGGGCGCTGTTCGTCCCCCTCGGACGGTCTCAGTCCTGTTGCTGGTTACTTTTTGCCGGGCTGTTTGACAAAACGCAGGTACGGACGCTGTTCGTCCCAGCCCTCAGGGAACAGGGTCTTGGCCTCGTCGTTGGAGACGGCAGGCACGATGATGCAACGGTCGCCATGGTTCCAGTTCACCGGGGTCGCCACCTTGTAGCCGTCGGTCAGCTGCAGGCTGTCCAGCACCCTCAGGATCTCGTCGAAGTTGCGTCCGGTGCTGGCCGGGTAGGTCAGCGTCAGGCGCACCTTCTTGGCCGGATCGATGATGAATACGCTTCGCACCGTCAGGGTGTCGTTGGCGTTGGGGTGGATCATGTCGTATAGGTCACTGACCTTGCGATCGGCGTCGGCGAGCAGCGGGAAGTTGAGCCCGTGGCCCTGGGTGTCCTCGATATCGCCGGCCCAGGCGTGGTGATCTTCGATGGGGTCCACCGACAGGCCGATGGCCTTGGCGTTGCGTTTGTCGAATTCACCCTTGAGGCGCGACACTTCCCCGAGTTCGGTGGTGCACACCGGGGTGAAGTCCTTGGGGTGAGAGAACAGGATGACCCAGCTGTCACCGGCCCACTCATGAAAGTGAATGGTGCCGGCGGTGCTTTCCTGTGTGAAGTCCGGTGCGGTATCACCCAGTCGTAGCGTCATGGTCGTCTCCTTGGCGGTTGATGGCGACGGGCCCGGACGGACCCGTCGGGTCGATCGGTGAGACCGGGGCGCGGCCTCGTGGCAGCGAGCGTCAGGGCGCCGGCGCGGCCGCCCCGACGAAGCGATCCTGCCAATAGTCTATGGACAGCGAGGTGGTGGTGACCGTTCGCCCGCGTCCGGGCGCGTGGATCATCACATCGTCGCCGGCGTAGATGCCGACATGGCTGACCCCGGGACCCTTGCCGGTAGCGAAGAACAGAAGATCACCCGGCCGTGCCTCGTCGATGGGCGGCAGGCGCCGGTATTGCTCCCGGGATGAGCGCGGCAAGGGGATACCCGCCCGGGAATACGTCATCTGGGCCAGGCCGGAACAGTCCAGCCCGCGCGGATCGTTGCCGCCGAACCGGTAGGGGGTGCCGACGGCGCTGCGCGCCTCGGACAGGATCAGGGCACGTTCCATGGACAGTCCCTGGCCGCCGTCATCGGTGCTCAGCGGGGCCGAGGCACAGCCCCCCAGCAGCACCAGCAGCAGTGCCATCAGGGCTGTCCAAGAGGATCTGGTGTACCACGGCATCGAAGTGGTCATTGCGGCTTTCCCTGCACAGACGAGGCGCCCTCTACGGTACTCTGCCCTACCAGGCAGGCCAAGGGGGCCGAGGCGTAATGTGTCGCTGGCGCCGCAGGCGTAGCGACAACGACAATGACAAGGCGACCAGGCGACCAGGCGACCAGGCGACCAGGCGACCAGGCGACCAGGCGACCAGGCGCGGACGCGACCGACAGGCCGATGCCCCCTGACGACAGGAGATACGTGCCCCCTAACGAAAGGAGATGCGTGTGCCGTTGGCCAGCATCTCGTCGGGGGTCATGGCCTTGCCCTCCACGCCGATCATCTCGTCACCGCACTGGTCGGTCCAGGTCAGGACGCCATGGGTCAGGCCGACGCCGCCGAGTAACTCGCGGATCTCGCCGGTGCCGAGAAAGGTGCGGGTTCGCCCCTTGTCGTCGGCAAGCTCTGTGGTGCCGTTGGCGTGATGAAAGCGCACCGTGTAGATGCCATCCATCGACTCCACCTCGACGATGGGCGAAAACCCGCGGGACAAGGCCTTGGCGAGTGCCTTGAGGGTAATCTGGCGCTCCAGGGTGTAGTCGATGTCAGCCATCTTGGTGTTTCCTCCGGCGAAACGGGCCTCTTAAGACTGGTCCAGCAAAGGACTTCTGGCAAACAGGTAAGTGCGGTGCCGTGACCCAGTCGTTGAAGGCGCGTTCTTGAGGCGGTGTGCCGAGCCGGTATGGTTGATGGCTTCTACAGCTATCGACAGGTGAACCATGCGACACCATTCCATGCCCTTGGCCCTGGCGGCCTCGATTGCGCTCGCGGCTTCCTTCGGCGCCCATGCTCAGGACCAGGAAGATGCCCAGGTTCGTTTTTCCGTGCCCGCCTGGCCCGGTGTAACGGTCAAGACGGCCCTGGCATCCACCCTGCTCGAGACCCTGGGCTACGAGCCGGTCCAGGAAGAGCTGGGCTCCACCATCACCTATCAGGCCCTGCGCCAGGGAGAGCTCGACGCCTTTCTGGCGGCCTGGTTGCCGGCCCAGCAGGGCATGTACGACGCCAGCTTCGAGGATGGCGAGTCCAAGCTCGAGGACCTTGGCAACAACGTCGACGGTGCGCGCCTCGGCTTTGCCGTACCCACCTACGTCTACGAAGCCGGCGTGAAAACGGCGGAGGATCTGGACAAGGAAGAGTTTGCCGACAAGCTGGACCGCACCATCTATTCCATCGAGGTGGGCTCCGGCATGAGCGACTCGCTCAACAGCGCCGTGGATGAGGACACCTACGGTCTGGGTGACTGGAACCTGTCCGAGACCTCGACGCCAGGCATGCTGAGCGCCGTGGACGCGGCGATCGATCGTGAAGAGTGGATCGTGTTCGCCGCCTGGACCCCGCACTGGATGAACATCGAGTTCGACGTGCGTTATCTGGATGACCCCGAGGACATGTGGGGCCCGGAAGGCGGCCGCAGCGACGTGCGCACCCTGGTGCGCAGCGAGTTCGCCGAGAGCCACCCCAATGCCACCCGTCTGCTCGATCAGCTGGTGTTTACCGCCGATGACCAGAGCGCCATGATCCGTGGCTTCAGCTACGAAGAGCGCGAGCCGGAGGAGGTTGCCGTCGATTGGCTGCGTGAACACCCCGAGGAGACCAAGGGCTTCCTCGAGGGGGTCACCACGCGCGACGGCGAGGAGGCCTGGCCCGTGGTGCGCGATGCACTGGAGATCCCCGAAGCCTGATGTCGGTTGCCTCAAGCGTCGACTGAAGACCGCCGTTTGGAGCGAAAGATGAAAGGACCGCCCCAGGGCGGTCCTTTGTTTTCTGCAGGTCGACAGGACGGCGTGTGGCGTCCACTCGAGCTGTCGAGAGAGGCAGGATCAGTGGTCGTGGTCGTGGTCGTGGTCGTGGCCATCGTGGCTATCGTCATGACCCTCGGCATCGACCAACCCCTGATGCAGCACCTCGGCATTGTGCAGGATCATTCCCAGGTAGTGAGACGTCATCCCTTCTTCGGACAGGGCGCCGTTGTAGAGTGAGCCGGCGATGGGCACGCCGGTTTCCTCGGACAGTTGTTCCATCAGCGCCGGGCTGGACATGTTCTCGACAAACAGCGCCGGAATCTGGCGTTCACGGATGACGTCCACCATGCGCGCGATATCAGCCGCTGACGGTTCCGCTTCGGTGGACAGACCGACCGGCGACAGGAAGTCGATGCCGTAGGCCCGAGAGAAGTGGCCGAAGGCGTCGTGGCCGACGATGACCTGGGCGTGTTCCGGCAGGTCGTCGAGCAGCGCGAGCACCTGGTCGTGGGCCGCCTGGATATCCTCCATGTAGCTGTCGGCCCTGGACGCGTAGTGCTCGCTGTTGTCAGGGTCGACGGCGATCAGCCCGTCGCGGATATTGGCGACATAGATCAGTCCTGCCGACAGGTCGAGCCAGGCATGGGGGTCGTACTCGCCATGGTCGTGGCTGTCGTGATCATCGTGGCCGTCGTGATCTTCATGGTCTTCATGGCTGTCGTGATCACCGTGGCCGCCGTGCTCTTCATGGCTGTCGTGCTCTTCATGGCTGTCATGATCGTGGCCATCGTGCTCTTCATGATCGTGCTCTTTATGGTCGTGTTCGGCCCCTTCCTCTTTCTGGCGATGCAGCGATTGGCCGCCATAGGCCAGCAGCGGCACTCCGTCCGTGGCGACAACGGTCTTGCCCTGATAGCCGCTGGCGTCGAGCAGGCGCGTCATCCAGCCCTCGAACTGCAGGCCGTTGAGCACCACCAGGTCTGCCTCGGCCAGGGCCCTGGCGTCGGTCGGGCGAGGGGAGTAGACGTGGGGGTCGCTGTCGGGGCCGACCAGTGAGGTGACCTCGACCCTGTCGCCGCCGACGTTGCGTACCATGTCGGCCAATACACTGAAGCTGGCGACCACCTGGGTGGACTCGTCTGCCACGGCCTGGGGGCCAAGGGCGAGTCCCGTCAGGGCAATCCAGGCGTGGCGTTTGACGAAGGCATGAGGCAGTGACAGTGGCATGGACGTTGATCTCCGGTTGGTCAGGGGACGGCGGGGCGCGTCAGGCGTGGTCGTCGGCGCGCAGCGGTGTGGCGCGACGACGAAGGCGAGCAGAAAGACTGTGCTGGCGGCCAAACAGCGCCGACAGCAGATAGGCCACACCGGCCAGCAGGATGATGGCCGGTCCAGAGGGCAGGCTCAGGTGGTAGGAAATCAGCAGGCCACCGAGGCTGGCGCCCAGCGCGATCACCACCGACAGCACTATCAGGCCCTCGAGGCGCGTGCTCCAGAAGCGAGCGGTGGTGGCCGGCAGCATCATCAGACCGACCGCCATCAGCGTGCCCAGGGTCTGAAACCCGGCGGTAAGGTTGAGCACGACGAGCCCCAGGAAGACACCGTGGACCAGACCGCTTCTGGTGCCTTGGCTGCGCAGAAACAGCGGGTCGAGGCATTCCACCACCAGGGCGCGGAAGATCACCGCCAGGGTGATGACGATCAGGCTACTGATGCCGGTGATCAGCACCAGGGCGGTGGTGTCCACCGCCAGGATGGAGCCGAACAGCACATGGGTCAGATCGACACTGCTGCCGCCCAGGGCGACCAGCATGACCCCGGCCGCCAGCGAGATCAGGAAGAAGCTCGCCATGGCCGAGTCTTCCCGGTGGCCGGTGAGCTGGGACACGCTGCCGGCCAACAGCGCGATCAATAGCCCTGACAGCATGCCGCCAAGGCTCATGATGGGCAGCGAGAAACCGGCCATCAGAAAACCCAGCGCAACGCCGGGCAGGATGGCGTGGGACATGGCGTCGCCGATCAGGCTCATGCCGCGCAGCATCAGGAAGACCCCCAGCGGCGGCGCCGCCAGCGACAGCGCCAGGCTGGCCAGCAGTGCACGGCTCATGAAGGCATAGTCGAAAGGGGCGATCAGCCACAGGTACAGGGTGGAAAGCAGCGAGTCGAGCATTCAGACAGATCCAGGAAAGGTCAGCGGCAGTCGAGGTGGGCGGGTCAATTGACCGGTGTGACGCTCCACCAGCGCATCCGGCGTGGCCCAGCGGCCGTGGCCCTGGGACAGGATCAGGACGTCATCGGCCAGGCGTGCCAGTTGCTCCATGTCGTGCAGCACGATGATCAGGGTCGCCCCCTGTTCGGCCATCTCGCGCAGCACGTCCATCAGCATCTCGACGGTATCGACGTCGACGTTGGCAAAGGGTTCATCGAGCAGCAGCAGTTCGGCTTCCTGCATCAGCGTCCGGCCGATCAGGGCTCGCTGGCGCTGGCCTCCGGACAGCTCGCCCAGCGGGCGGTGGGCCAGCCGCGAGATGCCCAGACGTTCCATGATCTCGCGCCCACGGCGATAGTGAGCGGCGCAGTAACCCTTGAAGGCACCGTGGCTCGGCCAGGTGCCGGTCATGATCAGTTCCTCGACGCTCATCGGGAAGCTCAGGTCCAGCGCCAGCTGCTGCGGCAGCCAGGCGCGGCGCGCCGCCGGAACGGCGCATTCGACGCGGCCCGCGACCGGCGTCAAGTTGCCCATGATGGCCTGGATCAGGGTGCTCTTGCCGGCGCCGTTGGCGCCGATGAGCGCGGTGATGGCGCCATCCTGAAAGCGCCCCTCGAGATGTTCGAGCACGGTGCGCCCGCCGCGTGCCAACTGCAGATCATGCAAGACGAGGCGTGACATCAGTGCCACCATCCGGCGGACCAGGACACCGCCAGCCACAGTGGCAGCAGGGGAATCAGCACCAGCATCAGTCGGCGCCGCATGGACAGGGACATCAGCGAGAAGTGGCAAGGCCCTTCGGGGCGGTGACGATGGGTCATGCAGGATAGCTCCGGGGCAAATCGGTCGAGCAAAATGGTTGAAAGTTATAACATAACAATATCTGGGATTCCACGACTTCCCTCCCTCGGGCCATCCACTTGAGGTAGCCGCCAGAGCGTTCGAGGCAGGCGTGGAACTTTCCTACAATCGGTACTGCAAAGAATGTCTTCCCACGATAGACTGAAATAAGGTGTCAGGTGTGCCTGGTCTCGCACAACAGGACAACGTTTCTACGGAGTTTTCAGGATGTCACGGATATTGCGGCGGATGGCGCTGGTCGGGGCGGCCCTTGGGCTGGCCCTGCTGACGTCGACCCACTGCGTGGCGGGCGGCAGTACCGGCTTGTACGTCGGTGTCGGCGCCGGCCAGATGCAGGGCGATGACGACTTTGACGACGAGGCGTCGGCGGCCAAGGTCTTTGCCGGCTACAACTTCGGCTGGCTGCCCTTCCTCGACCTGGGGGCGGAGCTGTCCTACCTCAACGGCGGTGAGCTCGACGGTGAGGTCGACGGCACCTCGGCACGGCTCGAGGTGGAGAGCCTGCAGGCCATGGGCATCGCCGGCTTCAGCTTTGGCCCCTTCGGCGTCTACGGCAAGGCCGGCATGGCGGACTGGGACGCCGACCGCAGCGGCAATGGCCTGAACAAGGACTATTCCGGCACCGACCCGGTATTCGGGCTGGGCGCCCGGGTGCAGCTGTTCGATGTGACCGGGCGTCTGGAGGTCGAGCGCATCGATGCCGACGAGATCGGGCACGTCGATAGCCTGACCGGCAGCGTGGTCTATACCTTCTAGCCTGGTGGGTGCGACTCAGGTACCGGTTTCCATCAGGTGCGTTCTACCCCGCAGGGCCGACGCCAAAGCGTCGGCCCTGCGCTGTTTTGTCGTCACGTATCGGCCGTTGGTACTAGTCGATTGACGATTTTTCGTCGGTTCAGAGGACGTTCTGCACAAAACGTGATGTAGGTCATGCTGATTGTGTTGTAAGTGATTACGCACACAAAGGTCAGTCAAAGGGGGTAGGGGAGGAGCAGTATAGAGTATGAATATCTTCCTGCTCGGTGCTCCCCATGCTCACGCTGCCCCACCGGTTCCCACGGCTGCCCGCCCTGTCGACGGAACCTCGCCGCATTTGTCGATGGATGGCGCTTCTCGTGCTGGCCCTGCTGGCGCTGGTCAGCTTGGTGCCCCATGGCGTGCCCGTCGACCTGGCTATCTGGGCCGGGGTACTCAATGCCATGCTGTTGCCGAGCATGGATCTGGTGCTGGGTGTATTGCTCGAGGGGCTTCGCCCGCTGCTGACCTCCCTTGAGCGTCCGTGGACGCGCCTCCTGCTTGTCGTTTTGGTTGCCGCCGCGATGTGGTGCTTCGCCATCTTTCTGCTGCCGCTGGCGCTGGCCTGCCGTCATCTGCGCGGCCATGGAGCAGCGCAAGACTACTGAGATGGCCGTCAGACCGTTACCATGATGGCAACGCATCGACGCCATCGAGGAATCCCATGACGACAACGCCCTTCGACCAGGCCCAGGCAAGGCTCGACGCCCTGCATGCCGAGGACCCTCGCCGCGTGGAGGTGGGCGGGGCGTCACAGCCCCAGGAGCTGTGGCACGCTGGGCGCATGAGCGCCTGGCTCGAGCGACTCGATCCCGAAGCACCGGAGCTGGTGCAGCTTGCCGTGCACAACCAGCACCTGAAACGCTGGGAGGTGCCGCGCAGTGACTATGAAGAGGGCCGCATCGGCTATTTGACCTGGCGACGTGACCAGGGCAAGCGCGCCGGCCAACTGGCGGCGGAGGTGATGCGCACCTGCGGCTACAGCGACGCTGACGCCGAGGAGGTGGCGCGGATGATCCGCAAGCAGGGACTGGGGCGCAACCCCGGCACCCAGGCGGTGGAAGACTGCGCCTGCCTGGTGTTCCTCGAGAACTACTTCGCCGACTTCTCGCGTCAGGTCGATCACGACCACCTGATCCGCATCGTCCAGATGACCTGGAAGAAGATGTCCCCCGCCGCCCACCAGCTCGCATTGGGCCTGCCCATGAGCGACGAGGCCCGCGCCATCGTCGAGGAAGCGCTGGGGTAGCCGTAGTCCCTCTGCGGCGCGAGCCCTGAGCTGGCTTGGCCAACCGTCTGCCCGGGGCGCACGGTCATCGATGGGGATGTATCACCCGCCTGACCGTCAGAAAAGTCGGAACTTCGTCGCTGTCAAAGCTTAGCGCTCTAAATTGTGCCACAGTGAACATGTGGGCCAAGGAGGGCGCTGATGAACTACTTTCGCTATTGGGGCAAGGCCAGAGCCGAAGCGGGCGGAGAGCCCTGCCACCTATTGCCCTTTCACAGCCTCGATGTGGCGGCGGTCGGTTGGCAACTGCTGGCCCCGGAGAGGCCGCTTTCCCGGCACTTGGCATCCCGACTAAGACTCGATCCCGTCTCCCTGAGAACTCTGCTGGTCTTCGCCCTGGGGCTTCATGATCTGGGCAAGTTCGCCCGTTCCTTTCAAAGCGTTGCCCACGTCGATGGGGTTGAGCTTGTTCAACCTGTCTCGCGATTTACCTATTCGATTGAGGCCCGTCACGACCGGCTTGGCGCGGCGCTGTGGCGAGATAACTCCACTGACTGGGCTCGCGATGGCGCGCTGGGAGACTGCCCACTCCCCGAGGGGCGCCGAGAGAAACGAGCCGCAGTCAGTGCCATGGGGCTGCTCATGGCTCCGATGTTTGGCCATCATGGAGTGCCGGTGCAGGCGGGTAACCTGAATGTCGACGCCCACTTTACCGGCGATGAGACCAGCGATGACGTCCTGGCCGCCAAGGCGTTTGTCGCGGATTGGGCGGCATTGTTGCAGGTGTACTGGCCGCTTGAACGGATGCAGGGCGAGGACTTCGCGCGTCAATTGGCGCAAGCAAGCTGGGTGCTGGCGGGGTGGGCCGTGCTAAGCGACTGGGTCGGCTCCAACCGGGACTGGTTCGCCTATCGCTCTACCCCCATGGCGCTCGAGGACTATTGGTTTAACGAAGCGCTACCCCGCGCGCAGCAGGCGCTGGATGCGGTGGGGCTCGCTGAGTCGCCGCGACCACTGGCCTACGCCGGGATGGCTCCCTGGTTCTCTACCAAGGCGGTGACGCCGACGCCGTTGCAAGCGGCGGCCGAGACCCTTGTGCTCGCCGACGGCCCGCAGCTCTACATCCTTGAGGACGTGACCGGAGCGGGCAAGACCGAGGCCGCCTGTATCCTGGCCCAGCGGCTTTTGCATGCCGGGCACGGCGAGGGGCTCTACTTCGCGCTGCCCACCATGGCGACCTCCAATGCCATGTATCAGCGGATGGGCCCGTTGCATCGACACTTCTTTCATGAGGACTCGCGGCCATCGCTGGTGCTGGCCCACGGTGCGCGCGAGCTTAACGACGACTTTGCACGTGCCCTGGGCGCTGTTCAGCCACGAGAGCATCGCTACAGCCGGGAAGAAGACAACGCCAGCGCCCAGTGCAACCGTTGGCTGGGTGACTCGCGCAAGAAGGCGCTGCTTGCTGACGTTGGTGTCGGCACCATCGATCAGGCGCTGTCCGGCGTACTGCGGTATCGCCATCAATCCCTGCGTCTGTACGGCTTGGCACGCAAGGTGCTGATCGTCGACGAGGTTCACGCCTACGACGTCTATATGCAGACGCTGTTGCATGAACTGCTGCGCCACCATGCGCGCATGGGGGGCAGTGCCATTCTGCTGACCGCTACGCTACCACTGGCCTCGCGCCAGGCGCTGGTGCACGCCTGGAGTGAGGAGGTGGATGGCAACGAGCGGGAGACACGCAAGACGGATTTTCCATTGCTGACGACGGCGCGGCGCGAGGGAGTCGAAGAAATCCCCATCGACACCCGCCCTGAGGTCGAGCGGGAAGTGGGCTTGCAGTGGTTATGCGAAGAAGGGGAGGCCGTCGAGGCTGTGCTGGCCGCAGTTGACGCCGGTGAGTGTGTGGCGTGGGTACGCAACACCGTCGATGACGCCCTGCGTGCCTTCGATGTCATTTGCCAGCGGCATCCCGACTCCGAGCGCTGCCAGTTATTTCATAGCCGATTCGCTATGCAAGACCGTCAACGTATCGAGTCCGATGTGATCCAGCGGTTGGGAAAGCACTCAACGGCCCAGGAAAGGGCCGGACGAGTGATTATCGCCACCCAGGTATTCCAGGAGTCCCTGGACTGTGACGTGGATCTGATGATCAGCGATCTGGCGCCTGTCGATCTGCTGATTCAGCGTGCCGGTCGGCTGCAGCGCCACCAGCGCGTCGAGCCACGTCGCGCTCCCACCCTGATGGTGCTGGCACCCAAATGGACTGATGAACCGGATGCCCTGTGGCTAAGGCGGGCGCTACCCGGCACTCAGGCGGTCTATTCCGATACGTCCCTGTGCTGGCTGACCCAGAAGGTGCTACGTGAACGGGGCGCCATCCGTATGCCCGGAGAGGCGAGGGCACTGATTGAAGGCGTCTATGGTGCCAGCGCCGACGAGGTGCCGGATGAGCTGCATCAAGCCCGCTTCGAGCAAAAGGGCGAGGACAGGCGTGCCGGGAGCGTGGCGCTGTTCAACGTATTGGCACTCAACGAGGGCTACGGTGATGACAGCGATTGGTCATCGGAGCTGGAGTTCGGAACCCGGCTAGGCGATGAGCCTAGCGTCAATCTGGCGCTGGTGGAGCGGGTCGACGGCGAGCTGCGTCTGTACGCCCACGGCGAGCGACACGTAGCCATGTTGAGTCAGCTACGGCTGCGCGAGAGCCAGGTGCGACGCCTGGCCGAATTGCCGGAAACATGGATGCCCCAGTGGCAGTCCCTGGTCGCACGGTATCCCGCGCTGCGTTTTATTCAGCCGTGGTTGGTGGGAGGGGATAGCGACGCGGATTACAGCGCAAGCCGCGGGCTGGTGTTCTTGGCGAACGGAAGGCCATAGGCCTGCGCCTGCAGGAAACGTAGCTCCGAGCGGCTATGCACCGGGTCATCCCGGCACTTGCGGGAAACCTGCGTATTGTCTCATCTCGACAGTATCCAAACATTTCGGAGATGGGCTAGCATGAGATGTATATTAAATATTAACAATAAAACTAAATGTCTTTTATCTGTTTGTTTTTTTAAATGGTTTTTTCTTTTTGCGTGTCGGTGGCGTCTATGCTGCTTGTCAGAGGTAGCTGAGAGCGGTGGCACTGTGGTGCATGGGTTGCGCTAGTTGCTTGATGAGCTGGACGCTTGGGACTAGATGACCATGGTTGGGCGATGGCTGCTGAGAGGGGTGTTTCTGTGGGTGCTCAAGAAGACGTGTCATTGGGTAGTGTCGATCATCCTGCGAAGGAGGTAGGGCAATGAGCTTGCTGTACGCTGATTGGTTGCCGTTTCGTTATCAGGAGGGGCAGCTTCGCTATCGCTCGATCGAGGCGATCCTTGACCCCGAAGTGGTGGATCTGGCGCTGCCTCGGGAAGACTTTCAGGGGGCGGCCTACCAGTTTCTGATCGGCCTGCTGCAGACGGCGCTGGCCCCGACCGATATCGATGATTGGCTGGATGGCTGGGCCGAGCCTCCTGGTGTGGAGGCGTTTCGCGCGCGGCTCTCGCCGCTGGCGCCGGCGTTCTCTCTATTCGATAACTGCGGTAATGGTCCGCGCTTTATGCAGGACCTGGACGCCCTGGAGGACGTCAAGCCCTCGCCGGTGGCGGGGCTATTGATCGACTCCCCCGGCGCCAACGGCATCAAGCTCAATACCGACCATTTCGTCAAGCGTGGCCGGGTCGAAGCGATCTGCCCTGATTGCGCCGCACTGGCGCTTTTCACCCTGCAGATCAACGCGCCTTCCGGCGGCGCCGGGCATCGTGTGGGACTGCGCGGCGGCGGCCCCATGACCACGTTGGTGATGCCCGACGATCAGAGCGCCAGTCTATGGCAGCGACTGTGGCTGAACGTGGTGCCCGGCTTGGGGCGGACGCAAGGTAGCCATGACGGTCCGGTGTGTGCCAATGACGCCAGCCTGTTTCCCTGGATGGGGCCCACCCGCACCAGCGAGACCAAGGGGGCCATCCTTGTCCCCGAGGACATGCATCCGCTGCATGCCTACTGGGCGATGCCCCGGCGCTTTCGACTGA
This sequence comes from Halomonas sp. YLB-10, assembly GCF_003856855.1. Classification (NCBI taxonomy): domain Bacteria; kingdom Pseudomonadati; phylum Pseudomonadota; class Gammaproteobacteria; order Oceanospirillales; family Halomonadaceae; genus Halomonas; species Halomonas sp. YLB-10. Next base: position 77,824 of record NZ_RRCU01000011.1, read on the forward strand.
TCGAAGAGCAGCGCGCTTGCACCTGTGACCTCTGCGGGCGCGACAGCGACAGCAGCGTCCGTGAGGTGCGCACCAAAAACTATGGCGCCAACTATGACGGGCCCTGGCGTCATCCGCTGACCCCCTACCGCCGTGATCCCAAGAAGCCCGCCGAGCCGCCGTTGTCGCTCAAGGGCCAGCCTAGCGGCATCGGCTATCGCCACTGGTCCCATCTGGTGCTGCGTGACGACACCGGAAGCGGCGCGCTGCCCGCACTGACGGTGGCCGACTATCTAAAGCACAAGGCCCATGCCGTCAGCCAGGCGCGCAAGGACGGTGAGGCGCTCGACCCGCTGGCCAGACAGGCCAGGCTGTGGGCCTTCGGTTTCGATATGGACAATATGAAGCCCCGCTGCTGGTACGGCGTGCAGCTTCCTCTGCTGGCGGTGCCGGTAGAGCGCCAGGCCGTGCTGCGTGACTGGGTGGTGTGTTTTACCGAGCTGGCGCGAGAGGCAGTCAGCGAGACCCGCCACTGCCTCAAGGAGGCCTGGTTCAATCGGCCAAAGGATGCAAAGGGGGATCTGAGTCAGTTGGACGCCGAATTCTTCGATGCCACCCAGCCGGCGTTCTTTCATGCGCTGACCGAGTTGGTCGAGGCGCTCAAGGATGACCGCTGCCAGCATATGCCCAGCCCTGCCGCGAAGGCCTGGCACGCGGCCCTCAGACGCGAGGCACTTGGGCTGTTCGATGCCCGGGCGCTGAGCGGTGGTGAGATGGATAAGCGGCTGATGCGCGCAGTCAAGGCTCGCCGGACGCTGGTGTACTGGTTTGGTGCCGGTAGCAGGGCCAAGTCGGTACGTAAGTTTTTCGAGAAGGGCGACTTTCTGCCCAACGAGGCGTTGCCCGAGGATGGGGCCTCGCTCCTAGAGGAGAATCCCGCATGACCGATATCGCCAGGCAAGCTGGCGCCGGTGAGTCCGCCACGAAAGAGGATGTCTGGCCGCTGACGGCCCAGGAGGCCCGGATCATCCGACGCTGGTGGATCAGGTTGACCCAGACCCAGCCGGCCATCGAGGCCATCAAGGTTGCCGAGGGTTGGCCAGAAGGCGCGGACACCCGCCCCTTCCCCAACGGTGTCCGCGCGCGCCTCAGGCGCTGCGCCACCCCCGAGGCGGCGATGCTCAGTGAAGGTTTTCGCCTGCTGTGGAGCCAGCGAGAACTGCTTGTCGACTCTGCGTGCGAGCCTCGCCAGTGGCGGGAAGAGGCGCTTTTGCGCTGGGCCTGTATTGCCCTGGTGCTCGCTGATCTGCGCAGCGAGCAAAGCGAGAGTGGCAAGAATAAAGGCCCTCGTCCGCTGGGGGAGTGCCTTGGCAGCAAGAATCCCAGCACCGACCTGCCCATGATGAGCGAGCTGCGCCTGGAGCGACTGATGCGGGTACGTGATCCCGCCGAGCTTGCCATGCGCCTTCGTCGGGCGCTGGGGCTGGTCAGGCAGCGAGGCGTCTGCGCGCTTTCCATCGCCAGGCTGGTCGCCTTGTGGTTCAGCGAACAGCGCTCCGAGGCGCCTGCGCAGCCCACCCGACGCTACGCCTTTGTGCTGGCCAATGACTACTTCAAGGCGTCGGGGCGCTAAGGCCGCTGGCAGCCGTTCTTGAACGCCTCGCGTACTTTCGTTTCACGTGAAAGGAATCCCTCCATGAGTCATTTTCTGCAACTGCACCTGTTGACCTCCTACCCGCCCGCCAACCTCAACCGCGATGAGCAGGGGCGCCCCAAGACCGCCATGATGGGTGGCGCCCAGCGGCTTCGCGTGTCGTCCCAGAGCCTCAAGCGCGCCTGGCGCACCAGCGAGCTGTTCGAAGAAGCGCTGGCGTCCCATATGGGCAAGCGAACCAAGAGAATTGGTGTCGAAGCCTGCAAAAGGCTGATGGACCAGGACATCAAGGAGAAGCAGGCCAATGAGTGGGCCGCTAGCATCGCCACGGTTTTCGGCAAGGTCGAAAAAGGCGCCTTGGAGACGGGGCAACTCGTCCACGTGGGGCCGGAGGAGTGGAGTGCGGTAAACGCGCTGGTCGATACATTAGCGCAAGAACAACGGGCGCCCACCAAGGAAGAACTGGATCTGTTACGCAAGCGCCCCGCCGCCGTCGATATCGGCCTGTTTGGCCGTATGCTGGCGGAGCATCCCTCGTTCAACGTCGAGGCGGCCTGCCAGGTGGCCCACGCCATCACCGTTCATGCGGCCGAAGTGGAGGATGACTACTTCACCGCGGTGGATGACCTGAACACCGGTGATGAGCATCGCGGTGCCGCCCACGTGGGCGAGGCGGGATACGGCGCTGGCCTGTTCTATCTCTATCTATGTATCGATCGTCGGCTGCTTGAGGAAAACCTCAACGGTGACAAGGCCCTGGCGGACCAGGCCATCGTTGCACTGACTCAGGCGGCGGCGCGTATCTCGCCCAAGGGCAAGCAGAACAGCTTTGGCTCGCGGGCCCAGGCCAGCTATGTGCTGGCGGAGAGCGGCGACCAGCAGCCGCGTTCTCTGTCGGTGGCCTTTTTGCGCCCGGTGCGCGGGGAAGATATGGCCGGGCAGGCCATCACCGCTCTGGAGCAACAGGTAGAGGCCTTCGATGGTGCCTACGGCCCGGGGGCAGATCGTCGTTTCGTCCTTTGCGCCGTGCCGGGTGTTGAAGCGGCCAAGCTGAGCGGCGCCGAGCGCGGCAACCTCGACGGCCTGACGCGCTTTATCACCGAACAAGGCTAAGGAGCTGGCAATGACCGACTACCTGGTCTTTCGACTCTACGCGCCACTTGCGAGCTGGGGGTCTCCAGCGGTGGGGGAGCGCCGCCCCAGCGCGGACCATCCTGGTCGCGGCGCGTTGTTAGGCCTTATCGGCGCCGCCATGGGAATCCGCCGTGACGACAGCGATGCCCTTGCACGGATCGACAAGGGGCTGGCCTTCGGCATCCGCCAGCGGACGTCGGGCACGCTGCTGCGCGACTATCACACCGCCCAGGTGCCCTCGAGTGAGCGTAACGTTCGCCACCGCACTCGACGCGACGAGCTCAGCGGCCCCGGTCATCGACTCAACACCGTACTGTCGACCCGGGACTATCGCTGCGACGGCCTGTGGACGGTGGCCGTCTGGCTCACACCTGAGGCCCAGATATCGCTCCAGGAGGTGGAGCAGGCGCTGTTGACGCCGCGCTTCGTGCTTTACCTGGGGCGCAAGGCCTGCCCACTGGGGGCACCGCTGGCGCCGCGCATTGTGTCGTGTCGCCATCTCAAGCAGGCGCTCGATATCGACTTTCCCGCGCTCACGCTGCGCCCAGGCGACCTGGCGCAAAACGCCCGTGACTCGGCCAAGTCAGATGCCGCCAGGCGGGAGGTGAGTGCGCTGAGCCTGACGGGGGCGGACCAGTACGTCTGGGAAGGCGAGGCTACTTTTCTGGATGGCAACGAGGACGGGGTGGAGGCCAATCACGTCTGGGATCAACCGCTCGATCGCCAGCGCTGGCAGTTCGGCGCGCGCAGCGAGTTTAGCCGTACCCAGCAAATCGACCGTACCTCAACGGAGGCGCACTGATGTACTTGTCGAAGGTTCGACTGGACCTCAATCAACTGTCCCGTGAGCGGCTGTTCGCGATCATGGAAGGCAACGCCTATTCGGCGCACAAGCTTCTATGGGAATTGTTTGCAGACGATGACGAAACGCGCGACTTCCTGTTCCGTCAGGAGCTGGAAGAAGGCGAGTCGCCTACCGCCATCAAGGGACTGCCGCTGTTCTACGTGCTGTCGCGGCGCCTGCCTAAGACCTCGCTTGCCCACCTGGAGGTGACGACCCAGGCGTTTTCCCCGCGCCTCAGCGTCGGCCAGACCCTGGCCTTCCGCCTACGCGCCAACCCTACCGTGGCCAGGTGCGGCAACGGTGAAGGGCGTTCTCATCGCTGCGACGTGCTGATGGATGCCAAGCGCCGGTTTGCCAAAGAGCAGCGCTCAAGCACCCAGTGCATCGAAGCGATGGACCAGGCGGCCAGGGACTGGCTGCTAAAGCGAGTCGACCGGCTGGGTGTCGACATCGATACCGACACCCTGGCGGCGGGGAGCTACCGCCAGCACCTGTTCTACAAGACGCCTGACGGCAAGGAAAAGCGAGGGCGAGAGGTCCGCTTTTCCAGTGTCGACTACGAGGGCCGACTGACGGTGACCGATCCCGAGCGATTGCTCGAGACCTTGTCCCAGGGGCTTGGCCGGGCCAAGGGCTTCGGTTGCGGCATGTTGATGGTGCGTCCGGCGTAGATCAGATCGGCGTCGATGTATCCCCCTGAATGCTGCTGGAGGGTTGTCGTGACCTTTATTCCGCTCAAGCCCATTCCTATCAAGGACCGAGTATCGATGGTCTTTGTCGGCAAGGGGCAGATCGACGTGCGAGATGGCGCCTTCGTCGTGATCGATGAGGTCAATGGCGAACGCATGCATATCCCGGTGGGAGGCGTCGCCTGCCTGCTGTTGGAACCGGGGACCCGTGTATCTCACGCAGCAGTCAAGCTGGCAGCAGCGGTTGGCACTCTGCTGATCTGGGTCGGCGAGGCTGGCGTCAGGCTGTATAGCGCTGGACAGCCCGGTGGCGCGCGATCCGACAAGCTGCTGTACCAGGCTCGGCTGGCGCTGGATGAGGGGCTGCGCCTCAAGGTCGTGCGCAAGATGTTCGAATTGCGCTTTGGCGAGCCGCCGCCAAGTCGGCGTAGCGTCGATCAGCTTCGGGGTATGGAAGGGGCCAGAGTGCGCAAGACCTATCAGACGATGGCGCGCCAATATGGCGTCAGTTGGCAGGGGCGCCGCTATGATCCGGCAAGTTGGAACACCGCTGATGTTCCCAACCAGTGCCTGTCGGCGGCAACGGCGTGCCTGTACGGCGTTACCGAAGCCGCCGTGCTGGCCGCAGGCTACGCCCCCGCCATCGGTTTTCTGCATACCGGCAAGCCCTTGAGCTTTGTCTACGATATTGCCGATATCGTGAAGTTTGAAACTGTGGTGCCGGCGGCTTTCAAGGTGGCGGCAGATAACCCCCGCCAGCCCGAGCGAGAGGTTCGAGTCGCCTGTCGCAAGGCCTTTCGCAAGGCACGCCTGCTGGAACGGCTGATACCGATGATCGAAGAGGTATTGGCTGCCGGGGAGATCGAGGTGCCAGCGCCCCCTCAGGACGCCGTGCCACCAGCAATCCCCGCCGCCGCACCGAGCGGTGACGACGGTCACAGGAGCTGATGCGATGGCGATGCTGGTGGTAGTGACCGAAGCGGTTCCGCCGCGCTTGCGTGGGCGCTTGGCGATCTGGCTGCTCGAGCTGAGGGCCGGTGTCTACGTAGGGGACGTCAGCCGTCGTATCCGAGAAATGATCTGGGAGCAGATACAAGCCCTGGCGGAGGACGGCAATGTGGTGATGGCCTGGGCCTGGGCCTGTGCCGAGGAATCAGGTTTTGACTTCCAGACCTACGGCGATAATCGGCGTTTTCCGGTAGACCATGACGGACTACGGCTGGTGCGCTTTATTCCCAATTTTACAACCGATTGATTTTTATGGCTCTTTAAAAATCAGTAATAGCTAAAACGGCTGGTGGAAAGTTGCTTTAAGATTTTTCACTGCTAAAACAATCGTCTACGATTAGTCCGTTCCCCGCAGGCGCGGGGATCAACCGCAATCGGGCGACGTGGTGGTCGAGTCGTTCAACCGTTCCCCGCAGGCGCGGGGATCAACCGCGAACTCCTCATGCGTCACCCCCGGCGCGATACCGTTCCCCGCAGGCGCGGGGATCAACCGGCCGACCAGATGGGCTTCTGATAGCGCACGCCCCGTTCCCCGCAGGCGCGGGGATCAACCGACGGGGTGCCGCTGCCCCGGTTACGCACACCCCCGTTCCCCGCAGGCGCGGGGATCAACCGACTCAGGCACCGGGCAGACCTTTGACGAGGCGCCGTTCCCCGCAGGCGCGGGGATCAACCGGTCCACCCGGACTGGGTCTCCAGGGTCATGCGCCGTTCCCCGCAGGCGCGGGGATCAACCGATGGCGTAACCTTCGTCCGTGTAGGAGGTGCCCCGTTCCCCGCAGGCGCGGGGATCAACCGACAACGCTATGACTGGGAGGCGATCGAGCGCGCCGTTCCCCGCAGGCGCGGGGATCAACCGCGCACCGGATACGTCCCGTTCACCCGCTATGGCCGTTCCCCGCAGGCGCGGGGATCAACCGGTGCCAGTATTTCCTTGACTGGTACGAGGGCGCCGTTCCCCGCAGGCGCGGGGATCAACCGTTCTCCGGCGACCAGTCCTTCAGCACGGTCTGCCGTTCCCCGCAGGCGCGGGGATCAACCGGAGTAAACATCATGTGAGCACTGATCTTGATCCCGTTCCCCGCAGGCGCGGGGATCAACCGTCTTCAACGACTTCCTGTACTCGGCAGCCACCCCGTTCCCCGCAGGCGCGGGGATCAACCGGCCCCCATAGCACTTACTTGTTAGCGTCGAATCCGTTCCCCGCAGGCGCGGGGATCAACCGGCGGCTCCGAGATTTACATGATGCTGACGGCCCCGTTCCCCGCAGGCGCGGGGATCAACCGTACTTGCTCAGTGACAGCGGGCGCCCGTTGTTCCGTTCCCCGCAGGCGCGGGGATCAACCGAATGTTGCCTGGCAATCGCACATCCATGACGTCCCGTTCCCCGCAGGCGCGGGGATCAACCGCACACAGACCAAGAAGTCATCGAGGCGCTGGACCGTTCCCCGCAGGCGCGGGGATCAACCGCGCGCCTTTCATAAAAGGGTAAGAGATGACCGCCGTTCCCCGCAGGCGCGGGGATCAACCGTTGGCGAAGACTCGGCCGCCCTCGGCATTGAGCCGTTCCCCGCAGGCGCGGGGATCAACCGTGAAAGACCAGGCAAAGAAGAATGCGGCAACGCCGTTCCCCGCAGGCGCGGGGATCAACCGTAGGATGGGGTGTCGATCGACGGCGCTGCCGTCCGTTCCCCGCAGGCGCGGGGATCAACCGGTCGGCACCTCGACCTTTCCGGGAGGCGAACACCGTTCCCCGCAGGCGCGGGGATCAACCGGCCGACGCTTTCCCTTATCGTACCCGTCCTCACCGTTCCCCGCAGGCGCGGGGATCAACCGGTTGAGTAGACGCCGATGTCCTTGAACGCCTTCCGTTCCCCGCAGGCGCGGGGATCAACCGGCGTCGGTCTGACACAGTACGGCGGTGATCTCCCGTTCCCCGCAGGCGCGGGGATCAACCGTCGTCGCGCAGCACCCGCACCTGCTCCAGGTCCCGTTCCCCGCAGGCGCGGGGATCAACCGGACGGATGATGCGAGAGACCACAAAGCAGTGCCCGTTCCCCGCAGGCGCGGGGATCAACCGCCTGAACCCCCTACAAGCATCATCGCCGTGATCCGTTCCCCGCAGGCGCGGGGATCAACCGGCGTATCTGCCACTAGTAGTGTTGCTTTCGATCCGTTCCCCCGCATGCGCGGGGATCAACCGCGTTCTGCGCGGAGCATATCGAGCGCTATCAGCCGTTCCCCGCAGGCGCGGGGATCAACCGACGAGGTGCAGTGCAGCCTGCCGGGCGACCAGCCGTTCCCCGCAGGCGCGGGGATCAACCGGGCGGGTGCTCAGGCTCGTTTTTACGACACACCTGTTCCCCGCAGGCGCGGGGATCAACCGGGCGTGATGCGGTACGTGGTCGAGAGTGGCGACCATTCCCCGCAGGCGCGGGGATCAACCGGCCGGGCACGTTGCCCAGGTCAGAGCAGAACGCCGTTCCCGGCATTAGCAGGGATTAACCGAGATCGATGTGGACTTAACCACCGGCGGGACTCCATTCCTTACAGGTACGGGGCCAAATGGCGCCAGAGTCCACGAGGCGAGAGGGTGGCTGTGGGCTCTGTGAACGCGAAGAAAGATCTGGGGCTAGCGGTATCGCCAGCGAATCAGTAGCAAGCTCACGCCGAAAACGACGGCGGGCATGAGCCCCAGGACAATGATGGCGGCATTGTGACTCATGAGCTGCCTCCTTTGACGGCGTCTTCGGCCGCGCGTAGATGACCGAGGTAAGTGGCAATCCCCGCCAGGGTCACTGTGGCCAGGCCTATAGCCAATAGTAACAGGCCCACCGGGGCGTGCCTGTTGATATCACCAGAACCAGGGGTGTCGGTCGAGTTACGGATGCCTGCGCAGGTCCTGAAGGCGCATGATCAGCATGCCGACCAGATAGACCAGTGCAGGCGACAGGCCGATGGCGGCGCCAAGCAGGAGTTCGTTGAGTGTCATGCCTTACCCTCCTCTGTCGCGTCCTCATTGGCTCGAAGGGAGCCTAGCCGGTACGCGATCAGTGCCATCAGCAGCATGCCAAGCCCAATGGCGACCAGGGAAGTGGCCATCTGGGCCCTGGGGTTGATCAGGGCGCCAATGGTAGAGCCAATGATGACCCCTGTGGTGACCTTTTCAGATGCCTCCAGCAGTGCCTTCTCCCGATGATGTCTGACATTCATTGTAGCTCCATGGGGTCCTGGTCTCCACGAGGGGCCGTCGGCCCGCAGGAGTCGCCTGAGGACGCAAGCGCCGAGCACAACATGGTTGAGCGTAGCAGCCATGGTGCCAGTCCTCAGGTTCTCTGCTGGATGTTGCCTAGACACCATCTCTCCTAATCGGCCACAAACTTCACATCAGGCGGTTTGTAGCCGATTCTTGCCTTGTCTAGCCATCGCTCGTCGACTTTTTGTATGAAGCCTAGAACCCCTTGGCCTGCCCTCTGGGCCTAGCCGGGGTGGGCTTGTCGCAGCGCAGGAACTGGCCGTCACCGGCTTGGCCGCAGGGCTTGCCGTCGCGGGCGACGACCTGGCCTCGGCACAGCGCCATGACCACCCGCCCGGTCAGCTCCAGGCCTTCGTAGGGGGTGTAGTCCACCGCGTGGTGCAGATCGTCGTTGCGCACCGTGACCCGGGCCTCGGGGTCCCATAGGGTCAGGTCGGCGTCGCTGCCCACGGCGATGGTGCCCTTGCGCGGATAAAGGCCGTAGATCTTGGCCGGGTTGGTGGCGGTCAGCGCGACGAAGCGGGTGGCGTCGATGCGCTGCTTGACCACGCCCTCCGAGAACAGGATCGCCAGGCGCGTCTCGAGCCCCGGAATACCGTTGGGGATGCAGGAAAAACTCGCCTCCTCGCCATGCAGCTTCTTGCCCTTGTCGTCCTCGTAGCGGAAGGGCGCATGGTCCGACGAGAACACCTGGAAAACACCGCTTTCCAGCGCCTCCCACACCGCCTGCTGGGCCGCCGGGTCTCGGGGCGGTGGGCTGCACACGCACTTGGCGCCTTCGAAGCCGTCCTGGTCCAGGTCATCGGCGGTCAGCATCAGGTACTGGGGGCAGGTCTCGCCGTAGACCCGCAGGCCACGGCTCTGGGCCCAGCGGATCTGTTCGATCGCCTGGGAGCCGGAAACGTGGACGATCAGCAGCGGTACGTCGATCAGCTCGGCCAGCGAGATCGCGCGGTGGGTGGCCTCGCGTTCGGCGATGGAGGAGTGGGCCTCGGCGTGGTAGCGCGGGGCGGTGTGGCCCTGGGCTTCCAGCAGTTCGGTCAGGTAGGCGATGCAGTCGGCGTTTTCGGCGTGGACCATGACCATGGCGCCCTCGCGGCGGGCCAGCGCCAGCACTTCGAGCACCTCGCGGTCGTTGAGCTTCAGGTCATCGTAGGTCAGGTAGATCTTGAACGAGCTGTAACCCTCCTCGATCAGCGCCGGCAGCTCCTCGCGCAGCACCGTCTGGTTGGGGTCGGTGACGATCATGTGAAAGGCGTAGTCGATCATCGCCTTGCCGTCGCTCTCGCGGTGGTAGTCCTCCACCGCCGCGCGCAGCGACTGTCCCTTGAACTGGGCCGCGAAGGGAATCACCGTGGTGGTGCCACCGGCCGCCGCCGAGCGGGTACCGCTGGCGAAGTCATCTGCCATCACCGCGCCGTCACCCAGCGGCTGGGCCAGGTGGCAGTGGGCGTCGATGCCGCCGGGCATCACCCACAGGCCGCTGGCGTCGATGGTCTCGCCGACTGGGCCTGCACCCTCGGCGAGTCCTTCGCCGAGGGCGACGATACGCCCGTCGCGAATGCCGATATCGGCGACAAAGCGGTCGGCGGCGGTGATCACGGTGGCGTTGGTGATCAGAGTATCGAGGCGTTGCATCTTGCTCTCCAGAGACCGGCTCGCGCCGGAGTTATTCATTGTTGTTCAGGTGCTTGGTGCCAAGGCGTGGCGGATATCGCCGATCATCCCATCACCCCCGGCAGCCACAGCACGATGGCCGGCCATGCGGTGATCAGGGCGACGAAGGCGAGCATCACCGCGAGGAAGGGCAGGCTGCCGATCATCACGTCGACGATCGAGCCGCGTCCGCGCACCCCCTGCACCACGTAGAGGTTCATGCCGATGGGCGGGGTGATCAACGAGATTTCCATCATGATCACCAGAAATACGCCGAACCACACCGGATCGAAGCCGAACTGCACCACCATGGGCACCACGATGGGTACGGTGGCGATCATCATCGACAGGGTCTCGAGAAAGCAGCCCAGCACCAGGTAGAACACCACCAGTGCGAGGATCAGCCCCAGCGGCGACAGTCCCAGTTCCGAGACCCACTGGGTCAGGGCGAAGGGGATGCCGAGAATGCCGACGATATAGTTGAGAAAGAACGCCGCAGAGATGATCAGCATGATCATGGCGGTGGTACGTGCCATGGACAGAAAGCACTCGTGAAGCATGGCGATGGTCAGCTTGCGGTTGAGCGCCGCGAGCAGCAGTGCTGCCACCACCCCCAGGGCGGCGGCCTCGGTGGGGGTCGCCCAGCCGCTGTAGATGCTGCCGATGACGATGGCGAAGACGAACGCCGGCGGCAGCAGATCGACCAGCGAGCGCAGACGTTGGGCCAGCGGCACGCGCGGCTCGCGCTCGCCGGCGACCCCGGGGCGCAGCAGGCTCATGCCCATGATCACCAGCATGAAGGTGGCCGCCAGGGCAAGCCCGGGCACGATACCGGCGATAAACAGGGCGCCGATGGAGGTGTTGGTGATCGCCCCGTAGATGATCATGTTGATGCTGGGTGGAATCAGGATGCCGAGCGTCGCCCCTGCGGCCAGGGTGCCCAGCGCCAGGCGCTCGCTGTAGCCGCGCTCGGCGAAGGCCGGCAGGGCCACGGTGCCGATGGTGGCGGCGGTGGCCACCGACGAGCCGGACATGGCGGCGAACACCGATGAGGCGCCGATGTTGGTGTGCAGCAGACCGCCAGGCAGGCGGTTGAGCCACACCGACAGCGCCGAGTACATGCGCTCGGTGATGCCGGCCCGCAGCAGCAGCTCGCCGAGCAGGATAAACAGCGGAATGGCGGTCAGGATGAAGTCGTTGAGGGTGCCCCACAGCAGGTCGCCGAAGGAGAACAGCAGCGGGGTACCCAGGTAGAGCATGGCGCCGAGGGCGGCGGTGGTGAAGATGGCCACCGCCACATGGATGCCCAGCGCCATCATGGAAATCATCAGGCCAAAGCCCAGCAGTACCTCGGTGACGGAGATCATGGTGTCTTCTCCCGGCCGGCTATCTGGCCATCCGCCGAATGGCCAGGCGTGGCAGCCTCCGCTGCAACATAGTGGCGGCGTGCCTCGTCGAGCTCGTCATCGGCGCTGAGCGGGTCGCAGCCGGCGTTGAGCGCGTCGATCTGGCCGCGCGCCAGCTGGACTCCGGCCCGGACGGCGGCGCGCAGGGTGACGATGGCGAACACCGAAAGCCCGATCAGCCACAGCGACTGGGGGATCCACAGCGGGGTCTGCAGTGGGGTGCTGGCCAGGCTGGAGAACTCCAGGGTCTCGCCCAGGGTCGCGCCCGCCCGCCACAACATAAACAGCGAAAACACGCACAACAGCACCAGCGCCACCAGGTTGAGCAGGGCGCGCAGCCGGGGCGGCAGTCGCGTCAGCAGGACGTCGACCCGGGTATGGGCGCGCTGGGTCAGGGCGAAGGCGAAGCTGAAGGCGACACCGATAGCCAGCACATAGCCACCGATCTCGTCGACCCCCTGCAGCGAGAAGGCGAAGAACTTGCGCGCCAGCACCTCGAAGGTGATCAGCGCAGACAGCAACAGCGCGCCGTAGCCGGCGGCCAGAGCGGCACCGCGGGACAGTCGGGTGAGTCCCCGGTCGAGCCGGGAGTCCGGCGATGCAGCCGTCGAGGCGGCAACGGATGAAGCGCCGGGCGATCTGGCGTCGGGTGGCGGATGCGCACCGGAGGGACGGGAATCGGACATCGGGATGCTCCTGGGGTCGGGGCCGCCGCATGGGCGGCCCCTGGTCGTGGGCGACAGGGTCGATCAGCCGCCGCTCAGGGCGCGCTGGCGCTCAGGCCGGTGACCTCGCCGACGCTTGCGTTCCACAGCGCGGTGCACTCGGGGTAGCGGGCGTCGCAGGTCTCCGCCCACACCGGCAGCACCGCCTCGGAGGTGATCTGTTCGATGCGCGCGCGGGAGTCCTCGTCGATGTCCACCAGGGTCATGTCGTAGGCGGTGTGGTTCTTGCAGCTCGGCTGACCGGTATTGCAGGCGATGGCATCGTCGTTGACGGTGTAGGCCAGGTCCCACATCTGGTCCTCGAGGCGGGCGAAGGCTTCGCTCAGCGACGCCTGCTGCTCGGCGTCGAAGCCGTTCCAGGTGTCCAGGTTCATGAAGTGGCCCTGCACCGAGTAGGACAGCGGCAGCGGCACGAAGTGATCGGTCACCTCCGGCCACTTGCCGTTACTGCCGGCCGACGGTGCGGTCACTCCGCAGTCGGCGACGCCGCGCTGCAGCGCCAGGTAGACCTCGCTGAACTGCAGCGTCACCGGCACCGCGCCGAGTCCTTCCACCAGCCGTGACATCGACGGCGTGAACACCCGCACCTTCTTGCCCGCCAGGTCGTCGGCACCGTTGATGTCACCGTTGCAGAACATCATCTGCGGGCCGAATGGCCACAGCGTCATCAGCTTGGCGTTGAAGCGTTCCTGCAGGCGGGCGTCGAAGTCGGCGCGGAACGCGTCCACCGCCTCGCGCTGCTGGTCCAGGTCGGCGGTGACCCCGGCCAGATCGATGCCCTCGAAGAACGGCTCGTCGCGGGAGGCCATACCGATCTGCACCGACATCACGTCGAAGGCACCGGAGCGTATGTTGCGCAGGGCGTCCGCGGCTTCCACGCCGATGGCGTCCATCGGGTTGTAGCTCACCGCCAGGTCGTCACGGGCATCGAGCTCGGCGAAGAAGGGCCGCTCCACGTTGTCCACGTGCAGCTTGTTGCCGGAGAAATTGCCGGCTACTCGCAGCAGGGTTTCGGCCTGGGCCTGGCTGGTGGCCACCAGCAGGGGGGCGGCGATCAGGGCGCCGAGGGTAAGCCGGCGGGTCGCCGTCACGAGGGTGGGAGTCGTCATGGGAGAACCTCATCTTGTTGTTGGTGGTTGTTGCAGGTGCTGATGTTGCTATTGCTGTTTCTGTCGAGAGGGCAGGGGAGTGTCAGCCGAGCCGAGGGTCGTGAAACAGCTGGCCCCAGCCGTTGATGGCGCTGGGGTCCTGGCCTGCCAGCAGCAGGCTCTTCCACACGGTGACGCTGACCGAGTCGTAGATGGGAATACCGAGTTCCCGCTCCAGCTCCTCGACGATGCCGGCCCCGCGCAGGTTGGTGCACAGGATGGTGATCGCCTCCGGCTCGGCTCGGGCGACCTCGCGGACCATCTCGGCCAGGGTCTGCTCATCGTATTCGGAGAACGAGAAGTTGCCGCGGTCGTTGAGGTGACGCTCGGCCACCACCTCGACTCCTTCACGCCGGTAGTTGTCGACGATGGCGGTCTGGATGTCGTCAAGGTATGGGGTGACCAGCCCTAGACGCTTGACCCCGGAGCGCTCGAGCACCTCGTTGAGCGCCAGCACGCTGCTGGTCGCCGGTATGCCGGTGGCTTCGGTGATAGCGGCGCACAGGCGGCGGTCGGCGTCGAACCCGAGCCAGCTCGAGGAGGTGCCATTCCAGGCGATCACGTCCATGCGGGCATCGCTGAGCAGGCGGGCGGCGTCAAGCTGTGGTGCGGGGTCGAACTGGGCCAGGGCCGCCTCGCTCAGCGAGATTTCCTTGACCGTGAAGCGCTGAAAGTGGGCACTGACCGCTGGCATGAGGTCTCGCAGGATGGCGCTGGTGTAGGGCTCCAGCACGGTGTTCGACGAGGGGGTCAGCATTCCGAGAAGGGTGCGTTGCATGGGCGTGGCGATCCTGTGCAAGGTCGTGTTGTTGTTGTGTGGGGCGTGCCCCGGAGGCGGATCGGCGGTGGCCGGTCTTGCCTGTGGCGCGCTACACTGAATCTTGAAAGAAATTCGGAATTCCAAATTTCTACGACCTTTTCAGCATTGCATAACATCGAGTTTTTGCAAGTACACTGCATCAATCGCCGTGACATCTTGCTGTGAAGGCGGCAGTGAACACCTGGCGACCGTCGTGGAATCCGCGCCTTGGGATCTTCGATGGGGGGTGGAAACAACTTTGATTTCAGCGCTTTGTTGAGTGCTGGTGGTCGATGGTCGGCGTGCTGAGCACTCGGTGCCCGCTCCAGGGCGCTGTGGGCTGAAGCGACGCCCGAGTCCTCCGCAAGCAGTCAGCATGAGCACCCAGGAGCACCGAGGAGCAAAAGGAGCCGCCATGAACGAGTCCCTGGATCAGGACGTGCTGTCACCGCCTCGCCCGGCGCCGCTCAAGCGCTCGAGCCTTTACGAGGCGGTGGCCGAGCGCCTGCGCGAAATGGTACTGGAAGGAGAGCTGGCCCCCGGCAGCCGGATCGCGGAAAAACCGCTGTGCGAGGCCTTTGGGGTGTCGCCGACGCCACTGCGCCAGGCGCTCAAGGTGCTGGCCAGCGAAGGCTTGGTCGAGATGCTGCCCCATCGTGGGGCCCGGGTGACCAGGGTGGATCGTGACGAGGTACGTGATCTGTTCGAGGTCATGGCGGCACTGGAGTCGCTGGCGGGCAACCTGCTGGCGGTGCGCGCCTCTGATGCTGACATCGCCGAGATCCGCCGACTCCATGACGAGATGATGGGCTATTTCGCGGACAATCAGCGCAAGCGCTACTTTGCCCTCAATCAACGCATTCACCAGCGTCTGGCGGACCTGTCCGGCAATCGGGTGCTGAAGGACCTGGAGCAATCGCTGACGTTGCGTATTACCCGGGCGCGCTACATGGCCAACCTGGACGCCAGCCGCTGGGAGGAGTCCGCTCGCGAGCACAGCTACTTCGTCGAGGCGCTTGAGGCGCGGGACGCCCAGGCGCTGTCCGAGGCCCTGAGCCTGCATATGCGCAAGACCGGCCAGGCCGTGCTGCAGGGGCTGCCCGACAACGCTGGCGACGACTGACCGCGAGCGTTGCCTGGCGAGGGGCCGCAGGTGCTGGCCGCGCCGTCCCCCGAACCCTTTCTGCCGAACCTTTTCTCCCGAACGCTTTCTCCTAAACCTTTGCCCTCGAGCCCCTTTTCCCAGGGCTCTTTTCCCTTCGAGCCTCCCCTCAAGCCCTGCATCAAGGGGCTTGGTCTCACTGCTCCTTGCTACCGGACACTCCCCGCCGTGCACGGCTTGCCACCCATGGTTCGCCACCCACGGCTCGGCGCCCGGAAGATCTCCTTCCGCATGGCCTCCGCATGTCATAAGTCGCTTCTTGCTGAATTGGAAAACAATAACTATCTGATAAATAAAGTGTTTAAAAAAAATAGTATTCAAGATTTGGAATTCTTGAGTGTGTTCGACTAAGGTCAAAGCAGGTGGGCTCGCTTGAGCGTTCCATCACCGATTCCTTACCCAATACCAACAACAAGGATTGCGACATGACGACTCCCTCCCGTCTTTCCCTGCTGGGTGCCGGCGCGCTGGCCCTGGGTCTTTGCACACCGCTGCTGGCCCAGGCCGAAGACCTGCGCTTTGGCGGCAACTTCACCGATGATCACTCCAGCAGTCGCGCCATGGTGCGCTTCGCCGAGACCCTGGCGGAGCAGAGCGATGGCGATCTGACAGCCCAGCTGTTCCCCAACATGCAGCTTGGCGGCGCCGGCGAGAATCTCGATCAGGTCAGTTCCGGCGCCATCATGGGCAGCTGGATCGGCATCTCCTACCTGTCGCGTACCGTGCCGGAACTCGAGGCGCTGAGCCTGCCGTTCGCCTTCGACAGCCGCGAGGACGCCTTTGCGCTGATCGACGGCGAGGTCGGCGAGCTGCTCGACGAGAAGCTCGCCGAGGCCGGGTTCGTGGCGCTGGGCTACATGGAGCTTGGCTTCCGCCACGTCACCAACGCCGAGCGGCCGCTTGAGTCGATCGAGGACTTTCAGGACCTGAAGATCCGCCTGCAGCCCAACCAGACCCACCTAGACACCTTCCGCGCCATCGGTGCCAATCCGGTGTCGATGGACATCAAGGAGGTCTACGGCGCGCTGCAGCAGGGGGTACTCGATGGTCAGGAGAACCCCTACAGCATCATCGAGACCAAGCGTCTGGACGAGGTGCAGCCGTACCTGTCCGATACCGGCCACTTCTACGACTACATCGTGGTGGTCGCCAATCGCGACAAGTTCGAAGACCTGAGCGACGACCAGCGTGCCACCTTGATGGCGGCCATGGACGAGGCGGTGGCCTGGCAGCGTGAGACCGCGGCGGCCGAGGATACCCAGGCCCGCGAGACGCTGATCGAGCGCGGCATGCAGTTCACTCCGATCAGCGACGAGACCCGCGCGGCCCTGCGCGAGGCCAGCCAGAGCGTAGTGGATGATCTGCGCGAAAAGCTCGGCGCTGAGCTGGTCGACAAGGTGCTCGAGGAGCTGGGGGCATGACACGGGCCTGGCAACGCCTGGAGGCCCACGCGGGCCATCCGGTTCGGCGCCATTTCCTGCATCTGCTGGCATGGCTGGACCGTGGCTCCTACTACGCCATCCTGCTGGCCATGGGCCTGATGACGGTGCTGGTGTGCGCCCAGGTGGTGGCACGCTACCTGCTCGGCACCAGTATCGACTCCGCCGATGAGCTGTCCCGGTTGTGCTTTGTGTGGGCGATCTTTCTGGCCATTCCCCACGGTATCAAGAGTGGCATCCACGTCGGTATCGATGCCCTTGTCAGCCACTTGCCCGCCGGCGCCCAGCGCCGGCTGGCCCAGCTGATGGCGGCGTTGGGGGTGGTACTGATGGTGATCCTGGGGGTGGTGGGAACCGGTGCGGTGATCGACAAGTGGCCGCAGCTGATGCCAACCATGCCGATCACTGCGGCGGTGTTCTATATCGCGGTGCTGATCTCGGCGATCCACTGTGCGCTGCATCTGATCGCCCAGTGCCTGGAGCTTGAGCCGCTGCCTTCCGCCCCGGTTGGACCCGACTCAGGCCATGACCGCGGTGAGGAGGTGCGCCCATGACCCTGGCGATTATTCTGAGCTTTGCGGTACTGGCGCTTCTGCGTATGCCGCTGGCCTTTGCCCTGGGCCTTGCCTCGCTGGTGGGGCTGGTCGTTGGCGGCATGGACCTGGCGGTGCTGCCACAGCGCATGATGCACTCGGTGGACAGCTTTCCGCTGATGGCGATTCCGTTGTTCATGCTGGCCGGCGAGTTGATGGTGGCGGCAGGGATTCTTCAGCGCCTGGTCGATTTCGCCAACTCGTTGATCGGCCGCGTCCACGGTGGGCTCGCCCACGTGGCGATCGTCGCCGGCATGGTGCTGGCGGCGGTCAGCGGGGCGGCGGTGGCCAGTGCCAGCGCCCTGGGCAGTTCGCTGGTGCCGTCCATGCGTCAGCAGTACGACACCGGCTACAGCAGCGCGGTGGTCGCTTCGGCGGCCAACCTGGGGGCGATCATCCCGCCCAGCAACGCGATGATCGTCTACGCCTTGATGGCCGGCTCCAGCGTCTCGGTAGGCGGGCTGTTCATGGCGGGTATCGTGCCGGGACTGGTGCTGGCGCTGGGCTTCATGGGCCTGGCCAGCTTCCTGTCGATGCGCCGTGGCTATCCGCTGGCCGGCGGAGTCATCGGGCTGCGCCACGTGCTGGTGCAGACCTGGCGGGCGCTGCCCATTCTGCTGATGCCGATCGTCGTGGTCGGCGGCATCGTCGCCGGTGCTTTCACCCCGACGGAGGGGGCCGGCATTGCCGTGCTCTACGCGCTGGTGATCGGCTTCTTCGTCACCCGCCAGCTACGCCTGTCGCACCTGCCGCGGGCGATGTTCAACGCCGCGGTCACCGCCGCCATGGTGGGGGCGCTGATCGCCTTCGCCTCGACCATGACCTTTGCCTTCACCATCGATCTGGTGCCGATGCGTCTGACCAGCGCCCTGCAGGGGCTGACCAGCGACCCGCTGATGTTCCTTCTGCTGGTGATGGGGCTGTTGATCCTGGTCGGCATGTTCGTCGAGTCCAACGCCGCCTACATCATGCTGGTGCCTCTGCTGGCACCGATCGCGCTGTCCTACGGCATCGATCCGCTGCTGTTCGGCTTTCTGTTCGTGATGAACCTGGTGGTGGGCATGATGACGCCGCCGGTGGGGGTGCTGCTGTTCGTGATGTGCGGCATCTCCAATATCAGCCTGAACGAGCTGATGAAGAGCGCCTGGCCCTTCATCGTCTTCCAGTACGTGGTGCTGGTGGCGTGTATCGCCTTCCCCTCGCTGGTCACCTGGCTGCCGCGGGCACTGGGGTACTGAATGATCGAGGTACTGACGTCTGAGGTACTGGCGACTGAAGTACGGCATCGACCGAACGACAAGCTACGAAAAGGCCGAGGTGTCGCATCCGCCGCCTCGGACCGGCCCACTACAAAGAGACTGCCATGAAGCTTCTGGTCATCAATCCCAATATCTCAGACGACGTCAGTGCGCTGATCGAGCGTGAAGCACGGGCAAGCCTGCGCCCGGGCAGCGAGCTGAGCATCGCCACCGCGCCCTTCGGTGTGGCCTACATCGAGACCCGCGCCGAGGCGCTGATCGGCGGCTATGCGACCCTGGGTCTCGCCGCCGAGCGCTACCCCGGCCACGACGCTGTGGTGGTGGCCGCCTTCGGCGATCCCGGTCTGCCCGCGTTGCGCGAGGCCCTGCCGATCCCGGTGGTGGGGCTGACCGAAGCGGCGCTGATGAGCGCCTGTCAGTACGGCGGGCGTTTCTCGATCATCGCCATCTCCCAGCGCATCCAGGCCTGGTACCGCGAAACCGTGGACAGCTACGGCCTGGGCTCGCGGCTGGCCAGTATCCGCGCCCTGGATGAACCTCTGGCGGCCATCGGTAGCGTGCAGCAGGACCAGGGCGGGCGCCTGATCGAGCTGGCCGAACAGGCGGTCAGAGAGGACGGCGCCGATGTGCTGATCCTGGCCGGGGCCCCGTTGGCGGGGTTGGCCCGCCAGGTCGCCGCCGAGCTGCCGGTGCCGGCGCTGGACGGCGTGACCTGCGCCATCACCCAGGCCCAGGCGCTGGTCGATCTCGGTCGCGCCAAGGCCACCGTCGGCAGCTACGCCGCACCCCCCGACAAGCCGCACAAGGGCTTGAGCAGGGAGCTGGCAACGCTGATCGGCCGGCGCTGACCTCTCGTCTCCGGGCCAGCCCCGTCGCTATACTTGGACGCTGGCCCTATCCTTGTTCCTTTCCCTCACCGGTCGCTGGATCCTGCCCATGACGTCGACAACCGACGACGCCACCGTCGCTTCACCCTCCGAGAGAGGCGCGCGTCAGCGAGCGCCTCACCGCCGCCGCATCCAGGCGCCGTCCCTGGCCGATGAAGCCTACGACTTGCTCAAGGGGCTGATCGTCCACGGTGAGCTGGCCCCGGGGGAGCGTCTGCTGGAGCCGGCTCTGTGTCGGCGTCTGGGCATCTCGCGCACGCCCCTGCGCGATGCCTTGAATCAGCTGGCGGGTGAAGGCCTGGTGACCCTGCGGCGCAATCGCAACGCCCTGGTCACCCTGCTTGATGGTGACGAGCTGCGTCATCTGTTCGAGGTCGAGGCCGGGCTCGAGGCCATGGCGGTGGAACTGGCGGCCGGGCGCATGACAGAGACCGAGCTCAAGCGGCTGGCCTCACTGCAGACTCGCCTGGAAAAGCAGCACGCCAAGGGCGATCGCGACGGCTACTTCGCCACCAATACCCGTATCCACGCGCTGCTGGTCGAGGCGGCGCGCAATCCGGTGCTGGTGGAAACCCACCAGCGCCTGCTGGGTCGGTTGGAGCGGGCGCGTTATCTGGCGCTGAATCGCCTCGGCCGCTGGCAGGAGTCCACCGATGAGCATCGCGCCATCCTCGATGCCTTGATCGCCAGGGACGCCGACCTTGCCCGCCGCCACATGCACGAACACGTCATGCACACCGGTGTCGCCATCAGCGCCTTGCTGACACGCTGAGTCTTGCGACAGACATGGCGACGGTCGCCTGCTTCTTCTGGTCGCTGAACAGCGATGATCAGGACGAGCCTTGACAGGCCACCCAAACACGACCATATTTCAAATGTTAATGATTCTCATTGTTTTGGGCTATCAGCGTCTGCAGGAGGTCGTCATGTCCTATCGCATCAAGACCGCGCTTCACGGAGCCAACCCGACCCTCGAGATCTTCGACGTCAGCTCGGGCTCCATGCGCATGGCGTGGAAGTACCCGAAGGAGGTGGGCAGCGAAGAGAAGGATCCCGAACTCGCCTCGCTGCGCCGAGAGGAGGCGATCCACGAGCTGTTTCGGCGGCTGTTTCTGCTGACCACCGAACAGTACCTGAAAGGCGAACTCGGCAGGGACGGAAGCGAGGCGTCAGGGTCACACGGCGGTGGGCACAAGGCGCATTGAATGGGTGGTCTGGCAGGGCTTGCCGTGGCGTAGCCACAGCACCTTGTCGGTCAGGTCCATGACCACGCTGAACAGCGTTTCCATCCGCTCGGCTTCAGCGACGCTCGGGTCGAAGTGGCGACACAGGCTGTCCTCGCCGGGGGTATGATCGCCGAGCAGATCGAACAACCGCTCGGCGTCGAGGGTGGCGCTCTCGTTGGGGGCTGTGCTCGCTGTACCCCGTTCTGTCCCCCTCTCATCCGCACCCGAGCCATCCATACCCAGGTCGTCGAGCAGTTGCTCGACCAGCGCGTCGAGACGACTCAGGCGGGACCAGGAGTCCGGCTTGGGGAAGTCCTCGACCCAGTGGGTGGCGGTGTCACTGACCAGGTGATTGGTATGGGTGACGACCCCGCGAGCCGATGCGATGGTTCCCGGTTGCCCGGGGTGAACCTCGAGCCCTTCCGCCTGGCCGCTGCCGTCGGCCAGCAGGAAGTGGGCGGGTGCACAGACACCGTCGTGGGCGATCTGCCGGGCGGCGTCGAGGGTCTCGCACTCGAGCATGGCGCGCAGGGCGATATGGATCGGCAGACCCTCGCCACAGGTCGCCGAGCGGATGGCATTGAGTCCGACTCCGACGCCATTGGCGTTGAGTCCTATCTTGCCGACCATGCCGGCCTCGCCCACGCTGATCAACGGCGGCGCGCCGGGAGCCTGGATCTCGAGGATCACCAGATGGTCGAGTTGGTCGGCGCGCCAGTCCCAGTTCTGGGCGAGCCACTGGCGGCCGGCGTGATAGAGCGAAAAGGCCGAGCAGCCACCGCCGGCGCGGGTCAGCGACACCTCGCTGCGACAGTTGAGGGTAAGCACGTCGGCCAGATCACCGCCGATGCCCTGGGCGATGCCGTCTAGCTCCTCGAGGATGGCCGGGTAGCGCCGCTCGATCATCGGCAGGAAGCGTTCGGCGTCGCGTCGCGCCTCGTGCCAGCGCAGGCCCGCCAGGTCATGAAACAGTCGGTCGTAGACGTCGATGCTGGCAAGGATCGCCTCACGGTGCTGGCTGCCGTGGGCACGGCCGATGTCGAGGCGGCTGCCGGAGAGCCTGGTGGGTGTCAACGACGAGCAGGAGGGGGTGGGAGAGGACGTGGAGGGGGTCATGAAGTGCTCCCTGCGATCGAAGCGGCTGGCGCCGGGTCGCTGACATGGGTGGATATCCCCTCAGCGTAGCAGTTCTGCGCTTGGCATGGCGTCGTAGAGGTGGCCATCGAGGTGTCTTGGATGAATTTTAATATATTGATATCGTTCAGTTTTTACACGATTCGCTACCCTTCTCGACAATTCCTGGCGAGACTCCCACAGAGCGTTTCACTTTATTAGTCTGCGAAGTTGTATGCTGCCAGAGAGCCTTACCGGCCATCTCAGGAGACACAACATGAAGACCAGAAACGCGCTGCTCGTATTGGCCCTCTTGGCCCTGCCGTTGTCCGCTCAGGCAGGTGTTGTCGACGGCAAGATCGCCAAGCTGGCTGAGCCGCTGGCCCCTGCAGAAGGGCCCTGCGCCAATCATCACACCACTTACTGCGCGGCTGAACACGCTGGTGCCACGCAGGATGCCGACTTCGACGCCCGCGAGACGGCAAGCCAGGAGCAACAGGGCCACAGCTGAAAGCGATGATGCTGGCGGAACCCTGAACGACGATGCCCCGGCCAACTGGCCGGGGCATCGTCGTCTGGCAGGGGCTCGGGGTGCTGGTCAGGTCTTGTTGGCGGCGTTGTAGACGTTCTCGTCGAGTTCGCCTTCGCTCTTGCCGACCAGGGTGGTGACCATCAGGTCTCCGGCCACGTTGACGCTGGTACGGGCCATGTCGAGGATGCGATCGACGCCGGCGACCACCGCCAGGGCTTCCAGCGGCAGGCCGATCTGGGCCATGACGATGGACAGCATCACCAGGCCGGCGCCCGGGACACCGGCGGTGCCGATGGAAGCCAGGGTGCCGGTGACGATGATCATGCCGTAGTCGGCCAGGCTCAGGTCGACGCCGATCAACTGGGCGATGAATACCGCCACCACCCCCTGATAGATGGCGGTGCCATCCATGTTGATGGTGGCGCCCACCGGCAGCACGAAGCCGGCGACACCCTCGGACACGCCGAGGTTCTTCGTCGCGCAGCGCAGCGAGACCGGCAGGGTGCCGGACGAGGACGCCGACGAATAGGCCACCACCAGGGCATCGAGAATGCCCTGCAGGTAGCGCACCGGATTGAGACGACCGAGCAGCGACAGCAGACCGGAGTAGACCACCAGCACGTGGACGACGCTGGCCAGGTAGGCCACGCCGATCACCTTGACCAGGGGCAGCAGCACCTCGGCGCCGTAGCTGCCGGCGACGTGGGCGATCAGACCGAACACGCCGAAGGGCGCCAGCGCCATCACCAGGCTGGTCAGCTTGACCATGGCCTCGGCGAAGCTTTCGAACACCTTGACCACCGGCTCGCCCTTCTCGCCGATCAGGGTCAGCGAAACACCGAGGCCAATGGCGAACACGATGATCTGCAGGATATTGCCGCTGGCCAGGGCGTCCACCGGGTTCTGGGGCACCAGGCCGACCACGATCTGCACCAGGCTGGGGGCTTCCTTGGCCGCGTCTGGGTTGGCCTCGAAGGTCATGTCGAGGCCAACGCCAGGCTGAAACAGCCAGGAGGCGGCCAGGCCGATGGCGATGGCGAAGGCGGTGGTGACCAGATACAGCGCGATGGTCCGCGCGCCGATGCGGCCCATCTTCTGGGGGTCACGCATGGCGGTGATACCGACCACCAGGGTAGAGAACACCAGCGGCACGATCAGCATCTTGATGGCGCTGATGAAGATGTCACCGATGGGCTTGAACACGCTGGCGCTTTCGCCCATCAGGGTGCCGACGAGGACACCCAGGGCGAGGCCGACCAGGATCTTCTGCCATAGCGGGATACGGCGCCACAGGCCGGGGGAACGATCGGGGGTGGACATGGGGAGGCTCCAGAAGGACAGGGTGGATGGCCTGCCGTGCAAGGTGGGAAGACGCGATACCCATCGATAGCCAGCAAAATGTTCTCGTTGACTGCTATCGAATGGGCGATCGGCACGATGGAGGCGGATTCTACCGAATAATCTGCCTCGGTGTTTTCATCCGTTGCACACCTTCTGGTGCTCAGAGGCCACCTGGGCGCGGCTTCCAGGTGGCCGGGCTGTTGACGACGCTAGCGGTTCAGCCCTGATCCTGCTGTTCCAGGGCGCGCCGCAGCAGCTGGTGGAAGGCCGCCCAGGAGGCCTGGTCGGCCCGAGCCTGGTAACGATCGCTGCCGAACACCGTGAAGGCGTGGGGAGCACCGGAGTAGACCTGGATCTCATAGGGGGCGCCAGCCGCCTCCAGCTCCTCGGACAGCGCCGCCACCTGGTCCATGCCGATGGAGGCGTCGGCACCACCGTGGGCGACCAGGATCGGTGGCGTATCGGCGGAGTAGCCCTGGCCTTCCGGTGTGTCGAGGCCGCCGTGGAAGGTAGCGAAACCACGCACACCTTCGTCGGCGTTGGCGCGGGCCATCTCCAGCACCACGGCGCCACCGAAGCAGTAGCCCATCACCACGGTGTCTTCGCCGGCGCCCTGTTCACGGGCCTGGGTCAGCCCCGCCAGGGTCAGCCGGCGCATGCGTTCACGGTCATCGTAGAGCACCGCCATCTCGGCCTTGCGCGCGTCGATCTCCTCGGGGCGGTTGCCGGCGCCGTAGAGGTCCACGGCGAAGGCGTCGTAGCCCGCCTCGGCGAGCATGTCGGCACGCTTTCTTTCATAGTCGGTGAGGCCATCCCAGTCGTGGATGATCAGCACGCTGCCCTTGGAAGAGGACGTGGCGGGGGCGAAATAGCCCTGGAAGGCTTCACCGTCCACCTGGTAGTCAACGTTTTGTCCGGCCATGGCGCCGGCGCTGGCGAGAACAGAGCCGAGACCGATCAGGGCAGGGGCGAGCAGGGCGCAACGAGACATGGTGTGCTCCTTGGCGAGTGAGGGGCGTTGGCCCCGCCAGATGGCAGGGCCTGTGCTGAGTATAGAAGCCTGGCCACAGACGTCAGTCCTGAACCCCGTCTTGTTGCATCCAGCCGGCCTAGCGTTGGCGGCGGGGACTTGAGTTTTCCCCGGCGGCCTTCCAGATTGGGGGTATGAAGATCGAGTGGGCGAGCCGCGGCTGACCGCGCTCGTCTCGGCTTCATCTCAGGACAACCAGAGCGAGACCAACAATCATGAAAAAGCGCGTACTGGCGACCGCCGTGGCTGCAACCACCCTGGCGGTCGGCTCCATGGCCCACGCAGAGGTCAAGATCGGATTTCTCGGCGGCTTCACCGGGGGGATCGAGAGCCTGACGCCGCCGATCTACGACGGCGCCCAGCTGGCGGTTGACCATATCAACAACCAGGGTGGCATCCTCGACGGCCAGGACGTGGTGATGCCGACCGGCGACACCACCTGCGGCGACGCTTCGGCGGCGTCCAACGCGGCTGACCGCATGGTCAACACCGAGCAGGTCACCGCCATCGTTGGCGCGCTGTGTACCGGTGCCACCATCGCCGCGGCCAACAACGCGGCGATTCCGGGTGGCGTGACCATGGTGTCTCCGGCCTCCACGGCGCCGGCGGTCACCGACCTCGACGACAATGACCTGGTGTTCCGCACCGTGCCCTCCGATGCCTTCCAGGGCGAGATGCTGGCCAAGTTGCTGATCGACAAGGGCATCGAGGAAGTCGCCGTCACCTACGTCAACAACGACTACGGACGCGGCCTGTCCGACGCCTTCAGCTCGGCCTTCGAGGACGGCGGCGGCAGCGTGCTGGAAAACCTCGCCCACGAGGACAACCGCGCCGACTACCGCAGCGAACTCGGCACCCTGTCGGCCACCGGCGCCCAGACCCTGGTGGTACTCGCCTACGCCGATACCTCCGGCCAGACGGTGGTGCGCCAGGCCTACGAGAGCGGCATGTTCACCCAGTACGTGGGGGCCGATGGCATGGTCGGCGACAGCCTGGTCGAGGCCATCGGCTCCGACGTGCTCGACGGCATGATCGCCACCCGTCCGGGCAGCCCGGACCTTCCCGGCACCGAGATCTTCACTGAACTTGCCAACAACGCCGACATCGACCCCACCGCCGTATTCGCCGCCCAGGCCTACGATGCGGCCTTCCTGCTGGGGCTGGCCATCCAGCAGAACGGCAGTGCCGAGCGCGAGGGTGTGTCTGAGGCGCTGCGCAGCGTGTCCTCTCCCCCCGGTGAGGTCATCCTGCCCGGTGAGTGGGAGAAGGCGGTGGAGCTGATCGCGGCGGGGACCGAGATCAACTATGAAGGCGCCTCCGGTACCCAGGACTTCGACGACAACGGCGATGTGCCTGGTGTGGTACAGGAAATGGCCGTGGAAAACGGCACTTTTACCGGCAAGGGCTTTGTTGAATAGCCGCCATGACGTAAAGTAAGGCGAGTCGTCGACGGACGACAACGCATCCGGGCGGTCGCCTCCGCCCAATGACCGCGCCAATGCTCGCAACAGAGGCGCTCAAGGAAAGCCCCCGGCCATCTGGCTGGGGGCTTTATCGTTGGTAGGGGCCTGTCATTGGCGTCGAGCTGGCGATGTCGTGCGAGATGGCCAGTGATGGGGCAAGAGGCGTGAGAGGCGGGCCCTGGCGACCCTGGGCCGCCAGGATGAGACCATCAGTGACGACGACCGGCGTCAGGCACTGTCCGCAGTAGCGGTGTCGACGGACACGCCTCAGTCATGGTGCTTGACCTTCTCCGGCAGCAGCCCTTTGGGGGCGACGCGCAGCACCACCGTGATCAACAGCCCGATGACGAATACCCTGGCCTGCAGGGCTCGGCTTTCCAGGTTGCTGGGTAGCTCCCAGCCGAAGCTGGCCTGGCCGAAGTGGGCGATCAACTCCATCACGTAGAGCGCCAGCGGCTCTGACATGATCCAGATGATGTACACCGCCACCGCGCCGAACAGGGTACCGAGATTGTTGCCCGGCCCACCCAGGATGACCATCACCAGCACCAGGAAGGTGTGGTTGAGCGGCAGGTAGCCGTTGGGGTCGAAGATGCTGTTGAAGCTGCCGAGTGCCGCGCCGCCGAGGCCCATCAGCACGCAGCCCAGCACGAAGATCTCGAGCCGGCGGCGATTGATGTCCTTGCCCATGGCGGCAGATGACACCTCGTTGTCGCGAATCGCCCGGATCATGCGGCCCCAGGGGGCGTTGTAGGCTCGGTTGAGCAAAAAGAAGATGCCCAGGATCATCACCGCCGTCACCGACAGATAGAGCGCCCGCGCCAGGGTGAAGCCGACCTCGCCGGGATCGGGTACCGGCCACGGCAGCGGCGACACGGTAGCGGTGCCACGGGTCAGCCAGTCAGAGTTCTTGAGAAAGGCCTTGATGATCTCGGCGATGCCCAGGGTGGCGATGGCCAGATAGTCGCTGCGAAGCCCCAGGCAGACGTGGCCGATAAAGTAGCCGATACCGCCGGCCAGCGCTCCGCCGACCACCCAGCCGACCCACACCGGCAGGCCGAACCCGCCGATGAAGCCCATCTGGCTTTCGATGGCGTCGGTGACCTCGCGCAGTTCACTGATCACCACCATGTAGACGACGAGGCCGATCACCACGGTGATCAGGGTGCGCAGCCAGGACGGCACGCCCAGACGAGTCATGCGCGACAGCGCGAATACCAGCGCGATGCCGACGGCCAGATACCCCAGCACCTTGGCCAGCTCACCGGGCAGCGGGCTATCCCAGAAGGCCGGATTGACCGGCACGCTGAAGGTCATGGCGCAGAAGCCGCCGAGGGCGACGAAGCCCATGACGCCTGCGTTGAACTGGCCGGCGTAGCCCCACTGGATGGTCAGGCCCAGGGCCAGGATGGCGTAGCAGCTGGCTTCCACCAGCATGCGTGTCGAATAGGCCGAACCCATGGCCATGTAGACCGCGCCGACGGCGACGGCGAGGACCACCAGGAGGCTGAGTTCGCGCACCGGAAAGCGGCTCTGGGGCGCGGTGTTGGCGTCGTCGCGGCGATGAAAGTTGTTGGTCGTCATCAGATCACCTTGCCCTTGAAGATGCCGGTGGGGCGCCACACCAGGATGGCGACGAGGATGAAGAAGGGCACCACGATCTTGTACTCGGTGCCGACGAAGGCCAGGTTACTGGGCAGCTCGAGCCACTCGGGCAGGCTGTCGCTGAAGGGCCGCAGCAGCACCCGCCAGTTGAACACCGCCAGGGTCTCGGCGAAGCCCACCACGAAGCCGCCGGCGATGGCGCCGAAGGGGTGGCCGACACCGCCGACGATGGCGGCGGCGAAGATCGGCAGCAGCAGGTGGAAGCTCAAGTCCGGCTTGAACGTCACGTCCATCGACAGCAGGGTGCCGGCGATGGAGGCCAGGCCACCGACGATCACCCAGGTCACGGCGACGATGGTGTTGGTGTTGATGCCCGATGCCCGGGCCAGGTCCGGGTTGTCGGACATGGCGCGCATGGCCTTGCCGAGCCGGGTACGCGACAGAAACAGCTGCAGCCCGATCACCGCCACCAGGGTCAGCACGAACAGATAGATCTGCGGCTCGGTGATCACCACCGGCACCCGGGCGCCCTCGAAGGGCAGCGCCAGGCGGAAGATCTCCTTGCGGTCATCGACGTACAGGCTCTGGCCGCCGGTGCCCGAGAACAGCCGGATCAGGCCCTGCAGCATCAGGGTCACGCCGAGGGAGCCGATGACCATCACGATCGGCTTGACGCCGTGGGCGCGCAGCGGCTTGTAGAAGGCCTTGTCGATGCCCACCGCCAGCGCCGCCGTCAGCACCATGGCCAGCGGCAGCATGACGATGGCGGTGGGCACACCGATGACGTCGCCGGCATGGGGGAACAGCGTCGCCAGCAGCAGCACCATGAAGGCGCCGAAGGTCATCATGTCGGCGTGGGCGAAGTGGGCAAAGCGCATGATGCTGAAGACCAGCGTCACGCCCACCGCGCCGATGGCGTAGATCGACCCGGTGACGCTGCCGGCGATCAGCACGTTGTTGATGAAGAACACGAATTCGTTCAAGGCGATATCTCCGCGCTAGGACTCGGCGTCAGCCGCCGAGGAAGCTCTTGGCCACGTCAGGATCGGCAAGCAGCGCCTGCCCCGTGTCGGTGAAGCGGTTCTGGCCGGCGGCCAGCACGAAGCCCTTGTCGGCGATGGCCAGGGCCTGCTTGGCGTTCTGCTCCACCATCAGGATGCCGACGCCGGCGGCGTTGACCTCCTTGACCCGGTCGAAGATCTCGTACATGTACTTGGGCGACAGCCCTGCAGTCGGCTCGTCGAGCAGCAGTAGTTCGGGTTCGGCCATCAGCGCCCGGCCCATGGCCACCATCTGGCGCTGGCCACCGGACAGCTCGCCGGCAGGCTGATGACGCTTTTCGTGAAGGGGCGGGAAGAATTCGTAGACCTTGGACAGCATGCGTTTCATGTTTCCCGGCTTGAGGAAGGCCCCCATCTCGAGGTTTTCCTTGACCGTCAGGCTGGGAAAGACGTTGTGCTCCTGGGGCACGAAGCCCATGCCCAGTTCTACCAGGCGGTTGGTGGGCAGGTTCTGGATCGGTTCACCGCGCAGCAGGATATCGCCCTGGGTCACGTTCAACTGGCCGAAGATGGCCTTGAGCATGGTCGACTTGCCGGCGCCGTTGGGGCCGACGATGACGCCGATCTGGTCGGCCTCGATGGCCATGTCCACCCCGTTGAGGATGTTCATGCCGCCATAGCCGCCGTGCACCTCGCGTGCATCGAGTAGAGGCATAGTCCTGTTCTCTGCATAAGAGCGCCTGTCGCGCCCTGGTTGTTGTTATCGCCGCGCCTGCAACGGGAGGGTGCCCCGGGTGGCGCGGAGTCTGTTGCCGGGCCGCTGTCAGGCCGCGCCGGCGCCGAAATAGGCTTCGATGACCTCGGGGTTGTTCTGGATCTCCTCGATGGAGCCCTCGACCATCACCGAGCCCTGGGCCAGCACGATCACCGGATCGCACAGCCTGGCGATCATGTCCATGTCGTGCTCGATGACCAGGAAGGTGTAGCCGAACTCGCGGTTCATCCGTTCGATATTGCCGATCAGGTCCCCCAGCAGGGTGCGGTTGACCCCGGCGGCGATCTCGTCGAGCAGCACCACCCGAGCGTCGGTCATCATGGTGCGGCCGAGCTCCAGAAGCTTCTTCTGGCCGCCGGAGAGGTTGCCTGCCAGCTCGTTGCGCACATGATTGAGGCCGATGAACTCGATCACCTCCTGGGCCCGGCGCTTGACCTCGGCCTCCTGTGCCCGCACCGCCTTCGGCGCGAACCAGGCCTTGGCCAGGGACTCGCCGGGCTGGTTCGGGGGCACCATCATCAGGTTTTCCAGGGCTGTGAGCTGGGAGAACTCGTGGGCGATCTGGAAGGTGCGCAACAGGCCCTTGTGAAACAGCTCGTTGGCCGGACGATTGGTGATGTCCTCGCCGTCCAGCAGGATCTGCCCGGAATCCAGCGGCAGGGCGCCTGCGATGATGTTGAACAGGGTCGACTTGCCCGCACCGTTGGGGCCGATCAGACCGGTGACGGAGCCTTCCTCGACCTGAATCGAACAGTCGTTGATGACGTGAAGGCCGCCGAAGGCCTTGTTGACGTGTCGTACATCGATGATGGCTGACATCTTGGGTCCCGCCGTGTTGTCTATTGTCGTTGTTGCGTTGTTGCGTTGAGGCGTTGGTGTCGTTGCGGTCTTGATTGTCGGGCTTCCCGACGTCCCTCAGCCGCTGGCGGCGTGCTGCTCGGCCATCAGCCGGTAGGCGGCGAAGGCGCCTACCAGTACGCAGGCACCGATGGTCGGCAGCCAGTAGCCCTGGACATAGGGCAGGGCACGCAGAAAGACGAAGGCGACCCCGGTCGGCGCGATGAAGCGCACCAGAAACCGCCACAGCCTGAGCCAGCTGGAGCGGGTGTGCATTTCCTTCATCGATTCGGACTGGGTCAGCGACCAGCCGGCGAACAGCGCCACCAGCAGGCCGCACAGGGGCAGCGTGATGTGGGTCACCAGTTCCAGCACGGCGAAGGCGCTGCGACCGAACACGTCATGCACGGGGCTGGCCTCGGCCCAGACGTTGAAACTCGCCACCGTGGCGAGCCCCAGCCCCCAGGCCAGCACCGACACCAGGGCTACCGCCAGTACGCGACTGAGGTCGAAGCGCTCGACCAGATAGGCCGCGACCGGCTCGATCAGCGAGATCGCCGAGCTGATCGCGGCCCCCAGTACCAGTACGAAGAAGATGGCGCCGACCAGCGAGCCGGAAGGCATCACCGAGAATGCCAGCGGCAGTGACACGAACATCAGTCCTGGCCCTTCGTCGGCGGCAAGTCCCGCACCGAACACCAGGGCGAAGATCGCCAGCCCCGCGATTACCGCCACCAGTGTGTCGATCAGGGCGATGGCGAAGGCGGTCAGGGTCAGCGAGGTCTCGCTGGGCATGTAGGCGCCATAGGCCATGATCGCGCCCATCCCCAGACTCAGCGTGAAGAACGACTGCCCCATCGCCTCGAGCCAGCCTTCCAGGCTCAACTCGGACAGCGAGAAGGACAGCATGAAGCGACTGGCTGCCGCCATGTCGCCGCTGGTCGCGGCGTAGAACAGCACCACCAGCAGAATGACCAGCAGGGTCGGCATCAGGATGCGCAGGGCGCTCTCCAGCCCACGATGGACACCCCGGGCGACGATGTAGGCGCAGATGGCGAGAAACAGCGTGTGGTAGAGCGTCAGCTTCAGCGGCGAGGCGATCAGGTTGGCAAAGTTGTCGGCCAGCATGGCGGCGTCGGCGTCGCGCAGTGACCCGGTCAGCATCTCGCCAAGATAGTGCAGCGCCCAGCCGCTGATCACCGAGTAGAAGCTCAGGATCAGCAGCGCGGACAGGCCACCGAGCCAGCCGATGGTCTCCCAGGCGCGGGAGGTGCGATGACAACGGGTGAGAAAGCGCATGCCCATGATCGGGCAGCGCCGGCTGTTGCGCCCAAGCATGATCTCGGCGATCAGGATCGGGATGCCGACGGCAAAGACGCACAGCACGTAGACCAGCAGAAAGGCGCCACCACCGTGCTCGCCGGCCAGGTAGGGAAAGCGCCAGAGGTTACCCAGGCCCACCGCCGAGCCGACGGCGGCCAGCAGGAAGGTGCCTTTGTGGGTCCAGATGTTATCGCTGCTCATGGGGCTTCCGTCGACATGTCGGCGTCGCGACGCGGTAATGGCTGACCGGGCCGAGGCCCGGTCTGACATGTCAACTTTGCGATACAACCATGGCGCCTGACTAGGGGCGATGCGTTTAGCAGGCGTTGGCGGGACGGGTTTCCGTCACTGGCGGGTTCTGGAACTCGTCGTCAGCTGCTGGTATGGGGAGCCAGGGCGCGGTGATCGTCGCCAAGACGCACGGTATCGCCGATCGACAGGTCGCCGATATTCTTGGTGCGCTCGCCTGTGCGCACGGAGATCAGGGCGACCACGTCGCCGATGCTGGCGGTGTCGTCGTCGACCCTGGCTTCCACCCTGACCCTGACCGAATAGCCATGGTAGCGGCCGGCGATGATACTGCCGACGTGGGCGGTGGGGTATTCGTCGGGCTTGTCGGCGAAGTAGCGCTGAACGCTGTCAGCGCCGGGATCATCCCATTCGACGTGCTTGTGCATTCGCGTATCTCCTTGTTCGCGAAGGATGACGGTGCCCCATTAGCATAGACCGCAACTAGGGCGGTCGCCGTCTTCACCCCTAACGGTTATCAGTCTGCATCAATTGTGGCAGCGCTCGGCCCGGAAAGTTCCTGGATCAGACGGGTGGTGAGATACAGTCGCGGCACAATGCTGTCGAGCTCGATGAATTCCTCGTCGCTGTGGTAGCGCCCCCCGACCAGACCGAGGGACTCCAGCACCGCGGGTTGGCCGGTTTCGGGGTCGTAGGCGTAGCCCGCATCGGTGCCCCCACCGATCTCGGCCAGGGCGAGCGTCTGGTCGAGTTCCTGGCGGTAGATAGACTGGGCGAGGGCCGCCAGTTGCTCGGTGGCCGGATTCGGCGGCAGCGGCGGGCGCCCGCGCTCGAGCCGAAACGCTACCTCGGTGTCCGTGACTCGCTGCTCGGCAATAATCGACTGGGCTTCGGCCATGACGCGCTCGTACTCGGTATGATCGAAGTAGCGCATGTCCCCTTCGGCCCTGGCCGAGTCCGGGATGATATTGCGCTTGGTGCCACCCTCGACAATGGTCCAGTTGAGGGTGGTGCCCTTGTCGCTGTCGCCAAGGTCATCGAGCTGGAGCAACTGGTGGGCCAGCTCCATCACCGCATTGCGGCCTTCCTCGGGGGCGCCGCCGGCGTGGGACGCACGTCCCTCGACCTCGAGAAAGGCGTAGTTGATGCCCTTGGTCACGGTGGTGACCGCTGACTCGCCGGGCTTGCCCAGGGTGGGCTCGAAGGACAGGACCGCGTCCTGTTCGCTGGCCAGTTCGGCGATCAGCTCACGGGATCCAAAGGAGCCTTTTTCCTCGTCGGGGTTGAACACCACGGTCAAAGTTCCCCAGGGCGAGAGCCCGAGGTCAGCGAGCAGGCCCAGGCTATGCAGGATGACCGCGATGCCGCCCTTGGCATCGCCGACGCCGGGGCCATAGGCCCTGGAGGCGTCGCTGGAAAAGGGGCGCTTTGCCACAGTGCCTGAGGAAAAGACGGTGTCGTAGTGGATCATCAGCATGAGATCGGCGTCGCCGCTGCTCTGGTGTCGAGCCACCAGCGTGTTGCCGCCGAAGGCCTCGGCCGGGTGCTGTTCGACCTCGAAGCCGAGTTCGACGAGACGTTCCTGCAATAGCGCCTCGACGCGAGCGAGGTCGTCGACATCGCCGGTACCGGAGTCGAGATTGACCAGCGACTCCAGGGTCTCGAGAAAGGCCGAGCGCTCCTGCTCGGCATTGGCGAGCAGGGTGTCATCGGTGGATGGCGAGGCCAGGGCAAATGCTGGCAGCAGGGACAGTAAGGCGATGAAGCGTCGGGCGGCCATGGTGAGCCTCCTTGCTGGGTGGTCACCAAAGGATAGTTCAGTCCGGCCAGGGTGCCGTCCTCACCCCAAATACTGATGTCTCCACTTGCAGACGACACTGGCCGCCATCGGGCGCCGGGCATCGATATTGTCTATATGAGCATTGCCGCAAAACGATGATGCCCGCCATGAACAGCCGGGCATCGATATTGTCTATTCCGCAAAACGACGATGCCCGTCATGAAGAGCCGGGCATCGCTAGAGAGGCCGAAAACAACGATGCCCACCAGGAGGCGGGCATCGATGAAGCGAGAAACGCAGCGCTTACTTCTTGGTGGCGCGCTTGCGCTCGTTCTCGGTCAGGAACTTCTTGCGCAGACGGATATGGTTCGGGGTGATCTCGACCAGCTCGTCGTCATCGAGGAACTCGATGGCCTGTTCCAGGGTGAAGCGCACCGGCGGGGTCAGCACGATGTTCTCGTCGTTGCCGGAGGCGCGCATGTTGTCGAGCTTCTTGCCCTTGGTGGGGTTGACCACCATGTCGTTGGCGCGGTTGTTGATGCCGACCAGCATGCCTTCGTAGACCTCGGTGCCGTGGTCGATGATCAGCTTGCCGCGCTCCTGCAGGGCGTACAGGGCGTAGGCCAAGGCCTTGCCCGGAACCATCGACACCAGCACGCCGTTGCGACGCTCGATGGAGGCGTCGGGCTTGAGCGGGCCGTAGTGGTCGAAGCGGCTGGTCAGGATGCCGGTACCAGAGGTCAGGGTCAGGAACTGACCACGGAAGCCGATCAGGCCGCGCGCCGGGATGATGAAGTCCAGGCGGACCCGGCCCTTGCCGTCCGGGTTCATGTTCTTGAGCTCGCCCTTGCGGTAGCCGAGCTCTTCCATGATGGCGCCCTGATGCTGCTCTTCGCAGTCGATGATGACTTCTTCGTAGGGCTCCTGCTTCTCGCCGTCGATCTCACGGATGATGACCTCGGGACGACCCACGGCCAGCTCGAAGCCTTCACGACGCATGCTCTCGATCAGCACCGACAGGTGCAGCTCGCCGCGGCCGGAGACGATGAACTTCTCCGGGGACTCGCCCTGCTCGACACGCAGCGCCACGTTGTGGATCAGCTCCTGGTCGAGACGATCGCGAATGTTGCGGCTGGTGACGAACTTGCCGTCCTTGCCGGCAAACGGCGAGTCGTTGACCTGGAAGGTCATCGACACGGTGGGCTCGTCGACGGTCAGTGCCGGCAGCGCCTCGACGGCGGCCGGATCACAGATGGTGTCGGAGATCGCCAGGTCGTCGATGCCGGTGATGCAGACGATGTCCCCGGCGGTGGCCTGCTCGGTCTGTACCCGCTCGAGACCCAGGTGGGTCATGACCTGGCCGACCTTGCCCTTGCGGGTCTGGCCTTCCTTGTTGATGACCACCACCTGCTGGTTGGGCGAGATGGCGCCGCGGGTGATGCGGCCAAGGCCAATGACGCCGACGTAGCTGGAGTAGTCGAGTGCCGAGATCTGCATCTGCAGCGGGCCGTCGAGTTCCACCTTGGGCGGCTCGACGATGTCGACGATGGACTGGAACATCGGCGTCATGTCGTCGGACAGCTGGTCAGGCTCGGGACCGGCGATGCCGTTGAGGGCGGAGCAGTAGATGATCGGAAAGTCGAGCTGCTCGTCGCTGGCGCCGAGGTTGTCGAACAGATCGAAGATCTGGTCGATGACCCAGTCCGGGCGTGCGCCGGGGCGATCGATCTTGTTGACCACCACGATCGGCTTGAGGCCCTGATCGAAGGCCTTCTGGGTGACGAAGCGGGTCTGCGGCATGGGGCCGTCGACGGCGTCGACCAGCAGCAGTACCGAGTCCACCATCGACATCACGCGCTCGACCTCGCCGCCGAAGTCGGCGTGTCCAGGGGTGTCGACGATGTTGATGTGGTAGTCCTGTCCCTCGGGGGAATTCCAGCGGATCGCCGTGTTCTTCGCCAGGATGGTGATACCGCGTTCCTTCTCCTGGTCATTGGAGTCCATGATGCGCTCCTGACCCTCGGCCTTGCGGTCCAGAGTGCCAGACTGACTCAACAGCTTGTCGACCAGGGTGGTTTTGCCGTGGTCGACGTGAGCGATGATGGCGATGTTGCGAAGATTCTCGATCACGACGGGATCCTGCTGGAAAAAGTGGGGCAGCATTATAGGGCCTGGGCGATGACAACGACCAGCCTTGTTGGCGCCAATCTCGGCATCGATCCTCAAGATGCTGAACTATCAAGCACCTGCGAGGCGAAAAAAGTAGGCGAAATCGACAGAAAGGACGATCTGACGCTCAGGCGCGCTGCACGACCATCTTGGCGCGACAGGCCTTGAGGCGAGTGGCGAGGTCCTCTACCGCGCTCAAGTCCAGCGACGGGTCGAAGCCTCCCAGCCGATCGAACCAGGTACGTTCGACGCCCAGGGCCCGGGTCGGAGTACGTCGCAGCAGGCTGAGCAGCGATAGCGGACAGGGGCGAGCAGGACGCACCACCGGGCGCGAATCATCGCAGGCGGCTGCCATCATTCGCTCGACCCAGTGGGTGTCCAGAGGGCCGAGGCAGAAGCCAAGCATGCGTCCATTGCTGTGGGAGGCGGCCAGGTTGAGGCGCCGCCCCATGGGCGCGGGCCGGCTGCGCACCTGGCGATAGCCGACGACGGCGTGTTCGCCCGGTTCGCCCAGTAGTGGTGGCGCCATATCGCCATCGTCGATGACGAGGATCTCGCCTCTTCCCTGGAAGAGGGCGACCTGCTGGCGTGCTTCCGCGAGCCGGCGAGGCAGTTCCTTGCCGGTAAGTCGGGCATCAATGATCAAGCTGATTTTCACGACGACACTCCGAGGAGGGTGACGCCGGCCGGCAGGGGAGGCGGTCGGAGTCGAACGTAATAAAGTGTATCTTTGCGTTGCGAAAGGTTCCAGCGCCCACTGACACCTCGCGATCGGCCCGGCAGAGTTTATAGATCCTGTCACAAAGGTCCAAAGTGGTGCGTCGCAGTCTTTATTGCACTTTTGTGGTGCATTGGTCGGCAGATCCTGAAGGTGGTGGGCCTTTGTGCCCTAAGCTGGCGCAAAGGGCCTGTTTGGATAAAAAAGATTTGAAACAATGGGTTGGGATTTTTTTGGTCGATGCTGGTGCAATGCTGGCACGCAATCTGCATTGTGGTTGGCAGTGTCATCGTGTCGCGCACGTTGCCATGGGCAGTGTCCCGGGAGCGTGCTACAAAGGATCCCGGTACCCCTTTTGTTCCCTGGATCATCCCCCGTTTCAAACCGGTGACATGGGATTGGCGCCGTTGCGCAACGCTCGAGTCACGAGACAAGTTCCACTCTGGAGGACCACATGTCAGACAAGACCCTCGCCCTGATCAACGAACATGATGTGAAGTGGGTTGACCTGCGCTTCACCGATACCCGCGGTAAAGAGCAGCACGTCACCATTCCGGCCGCCGAGGTCGACGAAGAGTTCTTCGAGAATGGCCAGATGTTCGATGGTTCCTCCATCAACGGCTGGAAGGGCATCAACGAGTCCGACATGATCCTGCGTCCGGAGGACGGCACCGGCTTCCTCGACCCCTTCACTGAAGACGCGACCCTGATCCTGCGTTGCGACATCATCGAGCCGGCCACCATGCAGGGCTACGAGCGTGATCCGCGCTCCATCGCCAAGCGCGCCGAGGCCTACCTGCAGTCCTCTGGCCTGGGCGACACCGCCTTCTTCGGCCCCGAGCCCGAGTTCTTCATCTTCGACGAGGTGCACTGGAAGGCCGATATCGAAGGCGCCATGTACAAGATCAGCTCCGAAGAGGGTGCCTGGTCCACCGACCGCGCCGTCGAAGGTGGCAACCTCGGTCACCGTCCGCGGGTCAAGGGCGGCTACTTCCCGGTTCCGCCGGTGGACAGCTTCCATGACATGCGCGGTGCCATGTGCAACACCCTCGAGGCCATCGGTCAGAAGGTCGAGGTGCACCACCACGAGGTGTCCAACGCCGGCCAGAACGAGATCGGTGTTGCCTTCAACACCCTGGTCAAGAAGGCCGACGAAGTTCAGGAAATGAAGTACGTGATCCACAATGTGGCTCACGCCTACGGCAAGACCGCCACCTTCATGCCCAAGCCGCTGGTCGGCGACAACGGCAGCGGCATGCACGTCCACCAGTCTTTCTGGAAGGACGGCCAGAACCAGTTTGCCGGTGACGAGTACGCCGGTCTGTCTGAAATGGCGCTTTACTACATCGGCGGTATCATCAAGCACGCCCGCGCCCTGAACGCCTTCACCAACGCTTCTACCAACTCCTACAAGCGTCTGGTGCCGGGCTTCGAAGCGCCGGTCATGCTGGCCTACAGCGCCCGTAACCGTTCTGCTTCCATCCGTATCCCGTACACCGCAAGCCCGAAGGGCAAGCGTGTCGAGGCGCGTTTCCCCGACCCGACCGCCAACCCCTACCTGTGCTTCGCGGCGATGCTGATGGCCGGTATCGACGGCATCAAGAACAAGATCCACCCCGGCGACGCCATGGACAAGAACCTCTATGACCTGCCGCCGGAAGAAGGCAAGGCTATCCCGACCGTGGCCGAGAGCCTCGACCAGGCGCTGGCAGCCCTCGACGAGGACCGCAGCTTCCTGACCGAAGGTGGCGTCTTCACCGACGACATGATCGACGCTTACATCGAGCTCAAGAACGAGGACGTCGAGCGCCTGCGCATGGCGACCCACCCGATCGAGTTCGACATGTACTACAGCTGCTGATCGGCATAGCGCCTCGTGCGTTCCGTCGGCCCCGCGATGATCGCGGGGCCGATTTTTTTTGCGCGGGCCTTGCGCCTGGGCAAGGGATCCCCTTGGCGCGGGTCGTGGCTGACGTCATCCTCGTCAGGGGAAGGTCGGCGAGGGCAATCACGATGATGCAGCGGTGGACGCGCAGGGCAGGCCGGGAGAGGGGCGAGAGCGCTCCCTCGTCGCCGAGTCGACCGTCACTGATGGCCATTGCCTTGCTGGCAGCGTCCGGGCTGGCGTTGCCGGTGGCAGAAACCGTGCCGGCGAGCACCATCTATCGCAGTGTCGGTCCCGACGGCGTCGTGCGCTACAGCGATACCCCCTCGGCCGGCGCCCGCGAGCTGGCACCGCCGCCGTTGTCCAGCGCCCCTGCGCTGGATGTGGCGGCGCCCTCCAGGCCGACGGCGCCTTCAGTACCAGGCCCGGATAGCGACGCCGATATCTTCCAGCCCCACGATGTCCTGGCCATCGCCTCTCCGGCGGATGGCAGCGTGTTGCCCACGGGGGCCGGGGGAAGATTGAAGGTGCTGGCCGCGATCAGCCCGCCTCCGGCGACGGGGGATCGCCTCGGCCTGGAGGTCGACGGTGTGCTCGCCACCAGCGTCACCGGCATCGGCCCACTGTGGCTCACCAATCTGGAGCGTGGCGAGCATCGCCTGGGCCTGGTGGTGCTGGCCCCGTCGGGAGAGGTGCGTCAACGCAGTGCCGATATCGTCATCCACGTACAGCGCGCAAGCCGCCTGCTTCCCGCCAACCCCCTTCGTCCTGCGCCGCCTTGACCCGCGATCTGCGGGCCTTGTGCGGACAGTGATCCAGGCGAGACTGCCCTGCACCAGGTTGGTGCACTAAAATGGTGCGTAGGTGCGCCGACGGTGACCCGCCTCCTCGACAAAAGCACCGTCCTGGCGCCTGCGCGGCGGGAGTGTGCCACTGGCACCAAGGCTGGCCCGCTTCTTGCTTTGAATGTTGTTGTCTGACGCCTGCTCGAGGCCGAGACCTGGACCGCCACCATGGAATGCCGGCTTGGCGCCGTGGCGGCCTCTATCGAGTGGGCGCTTTGCCCCATCAGGATGGACCCATGACGCCTGGCATCATCGAACACCTCACAACTGCGGTCATGCTGCTCGACGGCGAGCTGCGACCGACCTGGATGAACCCGGCGGCCGAGACCCTGCTGGCGGTCAGCGCCAGTCGGGTTGCCGGCGTGGCGCTGACCGACTGGCTCAGCGGCGAGGATGATATCGCCGAGGTGCTGATACGTGCCCGGGATGGGCAGCATCCCTATACCCAGCGGGAGGCGCGGCTGGTCCTCGCCGGTGGAGACCCCCTGACGGTGGACTACACCGTGACGCCGCTGTCGCCTGATGAGCTGCTGCTGGAGATGGAGCCACGGGATCGGCTGTTGCGAATCTCCCGCGAGGAAGCGCTGCAGTCGCGCCAGGAAACCATGAAGGTGCTGGCGCGGGGGCTGGCCCACGAGGTCAAGAACCCCCTGGGGGGGATTCGTGGTGCAGCGCAATTGCTCGAGCGTGACCTGGAGCAGACGCCGGCGCTCAAGGAGTACACCCGGATCATCATCGAAGAGGTGGATCGGCTCCGGGATCTGGTCGATTCCATGCTCGGGCCCAACCGGGTGAGTCGGCGAGAGCCGCTGAACATCCACCGGGTGCTGGAGCGGGTACGCGCGCTGCTATTGGTCGAACAGCCGCGGGTGGGCATCGAGCGCGACTATGATCCCAGCCTGCCGGAGTTGACCGGCGATGAAGCCCAGTTGATCCAGGCGGTGCTCAATGTGGCCCGCAACGCCGTCCAGGCGCTGGTCGAGTCCGAGACACC
Source organism: Halomonas sp. YLB-10 (assembly GCF_003856855.1). NCBI lineage: Bacteria > Pseudomonadati > Pseudomonadota > Gammaproteobacteria > Oceanospirillales > Halomonadaceae > Halomonas > Halomonas sp. YLB-10. The sequence continues at coordinate 118,348 of NZ_RRCU01000011.1, forward strand.
GAACCCGGTGATGACCCTGAGGACCCGCGCGCGCCGCCAGTTCACCCTGGGCGCCCAGCGCCATCGTCTGGTCTGCGACGTCAGCGTGATCGACAACGGCCCGGGCGTCCCCGAGACGCTGCGCGAGACCCTGTTCTATCCGATGGTGTCCGGTCGTGCCGAGGGCAGCGGCCTGGGGCTGTCGATCGCCCAGTCGGTGCTGCACCAGCACGAAGGGCTGATCGAATGCGAGTCCGAGCCTGGACGTACCGAATTCCGTCTGTTGATTCCCCTGGAGATGAGTCATGACTGATACCGCTCGTGTAATGATCGTCGACGACGACCGGGCCATACGCTGGGTGCTCGAGCGCGCCCTGGCGCAGCCGGACCTTGAGGTCGAGGCGGTCGAGCGGGCCGACGGTATCCTCGATCGACTGCTGGCCGAGCCGCCCGACGTGCTGGTCACCGATATCCGCATGCCAGGTATCGACGGACTCGATCTGATGGCCAAGGTGCGCCAGGTGCACCCGGACCTGCCGGTCATCGTGATGACCGCCCACTCCGACCTGGACAGTGCGGTGGCTTCCTATCAGGGCGGGGCCTTCGAGTACCTGCCCAAGCCGTTCGACGTGGACGAGGCGCTGGCCCTGGTGCGACGCGCGGTGGCCCACGTGCGCGAGCGCCAGCGGCCGGTCAGCGTGCCCGAAGGACTCGACGCCGAGATCATCGGTGAGGCTCCGGCGATGCAGGAGGTGTTCCGGGCCATCGGGCGCCTGGCGCACTCGCATATCACGGTGTTGATCAACGGCGAGTCCGGGACCGGCAAGGAGCGTGTGGCGCGTGCGCTTCATCAGCACAGCCCCCGCGCCGCCAATCCCTTTATTGCCCTCAACATGGCGGCGATCCCGCGGGATCTGATCGAGTCGGAGCTGTTTGGCCACGAGAAGGGCGCCTTCACCGGCGCCAGCGCCAGTCGCCAGGGGCGCTTCGAGCAGGCCAACGGCGGCACCCTGTTCCTCGACGAGATCGGTGACATGCCGTCGGAGACTCAGACCCGGCTGTTGCGGGTGCTGGCCGACGGCGAGTTCTATCGGGTCGGTGGTCATACGCCGGTCAAGGTGGACGTGCGCATCATCGCCGCGACCCACCAGGACCTCGAGACGCTGGTCGCCGATGGCCGCTTTCGTGAGGACCTGTTCCACCGCCTCAACGTCATCCGCGTGCACCTGCCAAGGCTGTCCCAGCGGCGCGAGGATATTCCCCGGCTGGCGCGGCACTTCCTGGTCGAGGCGGCCAAGGAGCTGTCCACCGACGTCAAGGTGCTGACCCGCGAAGCCGAGGAGTTCCTGACCCGGGTGGACTGGCCCGGCAACGTGCGTCAGCTCGAGAACACCTGTCGCTGGCTGACGGTGATGGCCTCCGGGCGCGAGATCCTGGTCGAGGACCTGCCGCCGGAGCTGCGCGGCGGCGATGACAGCGCCGCAGGCGGGGACTGGCGTGAAGCCTTCCGCGCCTGGGCCGACAGCGCCCTGGCCTCCGGCCACACCCACCTGCTCGAGGAGGCGGTGCCGGACTTCGAGCGCATCCTTATCGAGACCGCGCTCAAGCACACCGCCGGGCGCAAGGGCGAGGCTGCCGAGCTGCTGGGCTGGGGGCGCAATACCTTGACCCGCAAGCTGAAGGTGCTGCTGCCGTCGTTGGCGGAAGACCAGGAGGTCTGAGCGGGCCGGGGCGGCGAGTCCGGGGGCACCGATTTAACCAGCCTGCCCGGACCGGCCTACCCCAAGGGGCATATCATCAGCCTGTTATCGGTGGCCTAGAGTGGTGGCGACGTTGCACCGCTACTCTCGGCGTCGGGGGTAGCGTCACGATTCTGAGGCCTACCCCCATGAACCTTTCACGCTCTCGTCGGCTTGGCCTGGTGGCCATGTCGCTGGTTTTCATCTCGAGCCTCTCGCTTGCCCAGGAGCGGTCCTCGCCACGCACCGTACCGGCCAACAGCGAGCCTGCTGCCAGCAGCGAGGATCTTGCTGCCATCGCCAAGGAAACCACCAACCCGGTGGGATCGGCCTGGATGCTGTGGATGCAGAACGACTATACCCACCTGGACGGCGACGACTTCGACGGTCGCTGGTCCAATTCCTTCAAGTTCCAGCCGGTCATGTCCTTCCCCTTCGAGATGGCAGACGACAACTGGAACCTGGTGGTGCGCCCGGTGTTCCAGTACAACTCGAGCCCGATGGACGAGAGCTTCGGTACCCTGGCCCGGGGCGGCAGCCCGCTGGACATCGATCCCGACGAGTGGAGCCGCAATGCTCCCCATCGCGGGCGTACCGAGGGTCTGGGTGACACCGCCCTGGTGACCCTGGCCGGCCCGGCACGCGCCGACGGCGTCATCTGGGGCCTGGGGCTGACCCAGATCTTCCCCACCGCCGAGCATGATGTGCTGGGCCAGGGCAAGTTCCAGGCCGGCCCGGCGGCCCTGATCGCGCGCCTGGCGCCCAATCCCGGCGGCTGGAACATGGGCCTGCTGGCTCAGCACTGGTGGTCCTACGCCGGCGAAGATGACCGCGAACACACCAGTCAGACCGATCTGCAGTACTTCCTCAACTACCGGCTCAGCGGCACCGAACTGGTGGGCATGACGCCCAACGTGCGCATCAACTGGGAGGCCGACAGCGGCGAGAAGGTCAACTTCCCGATCGGCCTGGGCTATTCCAACGTGGTCCGCATGGGCAGCACCCCGGTGCGCCTGGCCGCCGAGATCCAGCACAGCGTGATCCGCGGTGATGAGTGGGATGCGGACTGGAACTTCCGCTTGATGTTCATCCCGGTGGTCAAGAACCCGTTCATGTAACGGCGCTGGCAGCCTACGCAAAGGGGCCCCGCCATGGCGGGGCCCCTTTGCATCTGCGGCCGACCAGCAGGCCCGCTATCAGGCAAGCGTCAGCGGTTCGGTGCGGGCTTCGAGCCAGGCCAGCGCCTGGCCGTCGAGCCTCGGCGCCAGCCGGCGGCGGACCTCGTCGTGGTAGGCGTTGAGCCAGTCGATCTCGGCCTGATCCAGGGTGAACAGGTTCAGGCAGCGGGTGTCGATGGGACACAGGGTCAGGGTCTCGAACTCGAGGAAGTCGCCGAAGTCGCTGGGGGCCGCGGCGCGGTTGGCCACCAGGTTCTCGATGCGCACCCCCCACTGGCCGGGACGGTACACCCCAGGCTCGTTGGAGGTGATCATGCCTTCGCGCATGGCGGTATGTTCGGCGACGGAAGCGCCCGAGCTGATCACCTGAGGACCTTCGTGGACGTTGAGGAAGTAGCCCACGCCGTGGCCGGTACCGTGACCGTAGTCGCGGCCGGTGGCCCACAGCGGCGCCCGCGCCAGAGCGTCCAGCCGCGAGGCGGCGATGCCCTCGGGGAAGCGCGCCCGCGACAGTGCGATCATGCCCTTGAGCACCAGGGTGCAGTCTTCGCGCTGAGCCTCACTGACGGTGCCGACCGGGACCATGCGGGTGATATCGGTGGTGCCACCGCGGTACTGGCCGCCGGAGTCGATCAGCAACAGGCCGTCGCCCTCGATCACCGAATGGGCCTCCTGGGTCGCGCGGTAGTGGGGCAGGGCACCGTTGGCGTTGAAGGCGGCGATGGTATTGAAGCTCTCGCAGACGAAGTCCTCGTCCTTGGCGCGTTCCTCGTACAGGCGGGCTTCGACGTCCAGCTCGGTGACCCGTTCGCCGGCGGCGAAGGCGGCCTCCAGCCAGGCGAAGAAGCGACACAGGGCCGCGCCGTCGGCTTCCATGGCCTGACGCACGAAGCCGAGCTCGTGGGCTGTCTTGATGCCCTTGGCCAGGGTGCTGGGCTGGAAGGCTTCGACCACGGTCATCTCGTCCGGCAGGGCCTGGCGGGTCCCCAGCGTCAGCCGGGCCGGATCGATCAGTACCCGTTCGTCCCGCGGCAGGGCGGACAGCCGCGCCGCCCAGTCGGCGTAGTCGGCCACCTCGACGCCATCGGCCTTGAGCGCATCGACCAGTTCGGGAGCGAGCTTGCCCGGTGCCACGAACAGGGTGGCGGTGGCGCGACCGATCAGCAGGTGGGACAGGAACACCGGATTGAAGCCCACGTCGGCACCGCGCAGGGTGGTCAGCCAGGCGATGTCGTCCAGCGTCGACACCAGATGCCAGTCGGCGTGGTGCTCGGCCATGGCCGTGCGTACCCGGTCCAGACGCTGGCGCCGGGTCTCGTCCAGATAGCGGCTGGCGTGGGGTTCGATGGCCCCGCTCGGCAGGCTCGGGCGATCGCGCCAGATCTCGTCGAGCAGGTCGCTGTCGCCGCGCAGGACGACGCCCCGTTCACCCAGGATGTCCTCGAACTGGCGGCCGTGGGCCAGGGACACCACCTGGGCGTCGTAGCCCAGGGTGTCGCCGGCCTCGAGACGCTCGGCCAGCCACAGCATCGGTGCGCTGGCCTGGCCCTGGGTCAGCTTCATCATGCTGATGCCGGTGCCGGCGAGTTGAGCCTCGGCCTGCACGAAGTAGCGGCTGTCGACCCACAGGCCGGCCTCGTCCTGGGTCACCACCAGGGTACCCACCGAGCCGTCGAAGCCGGACAGCCACTCGCGACCGGCCCAGTGCTCGGGCAGGTATTCGCTGTTGTGCGGATCGCTGGACGGTAGCCACCAGGCATCGATGGCGTGGCGGCGCATCGCCTCGCGCAGATCGCTCAAGCGTTGGCGAGCGGTATCGGCACTGGCTGAGGTCATGCTCAGACTCCTGTTCTGACAATGGCTTCGGCGTCCGCGCGGTGGGCGGCCGCCGGATCGATAAGACGGTGATGCTTCAGCATGCGCTTGAACACCGGCACGAGCAACAGCAGCACCCCGGCGAAGATCACCAGGGCGATAGCCGACCGCCCGAACAGTTCCGGCAACTGCTGAAGCTCCTCGGCGTTGACGTGACCGCCGATCAAGCCAGCCACCAGGTTGCCGAGGGCGGCACCGGTGAACCACAGGCCCATCAACTGGCCCTGGGTGCGACGCGGCGACAGCCCCGACATGGTGGACAGCCCCACCGGCGACAGGCACAGCTCGCCCAGGGTCAACAGCAGCATGCTGCCGACGATCCACCAGGGTGACACCAGCCCTGTGCCTGTCAGTACCTGTTGCGCCGCCAGCACCATCAGGCCAAAGCCGCAGGCTGCGAGCAGCAGGCCGAGGACGAACTTCATCGGGCTGCCCGGTTCCAGTCGGCGACGACCGAGCGCCGGCCACAGCCAGCCGAACAGCGGACCCAGCAGCACGATGAATACCGGGTTCAACGACTGGAACCACAGGGTGGGGACCTCCCAGCCCATCACGTTGCGGTCGGTGTAGTTGGCCGCGAACAGGTTATAGGAGGTGGGCTGCTGCTCGAAGGCGGCCCAGAAGAAGGCGGCGGCGACGATCAGCACAAAGCAGATGGTGACGCGAATACGCTCGTCACCGCTGAGTCCAGAGAACAGCATCAGGTAGGCAAAGAAGCCCAGCGAGGCGACGATCAGCACGCTGGTCATGGCCTCGGCCACCGCGCGGGCGTCGATGGTCACCACGCCGGTAGCGACCAGTGCCACCAGGGCGGCGATCAGCGCCAGGCACAGCGACACGACGGGGCCGACGTGACGACGGCGCTGGGCCGGGGCGTCCCAGGTGGAGGCGCGGCCGCGCTCGGCGTCGGCGCGCTGCATGGCGGGCACCGCCCACAGGCGAAACAGCAGCAGTGCGATCAGCATGCCAAGGCCGCCCATGGCGAAGCCCCAGTGCCAGCCCAGCGAGTCCATCAGCAGCCCGGTGAACAACGGCGCGAACAGGCTGCCGATGTTGATGCCCATGTAGAAGATGGCGAAGCCGCCGTCGCGGCGCACGTCGCTTTCGTCATACAGGCTGCCGACCATCACCGAGATGCAGGTCTTGAATAGCCCGGTGCCGAGCACGATGAAGATCAGCCCGACAAAGAAGGCGACGGCACCGAGCAGGGCCGACAGCGCGATGGACAGATGACCGAAGGCGATCAGGATGGAGCCGTACCACACCGCCCGGCGCTGGCCGAGCCAGTTGTCGGCGAGCCAGCCGCCGGGCAGCGCGGCCAGGTAGATGGCACCACCGTAGATGCCGACGATGGCAGCGGCGGTCTTGGGGTCGAAGCCGAGCCCGCCGTCGAACAGTGAGGCGGCGATGAACAGCACCAGCATGGGGCGAATGCCGTAGAACGAAAAGCGCTCCCACATCTCGGTGAAGAACAGTGGCCCCAGGGCGCGGGGGTGACCAAAGAAGCCCTTGTCGGCGGCCGAGCCGTCGGAGGAAGTGGATTGCATGAAACCAGGCCTTTTCAGGGTGGGAAGGCGAACGTCGACGCCTCTACATCAAGCGCCCCGGGACGGAGGCGGCATGCGAACAGAAAAACGTGTGAAGAACACGATAATGTGCGAGTCCGCAACAAAAATTGCTGTGGATCACGATTTGGGCGGTGAATTCTATGGAAATCACCGGTCAAGGGGAATACCTCTGCGGTCTGGCACCGTCAGCGTACGGACGTCTCAGCGAAAAGGCGTATGTCCAACATGAGCCAATAGCCTCTATATTGGTGAAATATCGACTTTTAGGGACTTCTTCGCCATGACGTCATCGCCGCCCCAGCGAGCACCTGCCAGAATCGAACTGACCGAAGTGGGGCTTCGTGATGGCCTGCAGAACGAGGCGCGGGTGCTGTCCACCGAGCACAAGCTCGAATTGCTGCACGGGCTTCACCGGGCCGGACTCAGGCGCTTCGAGCTGACGTCTTTCGTCAGTCCCCGGGCGGTACCGGCGCTGGCCGACGCCGCGGAACTGGTGGCCGCCGCCAAGGGGTTGGCGGATGCCCGCTTCAGCGCCCTGGTGCCCAACCTGCGCGGTGCCGAGCGCGCACTGGAGGTGGGCATCGATCGTGTGGTGCTGTTCGTGTCCGCTTCCGAGACCCACAACGCGCGTAACGTCAATCGCTCGATCGACGCCTCCCTGGCCGGTTTCGCCGATATCGTCGAGCGTCTGTCCGGCAGCGGTATCGAGGTACAGGGCGCCATCGCCACGGCCTTCGGCTGTCCCTTCGAGGGTGACCTGCCGGCCGGGCGCATCGGTGAGCTGGCGCGTCGCCTCGGCGAGCTGGGTATCGATGACCTCACCCTTGGCGATACCACCGGCATGGCCACCCCCGCCGTGGTCTCGCGGGTGGTGGGTGAGATCGCCGAACAGGCCCCCGCGGCGCGGCCGATCCTGCACTTTCACAATACCCGGGGTCTGGCGTTGGCCAACGTCATGCAGGGGCTGTCGCTTGGCGTCACGCGCTACGAAAGTGCGGTCGGTGGTCTTGGAGGCTGTCCCTTCGCCCCCGGTGCCAGCGGCAATCTGGCCACCGAGGAGCTGATCTACCTGCTCGAGGAGCTGGGATATGACACCGGCGTCTCGCTGGAGTCCTTGATCGAGGTGGCGGGGCTTGCCGCGCGGCGACTGGAACGTGCGCCGGGCTCCCAGCTGGCCCGGGCCGGCACTCGGCTCAGGCTGCATCGACCCGATGCGGTGCCCACCGCGAAGGGCTGAGTCAGATCCCTGAACCTGGCAAGACCAGACGACACCACCACAGACATACCGACGGATACGCAAACCTATGGATGCTAGCCCCGGCAGGGATGACAGCGACGACCCGCGGCCATCGACCCAGGACGCCACCGGCCTTGCCCCGGGCAGCCTGGCCGGCATACGTGTGATCGATCTGACCCGGGTGATCTCCGGCCCCTTCGCCAGCCAGATGCTGGGGGATCACGGCGCCGAGGTGATCAAGATCGAGACCCCGGGGGAGGGCGACGTGGTCCGCCGCCAGGGCAATATGGTCAACGGCTTCAGCGCCTATTTTGCCCAGTTCAACCGCAACAAGCGCTCGATCACCCTCAATCTGCGCGAGCCCGAGGGACGCCAGATCCTGAACCGCCTGCTCGAGGACGCCGACGTGCTGGTGGAGAACTTCCGCCCCGGGGTGCTGGCCAAGATGGGACTCGACGACGACACCCTGAGGCAGCGCTTCCCGCGCCTGGTGGTGGGGCGGATCAACGGCTTCGGATCCACCGGGCCCTACCGCGACCGACCCGCCTACGATTTTGTCGCCCAGGCCATGAGCGGCTTCATGGGCGTCAACGGGGTCGAGGGGGGCGAGCCGATGCGCGCCGCGCCACCGATCAGCGACATGGTGGCGAGCCTCAACCTGGCCTTCGGGGTCAGCGCGGCACTGGTGCGCCGCGAGCGTACCGGCCAGGGCGAGATTCTCGAGACCGCCCTGACCAACGGTCTGGTGGCGATGCTGGGCTATCTGGCGGCGGAGTACTTCGCCACCGGCGAGGTCCCCCGACGTACCGGCAATGACCATCCCATGCTCTACCCCTACGGCCTGTTCGAGGCCAGCGATGGCGAGGTCGCCATCGCCCCCAGCAGCGAGACCATGGTGCGTCGTCTGCTGGAGGCGCTGGGTCGTGTCGATCTGCTCGAGCAGCCGCGCTTCGCCGACAACGCCCAGCGCATGGCGCACCGCGAGGCGCTGCGCGAGATCCTCAACGAGGTGACGCGCCGGCGCAGTGTGGACGACTGGATCGAACACCTGAACACCGCCGGCGTGCCCTGTGGCCGAGTGCAGGATCTGCGCGAGACCTTCGATGACCCCCAGATCATCGACCAGCGCATGCGCCTGACCCTGGATCAGGGCGAGGCCGGACAGATCGCCACCACCGGCTTTCCGGTGAAGATGCGCGAGGCCCCGGCGATGATCCAGCGACCGGCGCCACAGCTTGGCGAGCATACCGACGAGGTACTGGCCGAACTCGGCTTCGGTGCCGACGAGTGTCGGGCGCTGCGCCAGCGCGGGATCGTCTAGGCTGGGTGGCGGTCCCCGCCGGACAACGCCAGGCGAGTGGCCGCGCAAGATGGCGACTCGACAACCGCCAGGCAATCCGCCGGATGGCCGGTGCCGGCTGGTGACAACGATGCAGGACCGCAGGACCGCAACACCCACAACGAAAACGCCAACAACGAAAAACAAGGAGCCTTCCATGCCCTCGACTCTGACCACTCGCCTTGGCCTGCCGCTGCTCGCGCTCGGCCTCGGTATCTCGACCTCGGCCAGCGCCCTGCCCATCGACGAGTGCATCGCCCCGGCCGACCCCGGTGGCGGCTGGGACTTCACCTGCCGCAGCGTCGGCAAGCTGCTCACCGACCTGGAACTGACCGACGGCTCGGTGCAGGTCACCAACATGCCCGGCGGTGTCGGCGCGGTGGCCTTCTCCAACGTGGCCTCCAAGCGTGCCGATGACAGCAACCTGATCGTCGCCACCAGCACCGTGGGCATGACCCAGATTGCCCAGGGTCGCTATCCCGGGGGTGCCGAGACCATGCGCTGGCTGGGCATGCTCGGTACCGACGTCGGCGTCATCCTGGTCGACGACGAGAGCGAGTACGAGTCCCTCGAGCAACTGCTGGAGGCCATCGTCGCCGATCCGACCTCGGTGGCCATGGCCGGCTCCAGCGGTGCCGGTGGCTGGGATCACATTCGGGCATTGATGCTGGCCAAGGCCGCGGGCCTGCCCGGCGACCAGGTCGGCGCCCTGCGCTGGGTGCAGTTCGACGGCGGCGGCCCCGCGGTAACCCAGATGATGGGCAACCACGTGGACGTGGTTTCCACCGACCTGGGCGAGGTCGCCGGCTTCATCGAGTCCGGTGACGTGCGGGTGCTGGCGGTGATGTCGGATGATCCGCTGCCCGAGCCCTTCGACGAGCTGCCCACCGCGGTCAGCCAGGGCTATGACGTCACCGGCTACAACTGGCGCGGCTTCTACACCGGCGGCGAGGTCTCCGACGAGGACTACGCCAGCATGGTCGAAGACCTCGAGAACCTTTACGCCAGCGACGAGTGGAAGGACGTGGCAGCCCAGAATGGCCTGGTGCCGCTGTGGCGTGGCGGTGACGACTTCTCGAGTTTCGTCGAGGAATCCATCCAGCGCGTCGAGGCCATCTCGCGCGAGATCGGGGTTATTCAATGAGTCAGATGAGCGACCTCGACGCTCACCAGCATCGCCGGCCGGCCCAGGTCGGCGATCGCCTGGCCGGCGCGGTGCTGCTGGTGCTGGCGCTGGGGGCCTGGTGGCATTCTCATAGCTTCGTCACCGGCTTCATGCAGCCGGTGGGGCCGGGGGCCTTCCCCCGGCTGGTCAGCCTGCCGCTGGCGGCGCTGTCGGCCTATCTGATCCTGCGCCCGGGCTTCAACGAGCGCTGGCCGGATCGTGCCGGCCTGGCCCGGCAGCTGGCGGTGCTGCTGCTGCTGGCGGCCTACGCTGGCCTGCTCGAGCCGCTGGGGTTTGTTCCCGCCACCCTGGCCTGCGCCATCGTACTGACGCGGCTGTTCGGCGCGGCCTGGGGCCAGGCGCTGATCGCCGGCACAGGACTGGCGCTGGGGCTGTACGCACTGTTCGAGTTTGCCCTCGGCATGCCCTTGCCGGACGTGCCCTGGTGGGGAGGGGGACACTGATCATGGAAACGCTTGCCTTTCTTGCCCAGGGCTTCGCCGTGGCGACCCAGCCGGAATTTCTGCTGCTGGCGCTGATTGGCTGCGCCGTGGGAACCCTGATCGGGGCGCTGCCAGGGCTCGGCCCGGTCAACGGGGTGGCGCTGATGATCCCGCTGGCCTTCAACTTCGGCCTGGATCCCACCGCCGCGCTGATCCTGCTGGTCAGCGTCTACTATGGCTGCATGTACGGTGGGCGGATCAGTTCCATCGTGCTCAATATCCCCGGCGACGAGCCGGCGATGATGACTACCCTGGACGGTTACCCGATGGCGCTCAAGGGGCGCGGAGGCGAGGCCCTGGGGCTGTCGGCGGTGGCTTCCTTCGTCGGCGCCACCATCGCCACCATCGGGCTTACGCTGTTCGCGCCGCTGTTGGTGGACCTGGCGATCAAGTTCGGTCCGGCCGAGTACTTCGCGCTGTTCCTGCTGGCCTTTGCCACCATCGGCGGGGTGACCAGCGGCAGCTTTACCAAGAGTTTCATCGCCGCCTGTCTGGGCCTGCTGCTGGGGACCGTGGGCATCGACCCGGTGTCCAGCGTCGCGCGCTACACCTTCGGCACCTTCGAGCTCTATGACGGCATCGACTTTATCGTGGCCCTGGTGGGACTGTTCGCCATCTCCGAATGCCTGGTGTTTCTCGAACAGCGCCACGACGCCGACAAGCCGCATATCAAGCTGGGCTCGGCCTGGCCGGGGATGAAGGCGTCGCTGTCCTGCAAGGGCACCATCGGTCGTGGCTCGCTGATCGGCTTCGTCTCCGGGGTGCTGCCCGGCGCTGGCGCCTCGCTCGGCAGCTTCCTGTCCTACATGCTTGAAAAGCGCTGGCTGGGAGCCAAGGGCGACTTCGGCAACGGCGACCCGCGCGGCGTGGCCGCGCCCGAGGCGGGCAACAACGCCGCCGCCGGTGGTGCGCTGATTCCGATGCTGTCGCTGGGCATTCCCGGCAGCGGCACCACCGCGATTCTGCTGGCCCTGCTGCTGTCGATGAACATCACCCCGGGGCCGCTGTTGTTCGCCCAGCAGCCCGAGATGGTGTGGGGGCTGGTGGCGGCGCTGTTTATCGGCAACATCATGCTGCTGGTGCTCAACGTACCGCTGGTGGGACTGTTCGCTCGGGTGCTGCAGGCCCCCAGCTGGCTGCTGATGCCGATGGTGGTTCTGATCGCCTTTGTCGGGGTCTATTCGCTCAACAACAGTCCCTTCGATCTGTACATGATGCTGGCCTTCGGGGTGCTCGGCTATGTGCTCAGAAAACTCGAGATTCCCACCGTGCCGGTGGTGCTCGGCCTGCTGCTGGGCGGGCAGATGGAGTTCAATCTGCGCCGGGCGATGTCGATCAGCGGTGGTGACTGGAGCATCCTGGTCAACAGCGGGATCTCGATCGGGATCTACGCCTTCGCCGCCACCCTGATCGTGGCCGGAGCGGTCTACGCCATGATGCTCAAGCGTCGGCTGGCGTAGAGAAGCGTCGCTAAAGCGTCGCTAAAGAAAGAGGGCCCGGTGGAGGTGTATCCACCGGGCCTTTCCATCGACTTTCCATCGATGCGCCTAGGGCCTGTCATGAGGGTCCTGGCGACCTCGCGGTCGTGGCCTTGCAGGTGTCGTCCCGGGTGTCAGAATGGAGGGCCACAAGGAGGGGCCATCGATGAAGACCATGAACTGGGAACGACTGCTCGATCCGGGCCGACTGCACGATCCGCGTGGCGGGACTCGTGACGAGGTGGGACGCAGTCCCTTCCACAAGGATCACGATCGCATCGTCTTCGCCGGCTCCTTTCGTCGCCTGGGACGCAAGACCCAGGTGCATCCCCTCACCGACAACGACCATATCCACACCCGCCTGACCCACTCGCTTGAAGTGGGCTGCGTCGGCCGCTCGCTGGGCATGAGCGTGGGCGAGCTGCTGCGTGACCGCCTGCCCGACTGGATCACTCCGGCGGATTTGGGGGTAATCATCCAGGCGGCCTGTCTGGGGCACGACATCGGCAACCCACCTTTTGGCCACGCCGGCGAGTACGCCATCCGTGACTGGTTCAAGTGCGCCGAGGTCAACGGTAGCGGGCTGCTCGATGGACTGTCGCCGCTGGAGCGCGAGGACCTGCTGACCTACGAAGGCAACGCCCAGGGCTTTCGTATCGTCACCCAGATCGAGTACAACCAGTTTCGCGGCGGCATGCGCCTGACCGCAGCGACCCTCGGTACCCTGCTCAAGTATCCGTGGACGGTGACCCACGGTGGCAAGGCCGGCAAGTTTGGCTGCTATCAGAGCGAACTCGGTGCACTTGAGCAGGTGGCCGACCATCTGGGACTGATTCCCCAGGGCGAGCACCGCTGGTGTCGCCATCCGCTGGCCTGGCTGGTGGAGGCCGCCGATGACATCTGCTACGCCCTGCTTGACCTCGAGGACGGAGTGGAGATGGATATCCTGGCCTTCGACGAGGTGGCCGAGATCCTGACCCAGATCGCCGGTGGCGAGCCGTCGGACTACGCCGAGATGAACCGTACCGGTGTGTCTCAACGCCGGCGTATCGCGGCGCTGCGAGGGGCGGCCATGGAGCGAGCGGTTACCGACGTGGGCCAGGTGTTCGTCGAGCATGAGCAGGAGCTGCTTTCCGGGACGCTTCAGGATGACCTGCTGGAGCTGTGCCACCCGGATCTGGACTGGGGGGTCAAGCTGGCCAAGCAGCTGGCGCGCAAGCGCATCTTCCGCAATACCCGCAAGGCCAAGCTGGAGATCGGTGCCTACACCACCCTCGGCATTCTGCTCGAGGCCTTTATCGGCGCGGCCCACGAGCTGCACCACACCGGCCATTCGAGCTTCAAGCACCAACGGGTGCTGGCGCTGATCGGCGAGAACACCCCGCTGCCGTCCTGGTCTTTGTACGACAGCTATCGACGCATGCTCGACTTTATCGGTGGGATGACCGATCACTACGCGGTCGACCTGGCCCAGGAAATGGGCGGCAAGCTGCGGGGTGATTGAAGAATTGAGTGTGTTCAGGCGGTAAGCGCGGGGTGATTGAACCAGGGCGTTCCGGTCAAGGGAGTCGAGCGGCGGACGATAGGGCGTTTGTCGCTGCGCGGCCTAAGTCAATGGATGACGTTTGATGCAGCAAGACTGCGTATACTGGGGAAAACGATAACAAGGGTATGGCCCGTGAAAAGGAAATCCTCCCCCGCCTCTTCCGATCAAGGCTTTGATGCGATCGACAAGCCCACCTTCTTCGGTTCGCTGTTTCTCCTCCTTGCTGTCACTCTGCCTCTGGTGGTGTTCCCCGAACAGGGAGCAACCTGGGTCATCGCGGCCAAGAACTTCATTACCAATGAACTTGGTGTGCTGTATCTGGCCCTGGGGCTCGGGGCCAGCGGCTTCATGCTGTTCATCGTGTTCAGCGATATCGGCCAGATCAAGCTGGGTGACCCTGAGGAGCAGCCGGAGTTCTCGACCCTGTCCTGGGCGGCGATGCTGTTCTGCGCCGGTATCGGCGCCTCGATCCTCTATTGGTCGATGATCGAGTGGATCTACTACTACCAGGCGCCACCCTTCCATGTGGAACCTCAGTCGCCGGATGCGGCGCGCTGGGCGGCGGCCTACGGTATCTTCCACTGGGGGCCGGTGGCCTGGTCGATCTATCTGATCCCGGCGATTCCCATTGCCTACTTCTACTACGTGCGCAATCACAGCGTGCTCAAGATCAGCGAGGCGCTGATGCCGGTGCTGGGCGAGAGCCGTGCCCACCGCTGGCCGGGCAAGCTGATCGACGTGCTGTTCGTGTTCGGCATGCTGGGCGGCGGTGCCACCACCCTGGGACTGGCGGCGCCCTTGATCAACGAGGGGCTGCATGAGCTGTTCGGTTTTCCGAAGACCCTGGCGACGCGCATCTTCGTGCTGATGCTGTGTACCGCTGTCTTCGGCTACAGCGCCTTCGTCGGCCTCAAGAAGGGCATCAAGGTGCTGTCGGACATCAACTTCTGGCTGGCGGTGTCGCTGCTGACCTTCGTCTTCATCGTCGGGCCGACCCAGTTCATGGCCAGCACCGGCCTGGATGCCCTTGGCAGGGTGCTCAGCAATCTGGTGCACATGGGCACCTGGACCGAGCCCTTCGCCCGCTTCGAGAATTTCCAGGACACTCACTTCCCTCAGGACTGGACCATCTTCTACTGGGCCTGGTGGCTGGTGTTCGCCCCCAGCGTCGGCCTGTTCATTGCGCGCATCTCCCGCGGCCGCACCATCCGCTCCATGGTCGCGGGCTCGATCTTCTTCGGTACCCTGGGATGCGCCCTTTTCTTCATCATCCTCGGCAACTACGGTCTCTACCTGCAGCTGTCCGGCACCCTAGATCTGGTCACCATTCTCAACGAGCAGAGCCCCACGGCGGCGATCTTCGCTACCCTGTCGACCCTGCCGCTGAGCTACCTGGTGATCTTCGCCTTCACCCTGCTGGCGCTGATCTTCACCGCCACCACCTTCGACTCCATCTCCTACATCCTGGCGGCGGTGGTGCAGAAGGAGGTCGACGAGGAACCGATGCGCTGGAATCGACTGTTCTGGGCCTTTGCGCTGTCGTTCATGCCGGCGGTGCTGATGTTCATCGGTGGGCTCGAGACCCTGCAGACGGCTTCGGTGGTAGGGGGTGTGCCCTTGCTGCTGGTGGCGCTGTTGTTGTGCATCTCGACCGTCCGGGCGGCCCACTACGATCTGCGCTATCAGCCGGACTACACCGACAAGGAAATCTATATCGAGGAATTCCCCGAGGATGACCCCTGGACCGAGGATGGCACCTGGGAGTTGCCGGAAGGGGAGCACCACGGTGTCGATCATGACGACAAGCCCCACCAGGAGGGCGACCCGGCGAGCCATCCTTCACGGCTGTAATCAGCGCTCAGCGCCGACTGCCCGGGCCACCGTCATTGCGACGGTGGCCCGTTTTCTTGTGGTCGATCTTGTGAAGGGGGATAGCTCCGAGAGCGGCGACCAGCAAGGCTCAAGGATCAGGCCGCCTGGCGCCAGCTATCCTGCTCGAGGTGTTCGATGATCGCCTCTCCCACGCTGGTCTCGGGGGAGTCGATGCCCTGGTTGCCGAACAGGCGGTTGAACTCCAGCACCATCGGGGCGTCGTCGACCATGGCGATGTCGAAGCCGGCATGATCGATGCCCAGGCGCTGGGCCAGGGTGGTGGCAAGCTCGATGGCGGAGGCCGGCACCGGGTCGTGGCGGATCTCGCCGCCGCGTGCCACATTGGTGCGAAAGTCGCCCAGCGGGCTCTCGCGCCAGTAGGCGGCCAGCACCCTGCGCCCGACCACCACGATGCGCAGGTCGCGTTCGATGGGCAGGTAGCGCTGGGCGTAGAGCAGATTCTCGCTGGACAGGTGATCGATCAGCGCCTCGCGGGAGCGAATCAGGCGCACGCCCTCGCCCATGGAGCTGCGCACCCGCTTGACCACGAACGGGTAGCCGAAGCGCGCCTCCACCTGGTGGATGGCGTCTGAATTGACCCCGAGGATGGCGGTATCGGGCGTTGCCTCGGGGCAGCAGGCCTGGAAGGCGCGGGTCTGTTCGATCTTGTCGTGACCCAGGTGATAGCTGGGTAGACTGGGAAAGACGCGCGGATTGAGGCCGTAGGCCAGGGCATTGATCTGCCAGTATTCGGGGAACAGCAGGGCGTCGGCATCGGCCAGGGCCTGGCGATGGTCATTCATGTGCTCAGGCTTGATGTATCGCGCCCCCGGGACCCCCAGACTCCGTAACGGATCGAAGGTGATCAGGTTCATGAGACAGTCATCCGAGAAAGACGAAAGAGGATTGAAGCGAGGCGGCGCACCTTGCCAACTGTGGTCGCCGATTGCAAGGCGACAGGGGGACCGGGGAGCCCGTCGACGGCAACCATGGCGTGCGCTGGCTGCGGTGCTGCTGGCCCTCACCATGGTCGCTGGCACCCAGGCCCACGAGCCGCAGGAGCAGCGTGAGGCACTGGAGGATCTCGAGCGAGAGCACTTCGATCATTATGTGCTGGCGCTGACCTGGCATCCCGGGTTCTGCGCCAGCCGCCGTCAGCCGCCACGAGAGTGCCGGGATCCGTCGCTGATGGTCGGGGCCGACGACGGCTTCGTGATCCACGGGCTGTGGCCGTCACGCCCCGTCAGGCTGATCTCACAGGGCGTCAGTGTCAGCGAGTGGCGCCGCCAGGGCTGCTTTCTTGAACGCCCGAGGCCAGCGGGCGACTTCTGCCAGGCAGGGCCTGCCATCGATATCGGCTCATCGCTTGAACAGGAGCTCGACGACGCCATGCCCGGCAGGGCCAGCTGCCTCGACCGTTACGAGTACGCCAAGCACGGTGCCTGCCTGTCGATCAGCGATGATGACTTCTTCGACGGTGCCCTGGAGCTGACCGAGATCGTCAACGCCGGGGCCCTGGGGGACTTCATGCGCGACAATCGAGGCTCGACGGTCAGGCGCAATGCGCTGATCGCGGCCTTCGAGGAGGCTTTCGGCCGGGGTACCGGCAGCTCCCTGTCGCTGCAGTGCGGGGGCTCGGGCAACCGACTGCTCACCGAGGTGCGCATCGGCCTGGAGGCGGAGCATATCGATGACTTCCCGGCCAGAAAGAGTTTCGCTCCGGTGGATCATGGACGCTGCCCCAGCCGGATCGAGCTGCGCCGCTTCTAGATGGACGGGCCTTCCAGGTGGCCAAGTTCCCGCGTCAGTGTTCGCCGGTTCAAGGCCTCGATGACCCGGTCGTGCAGCGTCGGATCCATCGGCGCGATACCAGGGCAGGCGTCGGTCAGATGGGCGGCAAGCCCTTCGCCGCTGACCACGGCAAGATCGTCGTCGGGGACCTCACGTTCGATCTTCCAGCCGGGCAGGGCAAGGATGCCCTTGACCGGCACCGGCTGTCCCAGTTCGCGACATAGCCAGGAAGCGACCCAGCGGGTGGCCTGGCGGGCCTTGCGCTGGGGGCGTCGCTCCATCCAGCCGGGAAAGCGCAGGCGCTCGTGTTCGACCACCACGGTGTCCTCGGTCTCGCCGGCGGGACTGATGGCCGGGGTGCGGGCCCGGGTCTCGATGACGAAGACGGCGTGGGGGGTGATCGCCACGTGGTCGATCACGAAGGTGTCGGCGGGTACGTCGTGGAACACGAAGTAGGGATGGGCCTCGGGGCGAATCAGGCGTTCGAGCTCCTGACCCACGGCCAGTTCGCAGGCGAGCCCCAGCTTCAGTCGACGGATACGCTGGTAGTCACGCATCAGTCGGAAGCTGACCACGATCGCCAGCAGTGTGCACAGCACACCGTAGAGCGCCCATTCGATCCAGTTCTGGTGGCGCGAGAACAGCATCCGGCCCATGCCGTAGACCAGCGGGGTCAGCACCAGCACGGGGCCGAGGGCGGCGTTGAGGAACAGGGTGGCGAAGGCGCGATCCAGCCGATCGCGCAGGGCCTGCCCAGGCTCACGCAGTGGATGGGCGTCGAACGGCGAGCGTACTCGCGCGTCGTGCAGGCTTCGGAGTGCCACCACCACCGTGGCGGCCGCCGCGAGGGGGAACAGAAAGAACAGCGGCAGCAGGTAGTCCAGCCAGGCCATCGGCACTCCTTGCCCGTGAAGAATCCCGTCCATTGTAGACAACGACGTGCCTGTTGGGCCATGGCGCCCTTGGTCTTATCGATCGCCCGGGGGTAGTCTTGGCCTTGGGGGCAGGGCCGGCGGGCCTGTCCCGGGTGCTGGTGCGCGGTCACAAGGGGAGGAGCAATGACGAATGTCGGCGGCGGTAGCGAGGCTCGAACTTGCGTCAACCGAGACGCGTCAGCGTCGGCGATGGATGCGCTGTTTGACCTCGTCTGTCGTCACCGGCGCATCGCCGTGCTCAGTGGCGCCGGCATCAGCACCGCCAGCGGTATCCCCGACTATCGCGACGCCCAGGGCGAGTGGAAGCGCTCGCCGCCGATCGACCATCGCGACTTCATGTCTCGCCACGCCTCGCGTCAGCGCTACTGGGCGCGGGCGATGATCGGCTTTCGGGTGCTCAATGAGGCCAGTCCCAACGCGGCGCACCGGGCCATCGCCGAGCTTGAGCTGCGCGGCAAGGTCTCCGGGGTGATCACCCAGAACGTCGATGGACTGCACCAGCGCGCGGGCTCCCGGCGGGTCATCGATCTGCACGGCAGGGCGGATCTGGTGGTGTGCATGAGCTGCGGTGCGCGCCAGATGCGCCATGCCCTGCACGATGAGCTGGCACGCTGCAATCCGCAGTGGGCGGCGCAAACGTCGCCTGTGCGGCCTGCACCGGACGGCGATGCGGACCTGGAGGCGGACTTCTCGAGCTTTCGGGTGCCCTCCTGTGGCCGCTGTGGCGACGGTATCTGGAAGCCCGATGTGGTGTTCTTCGGCGACAACGTGCCAGCGGCGACGCTGGCCAGCGCCCGCGGGCTGCTCGAGGACAGCGACGCCCTGCTGGTGGTCGGCAGCTCGCTGATGGTCTATTCCGGCTTTCGCTTCGTGCGCGAAAGCGTGAAGGCGGGACGCCCGGTGGCCTGCATCAATCTGGGGCGCACCCGCGCCGATGAACTGTTCGACGTCAAGCTCGAGGCCCCGGCGGATCAGGCGCTGGAAGCGCTGGTGCGGGATCTGGGCTAGGCGCCGGCCCAGGCACTTCTCAGGCGAGCCAGCGCTCAGCCTCCGGCCAGCTTGACCCTGTAGCCTTTCTTCTCCAGGGCGTCTTTCAACACCTGGCGGTGGTCGCCCTGGATCTCGATGACTCCATCCTTCAGCGCGCCACCGGTGCCGCAGCGTTTCTTCAGCTCCTTGGCCAGGGCCTTCAACTCCTTGTCGGCAAGCGGCACGCCGTCGATGGTGGTGACACCCTTGCCCTTGCGTCCGCTGGTTTCCCGGCGGATTCGCACCACCCCATCCAGGCTGGCCAGGCGCGCCTGGTCCTGGATCTCGTCGCAGCGGCAGGCGTCCTTCGGTTCACGGCAGTCCGGGCAGATGTCGCCGTGTTCGGTGGAGTAGACCAGCGAGCCGAGTTGTTCCTTCAGCGATGACATGGTGGTGCGCTCCTGTCGGGTGGTGCAATGGTGCGGTCGGGTCAGGCCAGCTGGACCGGGATGGCGTTGCTGGTGTGGCTGATCTCGTTGCCTTCCTGGAGGTAGACCAGGGAGGGCTTGTGCTGGTCGAGTTCGCTGTCGCTGTAGTGGGCGTAGCTGCAGATGATCACGCGCTGGCCTTCGCTTGCCAGGTGGGCAGCGGCGCCGTTGACCGAGATCACCTTGGAGCCTTCCTCGGCACGGATGGCATAGGTGGTGAAGCGCTGGCCGTTCTCGACGTTGTAGATCTGGATCTGTTCGTTTTCGCGGATACCGGCGAGGTCGAGCAGTTCACCGTCGATGGCGCAGGAGCCTTCGTAGTTGAGTACGGCGTGGGTCACGCGAGCCATGTGCAGCTTGGCCTTGAGCATGATGGTGTACATCTAGGGGGCTCCTATCGAGGTAGCGTCACAGTGAGGTTGTCGATCAGTCGCGTGGCGCCGAGGCGGGCGGCCACCAGCAGGATGGCATCACGGGTGGTGGCGGTCACCGCGCCGAGGTCGCGGGCGCGCAGCTCCAGATAGTCGGGAGCAAAGCCGTGGGAGGCCAGACGCGCGCGGCCCTCTGTCAGGGTGGCGTCGATGTCGGCGCCGGCCTCGAGGCTACGCGCAAGCATTGCCAGGGTGGATTGCAGTTCGGCGGCGGTGGCGTGCTCGGCCTCGCTCAGGTAGCCGTTGCGCGACGATAGCGCCAGACCCGAGGCCTCGCGCACCGTGGGCACCCCGACGATCTCGATCGGCATGTGCATGTCGCGGACCATGCGGCGAATGACCGCCAGTTGCTGGTAGTCCTTTTCGCCGAAACAGGCGAGGTCAGGCTGGACGATATGGAACAGCATGCTGACCACGGTCGAGACGCCGTCGAAGTGGCCGGGGCGGGCGCCGCCACACAGGCCTTCGCTGACCTCGGGCACCCGCACCAGGGTCTGGCCGTCGAGGCCGTCGGGGTACATGGTCGCCGGGGTCGGGGTGAACACCATGTCGCAGCCGGCGGCCTCGAGCTTGGCCAGGTCCGCCTCGAGGGTGCGCGGATAGTTGTCCAGGTCTTCGCTGGGGCCGAACTGCAGCGGATTGACAAAGATCGAGGCGACCACCAGATCACAGCGCTCGCGGGCCGCTTCCACCAGCGCCAGGTGGCCCTGGTGAAGGTTGCCCATGGTCGGCACCAGGCCGATGCGGGCACCACTGCGGCGGTGAGGCGCGAGCGCTTCGCGAAGCTTGGCGATGGCGGAATGGACGTGCATCGCAGACCTCCTAGAAGCAGTGCTCGGCAGCCGGGAACTCCCGCGCCAGCACCGCTTCGTGGTAGCGACGGAAGGCGCCTTCGATGTCCTCGGCTTCGGCCAGGAAGTTCTTGACGAAGCGCGGGGTCCGCCCGTGGGTCACGCCGAGCACGTCGTGCATCACCAGGATCTGGCCGTCGGTGTCGGGGCCGGCGCCGATACCGATCACCGGCACTTCCAGAGCTTCACTGACGGCACGACCGAGACTCGCCGGCACGCACTCCAGCAGGATCACCGAGGCGCCGGCCTCGACCAGCGCTCGGGCGTCCTCGAGGATACGGCTGGCGGCTTCGGCCTCGCGTCCCTGGACCTTGTAGCCACCGAGCTGATGCACGGTCTGGGGGGTCAGCCCCAGATGGGCGCAGACGGGCACCCCGCGACGGGTGAGTTCACGGATGTCATCGGCCATCCAGCCCTCACCCTCGACCTTGACCAGCTCGGCGCCGGCCCTCATCAGCGCGGCGGCGTTGTCCAGCAGGCGCTCGCGACTGGGATTGCCCATGAATGGCAGATCGACCATCAGCAGGCTGTCGCCCTTGCCGCGTGCCACGCAGCGGGTGTGGTAGAGGATGTCGTCCATGGTGACCGGCAGGGTGCTGTCGTGCCCCTGCAGGACCATGCCAAGGGAATCCCCGACCAGCAGCACGTCGATGCCGGCGCGCCCGGCGGCGGCGGCAAAGGAGGCGTCATAGGCGGTCAGGCAGCTGAAGGGTTCACCGGCGCGCTTGCGAGCCTTCAGCGAGCTCAGGGTGACGGAAGTCATGGCGTGTTCTCGTGTTGGCGGTGGGGCGACTTCTATGACCGCCCCAGAGTGATCACCGCGGATTGTTACCGATGGGTGAATCTGTGTCGATAGGTAACGTTGACCAAGGCAGAGCAGGGTTCAAGGTAACAGCGACCAAAGTGGTAGAGGTCGATCGGCGTCTAGTGAGTGCCTGGAGGCTTCGGGCCACCTGGGCTCCAGGTGCTCAGCGAACGGCCTCGGTGGCGTTCAATGGGGATAGATCACCCGAGGTGAGGGCGCCGTTCCAGCGCTCGGCCAGCGATGCCAGGGTCTGACCGTCGGGCAATCTGAGGTCTGTGGCGATCTCGGCCAGCGGCAGTACCACGAAGGCGCGGTTTACCAATTCCGGGTGTGGCAGCGTGAGGCGCGGGTGGCGCCACTCGGCGTTGCCCATCCACAACAGGTCGAGATCCAGGGTGCGGGGCCCCCAGTGGCGCTGGCGTACGCGTCGATGACGTTGCTCCAGCGCCTGCAGTTGGTCGAGCAGGGCCAGCGGCGACAGCCGGGTGTGGAGTTCGGCCACGGCGTTGACGTAGTCGGGCTGGTCCTGGGGACCGACCGGGCGGCTGGCGTACAGCCGAGAGGCCGCGACTCGACGCGTCAACGGCAGCCGGTCGAGCTCCTCGAGAGCCTGCTCGACCTGATGACGGGGGGCGTCGAGATTGCTGCCGAGGCCGATAAAGGCCTGGGTATGGCGCCCCACCTGGTTCACTCGTCCGACTGCGGCGGTTGTTGCGGGCGCGGCTTGCGCCGCCGACGGCGGCGCTTGCGCGGGGCGGCGGTGCCGGCGCCTACCTTGCCCAGCAGACGGCGCTGTTCGTGCTCGTCGGCTTCCTGGAAGGCGGTCCACCAGTCACCCAGTCCCGGTTCGAGTTCGCCGGCGGCCTCGCGCAGCAGCAGGAAGTCGTAGGCGGCACGGAAGCGCGGATGGTCACGGGTCTGGAAGGCGCGCTTGCCTCGACGTAGCGGCAGACGCTGCTGCAGGTCCCAGATATCTCGCATCGGCATGCTGAAGCGCTTGGGCAGCGATACGTGCTGCAGCTCGCGGCTGATGACCTGCTGGGCGGCGGTCTGCAGGGCCGGAACGGGGGGCATGCCGTCGGCCTCGAGATCACGCTGGCGCAGCTGCACCGGCCCCCACATGAAGGCGGCCAGCAGGAAGGCGGGCGTGACCGGGCGATCCTCGCGAATGCGACGGTCGGTGCTTTCCAGTGCCTGCTCGATCAGCGGCTCGGCCCAGGGTAGCTCGGCCATGCACTCGTCGGCTTCGGGGAACAACATCGCGAACAGGCCATAGTCCCGCAGCAGACGGAAGGTGGTCAGACCCTCGCCGGACAGGAACAGCTTGAGGATCTCGTCGAATAGCCGCGCCGGAGGAATCTGCAACAGCAGCGGCGCCATCTCGGCGATCGGCGCCTCGGTATCCGGGGCGATATCGAAGTCGAGCTTGGCGGCGAAGCGGATGGCCCTGAGCATGCGCACCGGGTCCTCGCGGTAGCGGGTCTCCGGGTCGCCGATCAGGCGCAGGGTACGCGACTCGATGTCGTCGACCCCGCCGGCGAAGTCATGCAGGCTGAAGTCGGCAATGCTGTAGTACAGGGCGTTGACGGTGAAGTCGCGACGCAGCGCGTCTTCCTCGATATTGCCCCAGACGTTGTCGCGCAGCAGCAGGCCGTCATCGGACTGGGAGGCGACATGCTCGCCGTGGTCGTCACGGGGCTTGCCACGGAAGGTGGTGACCTCGATGACCTCGCGGCCGAAACGCACGTGCACGATACGGAAGCGGCGGCCGAT
Organism: Halomonas sp. YLB-10; assembly: GCF_003856855.1. Taxonomy (NCBI): domain Bacteria; kingdom Pseudomonadati; phylum Pseudomonadota; class Gammaproteobacteria; order Oceanospirillales; family Halomonadaceae; genus Halomonas; species Halomonas sp. YLB-10. The sequence goes on from NZ_RRCU01000011.1 coordinate 141,870, forward strand.
GATGCGTGAATTGCGAAACAGCTGCTTGACCTGCTCCGGCGTGGCGTCGGTGGCCACGTCGAAATCCTTGGGAGCGATCCCGAGCAGGGAGTCACGCAGGCAGCCTCCGACCAGATAGGCTTCGTAGCCGGCGTTGTGCAGGCGGTAGAGCACCTTGAGGGAGGCTTCGCTGAACTGGCGACGGGACACGGGGTGTTCGTCGCGTGTGAGTACGCGGGGCATCGGCGGTCCTGCGGCGGCTTCCTGAGCGCCGAACAGCGACTTCAAGTGCTCGCCTGGGCTCTGTAGAAAGCGGGTAAATCCTTTGATCATGCGGCGATTTGGACTCGCGGGGTACGGAAAGGTGATGAGTGTAGCGGACGCTCCCGGCCTTGCAAAGCGCAGTGGACAAAGCCGCTCGGGTGTCAAGGGCGACAGTCGGCGCAGTGTTCGAGCTGCGAAGAGGCGCAAAAGGTCCGGTTGCCCATGGCGATTGAGCCCTTGGGGGCTGTCTCGTCTGGCGGGGCAACGACTGGCTTGACGCTCGGAGGCCAGACAGCAGAAGGGGAGGCCAAGGGCCTCCCCATCAAAGCAGGATGCAGCGTCCGTGCTGCTAATTTTTCTTCGTGATGGCGCATCGCCTTGAATACGCACCACAGTCACCAAGGAGTTTCAGGCAAGCAATGATGTTGTTGTTATTGGCGCTCCTGACGGCGACCGTCTCGTATTCAAAACAATAGTCCAACCACGACGGCATGGGATCATGCCTCCTCCCGGATTATTGGCATTGTTGCCGGGAGTGCGCTCTGACGACCCTGTTGTTCTTGTTGGTCGGTCATCGTTGGCGCGTCGCGTCCTGGTACTCCGGGCCTCGTCGTCTTGTTGTTGTTGTTCGACGAGTGATAGCTCCGCAGGTCCGTATTGTTGTTGTCAAGGCTGCGGTGCCTAGTGCCCAATCCGCCTGCTTCACCTGGAAGCGTTGTTGTTGTTGGGGCGGCGGATTCGATCGTGGCGGTGCAGGTTATTGTTGTTGGCTGCCCACGATCGCCGGAATTTGTTGTTCTTGCCCAGACTTACTGCAGTTGTCGTGCCTACTTTGATTTTTTTCTTTTTTATCAGCCGCTTGCTTCATTGTCGTTGGTTCGAAGCAAGCCGCCGGGTCATTTGTGTTACCTCGGGCTACCCATTTTGGCGCACTCCCCTGTGTGGGATGGTAACAACCGGTGCATCAAGAGGTAGCTGGCGTGCAGGGCCTACAATGCCTGTATTGATCGCTACAGACACTTGCACCATGGTCGAATGAACCAAAGCAGGGGGCATGGCAGGAAGCGGCAGGCAAGGGCGAGCCGAGGGGTGAGTCGAGGGGTGAGTCGAAGGGAGGGCAAGGTGAGCGGCCCAAGGGAGGCCGGGGCGAAGCGCGGGGCGAGGGCCCCAGGGTGTTGAGCCTGTGGTCTCGCGTCAGTGGCGCCGCGCCGCCTTCTTGCGCGGGATGCCCAGACGCTGGCGGCGCTCCCACAGGCACTTGCGTGAAATTCCCAGCTTGTTGGCCAGCTCCGTCTCGCTCATCTGGTCCTGATGTTCGAGTACGAAGTGCTGGAAGTAGTCTTCCAGCGACAGGTCGTCCTCGGTAGCCGTGTCGGATCTTTCGGAGGCGGGCGCCTCCAGTGACGTGGCTGCTTCCTTGGGGGGACTGGGCGGGCGCGTTACCGGCACCGTTGCCAGGCCCAGGTCGTCCGGATGGATCAACTGGCCTTCAGCGAGGATCACGCCACGCTCCAGGGCATTTTCCAGCTCCCTGACGTTGCCTGGCCAGGGGTAGTCGGCGATGTCCCGCCGTGCGGCGCGAGACAGGTGCAGACCGTCGCGGGCGTGGCGCTTGCAGGCCTTGGCCAGCAGCACGTCGGCAATCTCGAGAATGTCGTCCTCGCGCTCGCGCAGCGGAGGCAGGTCGATCTGCATGACGTTCAAGCGGTAGTAGAGATCGAGACGGAAGTCTCCGCTGCGTGACAGGGCGCGCAGGTCACGGTGGGTGGCAGCGATCAGCCGAACGTCGACGTGGCGCGTCTCCACCGAACCGATGCGGCGTATCTCGCCTTCCTGCAGCACCCGCAGCAATCGGGCCTGGGCGTCCAGCGGCAATTCGCCGATCTCGTCGAGGAACAGGGTGCCGCCGTCGGCGGCCTCGACCAGTCCGGTACGCATGGCGCTGGCCCCGGTAAAGGCGCCCTTCTCATGACCGAACAGCTCAGATTCGATCAGCGTCTCGGGGATGGCTGCACAGTTGACGCAGACCAGCGGCGCCTCGGCACGGCGGCTCTGCTGGTGCAGGGCCTTGGCCACCAGCTCCTTGCCGGTACCGGATTCACCCTGAATCAGTACCGTCACGTCTGCCGGGGCGGTCTTGCGGATACGGGTGTAGACCGCCTGCATCGCCGGGCAGTTGCCGATCATGGTGTGGCGCCGTCCACCCTCGTCGGCGATGGCGGGCGGCGTGCTGCGCTGACTCGCCTGGCGGTGCAGTACTCGAGCCACGGTTTCCAGCAGTTCATCATGATCAAACGGCTTGGCGACGTAGTCCACCGCGCCGAGTTTCAGCGCATCCACCGCCGAGCGCATGCTGGCGTAGCTGGTCATGATCAGTACCGGGCAGGGGGCGGCGGCCTTGATCAGGTCGGTGCCGGGTGCACCGGGCAGGCGCAGGTCGCTGATGATCAGGTCGTACTCGCCAAAGCCCTGCCCGCATGCCTGCTCCACCGACTCGCATTCGCACACGCGGTGGTCGTGGCGTTCGAGCAGGCGGCGCAGGGCGCTGCGGATGATGGCTTCGTCTTCAACGATCAGGATTCGGCTCATGGATCGGCATATCCCCGGCAGGTCGATGGACATCGGGAGAAGGTAACCATACCTGAATTCTGGTGCCACCGGCCTGCCCCGGCAGGGGCGACTCCACCTCGACCTTGCCCTGGTGCTCGGCCACGATGCTTACCACCAGGGCGAGACCAAGACCGGTACCTTGGCTTGGCGGCTTGGTGGTGGTGAAGGGCTCGAACAGGTTTTCGCGCACGCTGGGATCGATGCCGGGCCCCTGGTCGGTGACCGACAGCCAGTGACGCTCACCTTCCTCGCCGGCGTCGATGACCACCAGGCCGTTGGCCGGGCTGGCGTCACGAGCATTGCTCAGCAGGTTGATCAATACCTGCAGCAGGCGCTGCTCGTCTCCCGTGATGTCGAGCCGCGCCGGACAGCGATTGTCGTAGCGAACATCGTCGCTCTTGCGGGCCAGCTTGAGCAAGTGCAGCGCCTGGTCGGCCAGATGCCTGGCCGATACCGGCGCGAAGTCGCTGCCGGTGACGTGGCGACCGCCGTGGGCAAAGCCCACCAGTGAGCCAACGATACGCGACACGCGCTTGGTCAGTGTCTGGATCTGTTCGGCGGTCTCGAGCACGTGGGGATCCGTGGTGTCATAGCGCAGGTTCTGGGCCAGCGATGAGATGCCGGTGATGGGGTTGCCAATCTCGTGGGCCACGCCGGCGGACATCTGGCCGATGGAGGCGAGGCGAGCCGCGTGGATGAGTTCGTTCTCCAGCCATTTCATCTCGCTGTGGTCCTCGACCAGGATGACCGTGCCACCAGCGGCGTCTGCCGCCGGCTCGTCCACCAGGCTGGCCTTGAGCAGGCTGACGTAACGCAACCCCCGGGGCAGCTCCACAGCTTCCTGGTAAAGCCGGTCCTTGTCGCTTTCCAGAATGGTCCCGAGCAGCTCGGCCCAGGGCGCGGGCAGGGCCTGGCGATGGGCGCCAATGATCTCCTCGCCGGAAATCTCGCTGAGCTCGGCCAGGGCGTCGTTCCACATCAGTACCTCGCCGTCGTCACCGAAGGCACACAGCCCGACAGGCAGTCGCGTCAGCATGCGGCGATGGTGACGTCGCAGCTCATCGAGTTCCCGCGCGAGGCCAGTGAGGCGAGATCGGTAGGCCTCCAGGCGGCTTTCGACGAAGTGGATATCTTCCTTCGGCACTCGCCCATCGCGCCGATAGGGCAGGTAGTGATCGACGATGTCCTGGGCGACCGATGGGCCCATCAGGCCGGACAGGTTGGCCTGGATACGGTCGCGCAGACGTCGCAGCGCGTAGGGCCTGGCATCCTTGGCAGATTGATGGAGGCTTGCCAGCGCCCGGGTCACTTCGCGCTCGGCGACCTCGTCGCCCAGCGCCATGGCCAGGCGCCGCCTGACGTCATCACTGTCGGCCAGATTCAGCGGCAGGCGCTTGGGGCGGATGACCGCATCCACCGAGCAGGCCTCGGCGGCCGCTCGTTCTCCGGCGGAGGTGGGGGTGATCAGCGACACCAGAATCAGGCTCAGGCCATTGACGCCAAGCGATACCAGGGCGACCGGATACCAGGCGGGCGAGTCGGTGACAGCCTCGTCGCCCAGGAGCCCGAGCAAGGCGTCCAGCGGCGCAAGCAGCGGCGGCAGATCGCTGAGCAGCGGCAGCCACAGGCCGGCACACCAGATCGCCACACCCAGGCCGAGGCCGGTCATCACCCCCTTGCGGTTGGCACCGGGCCAGTACAGCAGGGCCAGCAGACCCGGCAGACACTGAGCCATGCCAACCACCGCCACCAGCCCCAGTCGGGTCAGCTCGGTATTGGCGTCGACGGCCTGGGCGAACAGCCAGCCGGTGAGAATGATGGCGCCGATCAGGCCGCGCCTTAGCCAGCGTAGCCAGCGATAGAGGTCGGGGTGCTCCACCGGGGGATGGGCGACCAGCACCAGATGGTTCAGCACCATCCCGGCGAGCGCCAGCGCGCTCAGGATCAGGGTGCCGCAGGTGGCGGCCAGTACCGCGACAAAGGCCAGGGCGGTGACGGCGGGGCTATCGGACAGCGCGAAGATGACGTAGGCGGCCTCCTGGATATCATCGGCCACCCCCATGCGCTGACCGGCCCACAGCACCAGCGGCACCGGCAGTGCCATCAGCAGCAGCACCAGCGGCAGTCCCCAGCCCGCGCTGAGCAGGGTTCGGCGACTGAGCGGGCGGGCGAAGGTCACGTGAAACATGTGAGGCATCAATAGCGCAGCGGCGAAGAACAGCAGCAGCAGGGTTCTCCATTGGGCGGCATCGAACTGGCTCGCCTGTGCCTGGTGGGCGCGGCCTGGCCCGTCCAGCCAGCGTTGCAGGTCGCCGGGGCCGTCGAAGATGGCGTAGAGCGCAAAGGCGCCCAGGGCGAGAAAGGCGACCAGCTTGATCAGCGACTCCAGGCCGATGGCGGCGGTCAAGCCGTCGTAGCGCCGATGGACGTGGGTGTGACGGGCGCCGAACAGTATCGCGAACAGTGCGATCAAGGCACACAGCAACAGCGACAGCAGGCCTGGAGAGGCAGCGTCGGTGTAGCGATGGATGGCATGCCTCATGGCCTCCACCTGCATCGCCAGCAGCGGCATGACCGCCACCAGGCTCAGCAGGGTGACGCAGGTGCCGACCCAGCGGGAGCGAAAACGAAAGGCGAACAGGTCCGCCAGAGAAGACAGCTGGTGGGTTCGCGTCATGCGCTGCAACGGCAGCAGCAGGACCGGTGCCAGCACAAAGGCGCCGGCGGCACCCAGGTAGTAGGCGAGATAGCCAAATCCCCGCTGGTGGGCCACGCCAAGGCTGCCGATTACCGCCCAGGCGTTGGCGTAGACGCCCAGGGCCAGGATGCCGATCAGTGGGTGGTGGACCAGCCGCCGCGGAATCCAGCCGCGCTCCACCGCGCTGGCGGTGGCGAACAGTACCGACAGGTAGCCAAGCCCCAGCAGTACAAGGGAGACGAGCTCAGCGCTCATCCAGCGCTCGCTTCTGCTCGAGCCACAGCGTCAGGGCGATCAGTGCCCCCCAGATCAGGAACGGGCGGTACCAGGCGTTGCCGGGCTGGCCCCAGCCGGTCATCAGCAGCGGCGAGAGCAGATACCCGCAAAACACAAGCAGCAGCATGATGCGGTAGACGTACATGGCAGGCTCACTCGTTGGTGTCAGCGTCGTCGCCGTCCACTTGCAGCCCCTGCGAGGCGATGTCTGCGCGGGGGATCTGTCGAGGACGCCAGCGGCGGCAGGCGGCCTCGAGCTGCTCGGCCACCGGCGCCTCGCTCGCCGCCGGGTCGGGGGACTGCCCCAGCAGTGCCAGGGTGGCATGCAGCAGCCGGCGTACGTCACGGGGATCTTCGGGCAGCGGTCGGGCCAGGTTCTGCTTGGACAGCTTCTGCCCATCCTGCCCTATCACCAGCGGCAGGTGAAGGTAGCGCGGCGGCTCGGCACCGAGGGCTTCGAGCAGCTGCAGCTGCCAGGGGGTGTTGTCGAGAAGATCGGCGCCGCGCACCACGTCGGTGATGTGCTGGTCGATATCATCCACCACCACCGCCAGCTGGTAGGCCCAGAGGCCGTCCTTGCGCTTGAGCACGACGTCACCCAGGGCGGCAGGGTCGAAGCGCTGCAGACCCTGCAGCCGATCGTGCCAGCTGACCGGGCGCTGCCCCAGGTCGCTGCGCAGGCGCCAGGCCTGCGGGGCCTCGGGCTGGCATACGCCGTCGCGGCACCAGCCTGGATAGATGCCGTGGTCCCGCCACTGCTTGCGCGAGCAGCTGCAGGGGTAGGCCATGCCCTGCTCGGTCAGCCGCGCAAGGGCACGTGCATAGGCGTCATGGCGATGACTCTGGTAGCGCACCTCGCCGTCCCAGGCGAGGCCAAAGGTCTCGAGCTGGCGCAGGATGGTATCGACGCTGCCAGGAGGGCAGCGGGGGGGATCGACATCCTCGATGCGCAGGCTCCAGCGGCCTTGCTGGCTACGCGCATCCAGATAGCTCGCCACCGCGGCCACCAGCGAGCCGGCGTGAAGCGGTCCTGAGGGGGTGGGGGCAAAGCGACCATGGACGTGGTGCATGGGGGCTCCAGCGCTATCGGGAACAGGCAGCCCTCGTGAACAGGCAGCCGGGGGGCAGGTGATCACGCAAACGGGCACCCTGAGGTGCCCGTTGTCGAAGGTCCGGCGAGGGGGGATCAGCCGCCGAGCTGCTTTTCCTTCAGTTCGGCCAGGGTCTTGCAGTCGACACAGAGGGTGGCGGTGGGACGCGCTTCCAGGCGACGGATGCCGATCTCCACGCCGCAGGCATCGCAGAAGCCGTAGTCGTCCTCATCGATCATCTCGAGGGTCTCGTTGATCTTCTTGAGCAGCTTGCGCTCGCGATCGCGGGTCCGCAGCTCCAGGCTGAAGCCCTCTTCCTGGGTGGCACGGTCAGCCGGGTCGGCGTAGTTGTTGGCCTCTTCCTGCAGATGGCGAACAGTACGGTCGACTTCTTCCATCAGCTCCTGCTTCCAGCCAAGCAGGATCTGGCGGAAGTGCTCGAGCTGCTTCTCGTTCATGTATTCTTCACCCGCCGCCGGCTCGTACGGGATGAACTTCTTGGGCGCTTCCGGTTTTTTCTGTGCAACTGGCATGGGATTGCCTCATTACTTTAGTGACTGCTGATCAATACCCCACGCTAGGCTAAGGTATCTCACGCCAAAGGGAAGGTTGTTTAGCGGATATTTGGCCGTAGTGCAATACTTTTGCGCGATAACTACCAGTTTTCTCCCCGAAAGTCGTAGCCCGCATCGTCCGGATCAATGATTGGCGTCCTGGACGGTGACGGACGGCGACGAGGTTCCATGTTTCAATACCTCCATTGGACCATCAAGCAGGGCTCGGGTTCGCTGCGGGCCGCGATCAAGAGAGGAAGCCATGAGCTTTAACGCCAGGGTCGAAGGGGTCGCCCCTTTCCGTGTGATGCATCTGCTGGAACTTGCTCAGCAGCGCGAGGCGGCCGGCGAGGACGTGATCCATCTGGAGGTCGGCGAGCCGGACTTCTCGACCCCACCTGCGGTGCGCGAGGCCGGCCACCGTGCCCTGGACGAGGGACGCACCCGCTATACCCCTGCCACCGGTATTCCTGCGCTTCGCGAGGCGATTGCCGGCCACTATCGTGAGCACTTCGATGCCGAGGTGGCGCCGGAGCGGATTATCGTCACCCCCGGCGCGTCCGGGGCGCTGCTGCTGGCGAGTCAATTGCTGGCGGGGCCCGGAGACGGCGTGCTGATGGCCGACCCGAACTACCCCTGCAATCGCCACTTCATGGCGCTGGCCGGCGCCCGGGTAGACGCGGTGCCGGTAGGGCTTGATAGCGGCTGGCAGCTGAACGCCGAGCTGATCGAGCGGCATTGGCGCGACGATACGCGCCTGGCGATGCTGGCCTCGCCGTCCAACCCCACCGGCCATGTGCTCGAGCGCGCGGCGCTCGGCGCGGTGGTGGACGCGGTGGCCGAGCGTGGTGGTGAACTCTTGGTGGACGAGATCTACCAGGGGCTCAACTACGGCATGGCGCCGCTGTCGGTGGCGTCACTCAGCGATCGGGCCTTTATCGTCAACAGCTTCTCGAAGTACTTCGGCATGACCGGCTGGCGCCTGGGCTGGCTGGTGGCGCCCGAGGACGCCGTGGAGCCGCTGACGCGTCTGGCTCAGAACGTCTTCCTGGCCGCCTCCACGCCGGCCCAGCACGCGGCGCTGGCCGCTTTCAGCCCGGAGTGTCAGGCGTTGTTCGAGGAGCGCCGGCGAGAGCTCCAGACACGCCGGGACGCCTTGCTGGAAGGGCTGTCGCGGCTCGGCCTGGCACCGTCGCTGCCGCCCCAGGGGGCCTTCTATCTTTGGCTCGACATCTCCGCCTACAGCAACGACAGCCAGGCGTTCTGCCTGCGCCTGCTCGAAGAGGAGAACGTGGCGATTACCCCGGGGACCGACTTTGCCCTGCAGGGCGGCGAGCTCCACGTGCGCATCGCCTTTACCACCGAAGTGCCGCGTCTGCAGGAAGCGCTGGCGCGTCTGGAACGTTTTCTGGCACGGCAGGGCTCATGAACTACCCCACCCTGGTCGGCGGCGTATTGCTGCGCCGCTACAAGCGATTTCTGGCCGATGTGCGCCTCGACGACGGGCGCGAGGTGGTCGCCCACTGCCCCAACACCGGCTCGATGCGCGCGGTCAATGTCCCCGGCGCCCGGGTCTGGCTGTCCCCCAGCGACAATCCGGCGCGCAAGCTGGCCTGGACCTGGGAATTGATCGAACTGCCGTCTGGCGACGCCCAGGCCGGTGCTGCGTCGGCGTTGGCCTCGGTGCATACCGGACGAGCCAACCGGATCGTCGAGGAGGCTTTGCGCTCGGGGACGGTGGCCGAACTCAGGGGTTATTCGGCGATCAAACGCGAGGCCAAGGTGGCCAACGCCCGGCTGGACTTTCGCCTGGATGATGACGAGCGCCCGAGCTGCTTCGTCGAGGTCAAGCAGGTCACCCTCAAGGAAAGCGATGGCCACGGTTACTTTCCCGACGCGGTCAGCGAACGTGGGCGCAAGCACCTGGAAAGCCTGGCGCAGCTGGTGGTCGAGGGGAAGCGAGCGGTGTTGCTGTTCCTGGTCGCCCACGAGGGCATCGACGATGTCGCCCCGGCGATGCACCTGGATCCGGGGTACGGCGATACCCTGAGACGGGTGATGGCCGAGGGCGTCGAGGTACTGGCCTACCGCATCCGCACCCGGCGAGACGACCAGGGCAGGCCACTGGCGCTGACCCTGGATGCATCCTTACCGGTGCGGCCGATGGCGCAGTTCGTCGAGGACTGAATCGGCGCTTCTGTGAGGGGCGGGCTCAGTCTGCTGCGGACGGGCGGCAGTCGGGCAGGGCCGCGAGGACGCGCTGCATGGCGGTGTCGCCCTTGGCTCCCTCGCTGACCTGTTCCCACCACTGACGATGGATGCCGCGGACGCGCACCTCGACCCGTGGTATGCCGATCACCTGGGCCATGGCCATGCGGTGCAGCCCCTTGTTGATCTTGACCAGCTCGCCGTGCCGATCCACCGCCGCGCCCAGACGGTCCTTGCCGAGGCCATTGTCGAAGCCGAAACAGGCCATGGCCTCCATGTACAGGAGGTAACGGCGCAGATAGGCCAGGATGCGTTCGGGACGATCCAGCACCATGCCGTCGGAGTGCGAGGCCACCGGTTTGCCTCTGGCCAGGCGTTCGGCCAGCTGGTGGTAGCTGCGGCTCTGGCTTGGGTCGCGGCGGTGTGCCCAGATGTCGGCGATGAAGTGCATGCGACGGCTCGACAGGGCGTGGGTCGTCGACAGATCCCAGTCGCCGTCCCATAACAGGCGATCGCTGATCCGGTGACGCTCGCGCCGATCCGGGAAGGAGCGTGGATAGTGGATCTGCTTGAGCAGCCGACGCGGGTCGACGCTAACGTCCAGGGCCTCGCCGTAGCGTGATTCGATGCCGCGTCGGGGCAGGCCGCGGGCCTCGAGGGGCCGGCTGCCCGGGGCCTCGGACAGCCACAGGCGCAGGGCCAGGTGCTCCAGCGGCAGTGTCAGCGAGCGATTGATCAGTCCCTTGGCCCGCTGGGCCAGTCGTGACAGGCTCATGCGCGGGCCCAGGCTGGGATCGTACAGGCTGGGGTCGGCGGGCTCACCGCCGGGCGTCAGCGGCATGTCGCGGCTGGCATCCAGCAGGCTGATGGCACAGCACAGTCGTGCCTTCAGGGCATCATCCACAGACGCCGGAGGCAACTGCTGGTACAGCGCCATCAAGGCGTCCAGCGTCGGGCGCTGGGCATCCGTCAGCGGAGGCGGCAGAACGACGCGGTCGACATCGAGCCGCCAGGGCGTGGCATCGGCCGGTGTGGCCAACGCCAGGCGCTGGCTCGCCAGACGCGAGGCGAACACCTGCATCAGCCACGCATGGGGGGACTCGGCGGCGGGGTCGAAGCGCCAGACGTTGTGCCATGCCAGCACCAGGGTATCGTGGATCACGTCCTCGACATCCCTTGGCGCGTCGAGAAAGTGGCGGGCGATGGCGGTCAGGTGAGGCACCGTCAGCCTGGCAAGGGTCTCGAGGCCGCCGGTGGCGCCCTGAGCGCACTCTTTCAGGGCGTCGCCGACCGCGGAGGTGACGGGTGGCGCCGAAGAGAAAAGGGTATCACTGGTCACGATAGAACCGTTTCAAGAAGCTGACTGCCTCGGGGGAAGCGTTGCGGTCAAGCTGCAGCGAGAGCCGAAAGCGCATCGGCGCACTGGTGTCGATGGCGAAGGTGGCGTAGCGCGAGATGCCATCGCCTTCCCGCAGGGTGCGAAAGGCCAGAGGTGTCTCGCCGGGCTTGCCCACCACCGAGACGCTGCCTTCGGTGGCGACGTTGAGGGCCTGGCCATCGGCGTCGCGAACGCTGAGGCTGACCAGGCCCTGGTGCGGGCTGCGCTGGATATCCAGACGGCGGGCCATCTCCTCGGGGAGAAAGTCGGTGGTGATGGCGCTGTAGTGCGCCTCGATATCGCCGAAGCGCTCGAACTGCTGGGCCTGGGCTGGCGCCGTCGGCAATGCCTGCAGCGCCAGCAGCACCAGCAGAGACAAGGCGAGCGCGTATCGTCGGTGGCTGGCTCGATTGACGTTCATCTCATGCTCCTTGGCAGCAGGCTTGCCTGCTGACGTCCGACCCATTGCTGCCTTGACCCTCGGCCCATCCTGTCGCGCCGAGGCCTGTGGTGGGCCCGCGGCAGGTGTCAGCCGTCGCGGCTCACGCGAAAGATCGCGATCTCGCCAAACAGGTTGGGCCACAGCCGTGACAGCCGTCTACCTTCGTGGTCCTTGATGCCCACCGCGCGGTCGACGATGGTCACCCCCTTGTCACGACACAGCGCCTCGAAGTCATTGAACGTCGACAGGTGGATGTTGGGGGTGTCGTACCAGGCGTGGGGCAGCGACTTGGACACCGGCATGTAGCCGCGTAGCCCAAGATGGACCCGGTGGCGCCAGTAGGCGAAGTTGGGGAAGGTGATGATGCATTCCCGGGCCACCCGCAGCATTTCGTCGAGCATGCGGTCGGGGCGGCGCAGCGCCTGTAACGCCTGGGTCATGATCACCAGATCGCAGGCGTCATCCTCGAAGTTGGCGAGTCCTTCGTCGAGGTTCTGCTCGATGACGCTGACGCCCTTTTCGATGCAGGCGGTGATGCCGTCAGGATCGATTTCCAGACCGTAACCGGTGACGCCCTTGTCGCGCGCCAGAGCGTGCAGCAGGGTGCCGTCACCGCAGGCCAGGTCGAGCACATGGGCGCCCTCGGGAATCCAGCCGTGAATCAGGGTGAGGTCAGAGCGCATGGTCGGCCTCCTGGCGTGACGGCAGCTTGAGGTCATCGGCGACGCGTCTCATGAAGCCGGCGAAGATCGCTTGATAGCGTGGCTCCGGCATCAGGAAGGCGTCATGGCCGTGGGGCGAGTCGATATTGGCGTAGCTGACCGACTTGCCGGCACGAATCAAGGCGTTGACCAGTTCCTTGGAGCGTGACGGCGGGAACCGCCAGTCGGTGCTGAAGCTGACCACCAGGAACGGACACTCAGCCGGGGCCAGGGCCTTGGCCAGGTCGCCCTGGTGGGACGAGGCCGGGTCGAAGTAGTCCAGCGCCTTGGTCATCAGCAGATAGGTGTTGGCGTCGAAGGAGGTGGAAAAGGCGTCGCCCTGGTAGCGCAGGTAGGACTCCACCTGGAACTCCACGTCGAAGCCGAAGTTGAGGTCTTCGCTGCGCAGATCACGGCCGAACTTCGAACCCATGGCGTCTTCGGACAGATAGGTAATGTGGCCGACCATGCGTGCCAGCTTCAGTCCGCGACGGGGCAGGGTCTCGTGATCGGCGTAGTGGCCGTCGTGGAAGTCGGTGTCCGAGCGAATGGCCTGACGCGCGACCTCGTTGAAGGCGATGTTCTGCGCCGACAGCTTGGGCGTGGCGGCGATGACCACCGCGTTGGCGATGCGTTCCGGATAGGCCAGTGACCACTGCAGCACCTGCATGCCGCCCAGGCTGCCGCCGACGACGGCGGCGAAGCGGCTGATGCCCAGCCGATCGGCCAGGCGAACCTGGCTGTCGACCCAGTCGCAGACGGTGACCATGGGGAAGTCCGGCCCCCAGCGGCGGCGGGTGTCCGGGTTGATGCTGGAAGGCCCGGTGGAGCCGTGGCAGCCGCCGAGGTTATTCAGCGAGATGACGAAGAAACGATCGGTGTCGATGGACTTGCCGGGACCGATGTGGGCGTCCCACCAGCCTGGCTTGCGATCGGCCTCGTCATGATAGCCCGCGGCGTGGTGGTGGCCGGACAGGGCATGGCAGATGAGGACCGCATTGCTGCGGTCCTGATTGAGGGTGCCGTAGGTCTCGTAGACCAGGTCGTAGGCCGGCAGCGTCTTGCCGCAGACCAGGGGCAGAGGGTCGTCGAAGTGCGCCACCTGCGGCGTCACCAGTCCGACCGAATCGCGAGTCGTCTCGGGCATCAGTCGTGTGTGTCCAGTGAAAGTTGGTGTTGTCGTGGCCGTGTACGCGAGCGTTGGTCGAGCCTAGAGCCCGACCAGCATCCCGGAGATACCGGCGGCCCGGACCAGCGAGCCCACCACGATGCCATCGATCAGGTTGATGCCGATGAACACCACGATGGGTGACAGGTCGAGCATCCCCAGCGGCGGAATCACCCGGCGTACCGGCGCCATGATCGGCTCCACCAGTTGCATCACCAGCAGCGCGCCGGGATGGCTGGCGTTGGGGGCGACCCAGCTGAGGATGATCATCACGATCAGCGCAAAGAAGTAGATCTTCAGGATCGCGCTGGCCAGGGCCGCGACGCCGGCGATGGCCAGGCCATCGAGCCTCGGCATGCCGACACCGGCCAGCTGCAGCAGGATGATGATGCTGATCACCTTGACCAGAAAGCCCGCGGCCAGGGTGGCCAGGTCAAAGCGGCCCATCACCGGGCCAAGCACGCTCTGGAAGGGACGCACCACCGGCTGGGTAATCTTGACCACCGACTGGCTCAAGGGGTTGTAGTAGTCCGCCTTCGAGGCCTGCAGCAGAAAGCGCAGCATCAGCAGGAACAAGAAGATGTTGATCAGGGTGTTGACCAGCAGCAGGCCAGCGTTTCCCAGTTGACTGCCCATGTGGGCTCCTCCGTCTTTGATTAACCCTTGCCGAGTTCGGCAGACATTTCCTGGGCACGCTTGGCACAGGCATGCATGGCGCCGTCGAGCGCCTGCCGCAGTCCTGCCTGCTCCAGATATTCGATGGCCCTCTCGGTGGTACCCCCCGGGGACATCACATTGCGTTTCAGTTCACCGGGATCACGGTCGCTCTGCATCGCCATCGAGGCGGCTCCGTAGGCGGTCTGCATCGCCAGTCGGCGAGCGCTTTCTGCGCTTAGCCCGAGTTTGACGGCGGCCTCTTCCATGGCCTCGAACATCAGGAAGAAGTAGGCCGGTGCACTGCCCGAGACGGCGGTGACCGCTTCCAGCAGGGCTTCGTCTTCGACCCATTCGATGATGCCGACGGACGTCATCAGCTCGCCGACCAGGGCGCGCTGCTCGTCGCTGACGCGCGGGTTGGCATACAGCCCGGAGGCACCGGCACCGACCAGCGACGGAGTGTTGGGCATGCAGCGGACCACCGCCAGGCCGCCACCCAGCCATTGTTCCAAGGTCTCGGCGCTGAGGCCAGCCGCCACCGACACGATCAGCGGCCGACGCTTTTGCACCGACTCCCGTAGAGTCTCGCACACCTGGCGCATGATCTGTGGCTTGACCGACAGTACGACCACGTCGGCGTGCTCGATCGCCGCCAGATTGTCGGTGGTGGTATGGATGCCCAGGCGCTCGGCGAGCGGCGCCAGGGTGGCGTCACGGGTGGCGGTGGCGGTGATGGCATCGGCAGGGTAGCCGCTGTGCACCATGCCGCCGAAGATGGCGCTGGCCATGTTGCCGGCGCCGATAAAGGTCACGTTGCTGGCCATGCGGGGCTCCTTGAAGGGTAGGGCATTGGATATTCGGACAAACAGGGTAGCGTCACCAGGCCTGTCGTGGCGACGGGCTCACTGGCGCGAGCCAAAGATCGCGGTGCCCAGGCGCACGATGGTGGCGCCCTCGGCGACGGCGGCCTCCAGGTCGGCACTCATGCCCATGGACAAGGTGTCCAGCGGTGCGTCCGGCAGCTCTCGACGCAGCGATGACAAGGCCTCGGCCAGTAGACGGAAGGGCTCGCGCTGCGCTTCTGGGTCTTCGCTGGGGGCCGGGATGGCCATCAATCCGCGCAGACGCACGCGAGGCAGCGCCGCCGCCAGGCTCGCCAGCTCAGGCAGCTCCTCCAGGCTGACGCCTGATTTGGTTGCTTCGCCGCTGACGTTGACCTGCAGACAGATATTCAGTGCGGGAAGGCCATCCGGGCGCTGATCGCTCAGGCGCTGAGCGATCTTGGCACGATCGACACCATGGACCCAGTCGAAATGGCTGGCCACGTCACGTGTCTTGTTGGATTGCAGCGGTCCGATGAAGTGCCAGTGTATGCCAGGGCAGTCGCCCAGTTGGGCCTGTTTATCCAGCGCTTCCTGTAGATAGTTCTCGCCGAAGTCGCGCTGGCCCAGGGCATAGGCATCCCGGATCATGTCGGCTGGCTTGGTCTTGCTGACCGCCAGCAGCAGGGCCGCGTCGGGCGCTCTTCCCGCCTTTGCAAGTGCCTGATTCAGGCGTGTCCGGGCTTGGGTCAAGGATTCGGCAATCGTCGTGGTCATCGGCCTGGGTCTGTCCTATCGTGGGGCTCCCTGCCCCCGAGTCGGGGGTTCAAGCCTGGTAAGCCCATGGATATTACCGAACTGCTGGCACTCTCGGCAAAGCAGGGCGCCTCGGATCTGCACCTGTCGGCGGGACTGCCACCGGTGATGCGCGTCAATGGTGAACTGGAGCGTCTGCCTGGTCCGCCGCTGGGCGACGGTCAGGTCAGATTGCTGCTCGAGTCGTTGATGGATGAGGAGCTGCGCGAGCAGTACTCGCGCACCCACGAGGCCGATTTTTCCCACCAGATCCCGGGCCTGTCGCGTTATCGCGTCAATGCTTTCGTCCAGCAGCGCGGGGCGGCGGCGGTCCTGCGTACCATCCCCGATCGTATCCCGACGCTTTCGGAGCTGGGGATGGGCGAGATCTTCGAACGTCTTGTCGCCCTGCCGCGGGGCCTGGTACTGGTGACCGGGCCCACCGGGTCCGGCAAGAGCACTACGCTTGCGGCGATGATCGACCATATCAACCGCCACCGTCGCGACCATATCCTCACCATCGAGGATCCCATCGAGTTCATCCACCACAGCCAGCAGGCGCTGGTGTCCCAGCGTGAGGTACACCGCCACACCGAGGGCTTTGCCGTCGCCCTGCGCAGCGCCCTGCGCGAGGATCCCGACGTCATTCTGGTCGGAGAGATTCGCGACCTGGAAACGGCGCGCCTGGCCATGACCGCGGCCGAGACCGGGCATCTGGTATTTGCCACCCTGCATACCGCCTCCGCGGTCAAGACCATCGATCGGATCATCGATGCCTTCCCGGGTGATGAAAAGAATGCGGTGCGGACCATGCTGTCGGAGTCGTTGCAGGCGGTCGTCTCCCAGGCGCTGCTGCCCAGCAGCCGGGGCGGGCGAGTGGCGGCACGCGAGATCCTCTTGATCAATCAGGCGATCCGTCATCTGATCCGCGAGGACAAGTTGGCCCAGATCTACTCATCGATGCAGACCGGCGGCCAGGCCGGCATGCAGACCCTGGACGCCGACCTGGCGAGACTGGTGGCCTGTGGCGAGGTGGCGCCGGAGGATGCCCGGCGCCTGACCCGTGAATCTCTGGTCGATAGCGCGCCGAGCGCCGGCTGGAGCGGCGGGCAGAACGAGGGCTGGGTGAGCCCCCAGGGCGAAGGCTGGGGGTGAGGCGGTGGTTCAGAGCCAGTCGTGACCCTTTAGCGGGCGTAGAGCCCGCCGAGCACGCGCTCTGCGCTGGCGCCGGTGACCGACGGCAGGTTGCCGGGTTGCAGATTCAGTCGGGCATGGGCCAGCCAGGCAAAGGCGGCGGCTTCCAGCCAGTCGGCCGGCCAGCCCAGGGATTCGCTGTCCAGTAGAGTGGCCTCCGGCAGCTGGCGCGCAAGGCGTGCCAGCAGGTCCAGGTTGCGTGAACCGCCGCCGCAGGGCACCAGGTCGAGGGAGGCAGGGGCGGTAAAGTGCTCCCGCGCCATCTCGATGCCCAGGGCGACGCTGGTGGCGGTCAGTTCCGCCAGGGTGGCCTGGACGTCCTGTGGTGACTCTGAACCGTTCAACTTCGCCTCTGCCCAGTGGAGAGAGAACAGCTCACGCCCGGTGCTGCGAGGCGGTGGGCGGTGAAAGTAGGGCTCTGCCAGCCAACGTTCTAGCAGTGCGGTATCCACCTGGCCGCCGGCAGCCCAATCGCCGTTGGCATCGAAGGGGGTGCCGCGATGGCGTTGGTGCCAGGCGTCGAGCAGGGCATTGGCAGGCCCGGTGTCGAAGCCCAGCGGGGCACGCGGGTCCGAGGTCGGCGGCAGCAGCGTCAGGTTGGCGATGCCGCCAAGGTTCAGCACCAGCCGCCAGCGTTCGGGGTGGCGAAATACCTGCTGGTGGAAGATCGGTGCCAGTGGTGCGGCCTGACCACCGGCGGCCAGGTCGCGGCGGCGGAAGTCGGCGACCACGGCACAGCGAGTCAGCTCGGCCAGCCGGCTGGGATTGTCCAGTTGCAATGTATAGGGGGGCGAGCCTGGCTGGTGGCCGTAGGGGGCATGCTCGATGGTCTGCCCATGGCTGCCGATGGCAGAGATGTCCTCGGGTTCAAGTCCCTGTTGCTCGAGCAATCGCTGGACTGCCTCGGCCTGGCACTGGCAGAAAGCCTCCTCGGCCCAGGCCAGGTCAGCAAAGCTGACCTGATCGGCGTGGGCCAGTTGCCACAGCCGCTCACGCAGAGCCTGCGGCATGGGAATGCCGACGCTGGCCTCCAGAGCTGCCGTGCCTGTGGCGTCAAAGCGCACCAGGGCGGCGTCGATCCCGTCCATGCTGGTGCCCGACATCAGTCCAATGAAGCGTTGCATGGGCCTTGTCATCTCAACCGGTGGAAAGGTTCATGGTAACATC
Source organism: Halomonas sp. YLB-10 (assembly GCF_003856855.1). Lineage (NCBI taxonomy): Bacteria > Pseudomonadati > Pseudomonadota > Gammaproteobacteria > Oceanospirillales > Halomonadaceae > Halomonas > Halomonas sp. YLB-10. The sequence goes on from NZ_RRCU01000011.1 coordinate 159,873, forward strand.
CCCGCCACTGTCTATACCTGGCGCCGGCGCCGTGACGACGTGCCCCTGCTGACGGGGGCGTCGATGTCCGCGCAAGGGCCGATTGACCAAGCCAAGCCGAGCTGGAAAGCCGAATTGATAAGTGGAGTGAATACCATGAGCGATGTGGACGAGGCCCTTGCGCTGATTCAGCGCGGCACGCACGAGATTCTGCTGGAGGATGAGCTGAAGAAAAAGCTCGCTTCCGGGCGCAAGCTGAGAATCAAGGCGGGCTTCGATCCGACCGCGCCGGACCTGCACCTGGGCCACAGCGTACTGTTGACCAAGATGCGCCAGTTTCAGGCTCTCGGCCACGAGGTCATCTTTCTGATCGGCGATTTCACCGGACGCATCGGTGACCCCACCGGCAAGAACGTCACCCGCAAGCCGCTGACCGAGGCCGAGGTCAAGGCCAACGCCCAGACCTACAAGGAGCAGGTGTTCAAGATCCTCGATCCCGACAAGACCGAGGTTCGCTTCAACGCCGAGTGGTTCTCCGAAATGAGCGCCGCTGACATGATCGAACTCGCCGGTCAGACCACCGTGGCGCGGATGCTCGAGCGCGATGACTTCGAAAAGCGCTACAAGGGTGGCCAGGCCATCTCGGTACACGAGTTCCTCTACCCGCTGGTCCAGGGCTATGACTCCGTCGCCTTGAAGGCTGACATCGAGCTGGGTGGAACCGACCAGAAGTTCAACCTGCTGATGGGCCGCGAGGTGCAGAAGCACTTCGGTCTCGAGCCCCAGGTCGTCATTACCATGCCGCTGCTGGAAGGCCTCGACGGCGTGCAGAAGATGTCCAAGTCGCTGGGCAACTATGTCGGCGTCGACGAAGCGCCGGGGGCGATGTTCAACAAGCTGGTATCGATGCCCGACAGCCTGATGTGGCGCTATTTCGAACTCTTGTCGCTCAAGGACAATGCCGCCATCGAGGATCTGCGCGCGCGGATCGAGCGCGGTGACAACCCTCGTGACATCAAGATGGAGCTGGCGCGCGAGCTGATTGCCCGCTACCACGGTGATGAAGCGGCGGCGAATGCACACCGAAGCGCCGGTAACCAGTTGGCGGAAGGTGAACTGCCCGAAGACCTGCCCGAGGTCGAGGTGGTCTTTGAAGGCAGCGATCAGGCGCCGATCGCGGCAGTGCTCAATCGCTCGGGACTTGCCAACAACAGCGCCCAGGCCAAGGACATGCTGGGTAATGGACGTGTGCGCGTCGATGGCGAAGTGGTGGCCAAGGATCTGATGCTGGCGCTCGGCCAGAGCTATGTCATCCAGGCAGGCAAGAAGCGTTACGCCAGAGTGACGCTGCGCGGCTGATCCGCCGGTGTGACCATCGCTTCCGGGACGCTCGCCACTGGCGGGCGTCCTTCGTTTTGCCACCCGCCTGTCTGCGACCTGTCCACAGGCGAGTGCGAGAAGATGGCTGTGGGTAACATGAAGGCGCGAGTCGTGGGGCAGGCGAAGGCCAGGGCCAAGGCTGGCGCAGCAAGGAAAGCTGGCGCAGCAAGGAAGGTGCAGCAGGCAAGGTGCATCAAGCACGGCGCAGCAAGGAAGAGACGCAGCAAGGGTGGCTTGGCAACGACAGGTGCGGCTCCCGAGGGCGTAGCGGCAAGTGAAAGGACAGACCGGCTCGCTGCACCAATCAGCTATTGAGCAATGGTCTGGAATAGCGCAGTAGAAATAGCGCAGTAGAGACGTGAAGGATGGGGTGGGTGTTGGAGGCTTCTGACCCATGACGATGTGATGACGCTGGCGTGAAATTTTTTTACACGAAGTGCTTGCCAAGCCCGGTCCCAATCCGTAAAGTACGCATCCGCTGCCGGCGACGAGCAAACGTCACAGGCGGTAAAGGGTGGTAAAAGTGATTGTTTTGAAAAGGCTTTTTCAAGTCTTCGAAAAATTCTCCACTTGACGAGCAACGAGAAATCGGTAGAATGCTCGCCACTCGATCGGAGTCGCCAGGACGGCATCGCAGGATGCGCGTCAGGCTCGCTTCGCTTTCTCTTGGGTCTTGCAGGCATCGCTTGCACGGCGAAAAAAGAAAGCCTTGACGAAACACTTCGATTCTGTAGAATACGCCTTCCTCGCAGGGCGCTGCGCCAACAGGCGCTGCAAAGCGAGACGCTCTTCCGGCCAGGTGTCGCGAGAGCAGCTCTTTAAGCTCTCTATAGAGCCCAGAGCACGCTCTTTAACAATTTGATCAGGTAATTCATGTGGGCGCTTGCCGATGAGTCAGTGACACTGTCACTGAAATATCAAGGCAAGCGACTCGTCAAACGAGACGTTTGAACCTTGAGCCAAGTTTGGTCCGCTT
>NZ_RRCU01000012.1:0-39147 GCF_003856855.1 Halomonas sp. YLB-10
AGGCCGGGTGTGGAAGCGCTGCAAGGCGTTGAGCTAACCGGTACTAATGGTCCGTGAGGCTTGACCATATAACACCCAAAGGGTTTTGGTCGATGATGTCTCGAATCAATTGACGGATACGTGGGACGTATCGAGCAGGACTTTGTCAGTAGTGATGTACATTGCCTTTTTCCGCCTGACGACCATAGCGAGTGGGAACCACCTGATCCCTTGCCGAACTCAGAAGTGAAACCGCTCAGCGCCGATGGTAGTGTGGGGTTTCCCCATGCGAGAGTAGGTCATCGTCAGGCATTTATTCAGAAGAAGCCCGGTTATCGAGAGATAATCGGGCTTTTTCGCATGCATGGGGCAGACCCCGCTTTTTATATGTGGGGCCGCGCCGATAACCCCCTCGGCGCGGTCCGGCCGCTCGCAAGCTCGCGTCGTTCGTCCCCCCTTGCGGCGTTGCCGCAAAAGCTCGGGGTGACTCACCCCCATGCGACTACCCTGTCGGGAACAGAGGAGAACCGCCGCAGGCGGGCCTTGAGGAACGAAGGGCGAGTCTCAGGGATGAGACGAGTAGAAACATTGTTACCTTGGTGGCGTCATCCGGCAGTCTTCAGGGGCAGAGCGGCGGCCTGGACGAGCGAGCGGAGGGTCCACCCCAACGTCAGGCATTTATTCAGAAGTAGGCCCGATTATCGAGAGATAGTCGGGTCTTCTTTTTGTAAAGAACGCATGCATGGCTCTCTACAAGTTCAGCCCCGCTCTTTATTTGTGGGGCCGCGCCGATAACCCCCTCGGCGCGGTCCGGCCTGGCTCTTCTAAAGGGCGGGCTCGCGTCGTTCGTCTCCCCTTGTGGCGTTGCCGCAGCCCTTGTAAAGAGCGCTGGGGTGACTCACCCCCATGCGAGCGACCTTACTGTCTAAGTGTCATCGTCAGGTATCGATTCAAAAGAAGGCCCAATTCCAGGAGGAGTTGGGCCTTCGTTTTGTAAAGTCTGGTCATCGAGCAGCTAAGCCATCGCTATCACCGGAATCTTCCGCCAGAAGGGGAGAGTGGCGACCGACAAACTTGATTTAGGCTTGTGCGATACGCGGGTTGAAGCACGGCGGCAGGACCTCCATCTTGTACAAGCACGTGACAGATAGAGTCGATTGTCTAATTTATCGATCCATGGAGGATGTCATGACGCAGCAAGTGGAAGGCAAACGTGTCGCGATTCTCGCCACTCACGGTTTCGAGGAGTCGGAGCTGGCGGTACCCAAGGCGAAGCTTCAGCAGCAGGGCATCGTGGTGCACGTGGTCTCCCCGGAGGCCAAGGGCATCAAGGCCTGGGCAGAAAATGACTGGGGTGACACCTACGACGTCGACGTGGCCCTGGATGATGTCAGCGAACATGACTATCACGCCTTGGTGTTGCCTGGCGGTCTGTTCAACCCTGACGCCCTGCGCCAGGACGAGAAGGCCTTGAGCTTCGTCAAGGCTTTCTTCCAGGCTCACAAGCCGGTGGCAGCGATCTGCCACGCCCCCTGGATCCTGATCAACGCCGGGGTGGTCGAAGGTCGCAGGCTGACCTCCTACCCGAGTGTCGAACAGGATCTGCGCAATGCAGGCGCCGACTGGGTCGACGAGCAGGTAGTGGTGGATAACGGCCTGGTGACCAGCCGTAAGCCCGATGATCTGGATATCTTCTGCCACAAGCTGGTCGAGGAAATCCACGAAGGGCGTCACGAGAAGCAGCACGCCTGACGCTGTTCGATACAGCAACCTGGCGGAACGCAACAGGCCCCCGGCGACCAAGTCGCCGGGGGCCTGTTGCGTGTTGAGGTGGTGTTGGCTGGTGATGTAGCCGAGCCAGTTCGACGGGCTAGTTAGAAGGGCTGGTTCGACGGGCCTATTTGACGGTGGAAGAAGCGTTCATTGATGGAGTGACCGAATCGGTCTGTTCCTCGCCAGTGGGCTCGATGCGCTTTACGCCGAACCAGCCGGTCCAGGGGCCGATCATGGACAGCAGGATCGAGAAGACGATACCCAGGTAGTTGAACAGCGCCCATGGAGCGTAGTCCAGGGTGGCGACACCCAGGGTGCCTGCCATGTAGACGGCGGAGACGGTCCAGGGGGCGAGCGGCTCGGGAATCATGCCGCCGTCTTCCATGCTGCGCGACAGATTGAGCTGGTGCAGCCCTCGCTTGCGATATTGCTCGGCGAACAGCTCACGGGTCAAAAAGAAGGTTACGTAGCTGTTGCCGGTGGCCAGGATGATGGTGCTGCTGGCCGCCAGCGAGGCCAGGATGGTGCCGCGGGCGGAGCGCACGTAGGCCAGGCTGCGATCGAGCACGACCTTGAGGATGCCGGCTGCCTCCAGCGCCGAGGCAAAGAAGAAGGCGCACAGCGCGAACAGCACTGCTCCGTGCATGCTGTAGAGCCCGCCACGGTTCAGCAGGCTGACCAGTGCCGGGGGCAGGGTGGCGACGTCCAGGCCCGGGTTGAAGCCGGCCAGCAGGCTGACGTTGAAGCCCGAGACTGCGGCCTTGGCCACCGCCTCGGGGCTGGCACCCTGGAGCAGTATCGCCAGCAGGGCGGCGCAGGCCGAGGCCAGGAACAGTACCACCAGGGTCGGCTTCTTGCGCACCGAGCCGAACAGCACGATGGCCACCGGCAGCAGCAACAGGAGGTTCAGCTGATAGAGCCCGCCGATGGTCTCGGCGCTGGCGGCGATGGCCTCCGGGGTGCCCTCTGCCAGGTCCATGTTGAGGCCGAGTATCAGGTAGACCACAGCGGCCACCACGCTGGCGGGCAGCGAGGTGTACATCAGGTGGCGGATGTGTCGGTACAGGTCTTCGCCTACCACCATGGAAGCCATGATGGTGGTGTCCGACAGCGGCGACAGCTTGTCGCCGAAGTAGGCGCCCGAGAGCACCGCGCCGGCGGTGATCGCCAGGTTGATGTCCATGGCCGCGGCGATGCCCATGATGGCCACCCCCAGGGTCCCGGCGGAGCCCCAGGAGGTGCCGGTGAAGGTGGAGACGATGGCGGTGCCAAAGAACGCCATGACGTACAGGTAGCGGGGATCGATCAGCTCCAGGCCATGGTAGATGAAGTAGGGAATGGTGCCCGAGATCATCCAGGTGCCGATGATGATACCGATGCTGTAGAGCACCAGTAGCGCGGACAGGGCGGTGCGTACCTTGTTGCCCATGATGTCCATGACGCCTTCCCAGGTCCCGCCGTGCAGCAGACTGAACAGGGTGGCGGCGGCGCCCAGGGTGATCAGCACCAGTTCGGTGGGTAGGCCCGCCACCACGATGCCGTAGACGATGGCGAAGGCGATGGCGGTCAGCAGGATCAGGGATGGAACAAGTCCAGGTTGTCGTTGTATGGCTGGCATGGGATGTCCTCCTCGTGGTGATCAGCGGTCGAGCGCGGCGAACCCCCGCTCGAGGTCGTCGATGATGTCGTCGATGTGTTCAAGCCCGATGGCCAGGCGAATCAGCGGCTGGCCGCTGCCGTCGGGGCGCATGGGAGACAGCGCGAGACTTTCGTAGCCGCCCCAGCTGACGCCGATACGCATCAGTTCGAGGGCGTCGATGAAGTTCGCGATGCGCGAGTAGCTGGGGTGGTGAAGCGCAAGGCTGAGCAGGCCCGAATGGCCGTGCAGCTGTCGGGCGGCCCAGTCGGCGGCGGCGCCTTTGGCGAGGCTCGGGTGATGCACCGCTGCGACCTGCGGGTGGTCAGCGAGAAAACGGGCGACCGCCAAGGCGTTGCGCTGATGCTCGGCCATGCGCACCGGCAGGGTGCGTAGACCGCGCAGGATCAGCGAGGCGCTGTGGGGCGACAGAGCGGCGCCCAGCAACTGGTGACCGTTGGTGAAGAGCCTGTCGATCAGCTTGGCGTCGGCGATGACTGCGCCGCCGACCACGTCGCTGTGCCCGCCGATGTACTTCGACAGCGAGTGCACCACCATATCGATGCCGTGGGTAAGCGGCTTCTGGAACAGCGGGGTGGCCCAGGTGTTGTCGATCAGCGTGAGGATGCCGCGTTTCCGGGCGATGGCGGAGATAGCCTCGAGGTCTGCCAGCTCCATGCGCAGTGACGACGGACTCTCGATGTAGATCAGGCGGGTCTCGGGCCGCAGGTGGTCGGTCAGTTGCTGGTCACCGGCGATACCGTCGTGGCTGACGCCGTAGCGGGCCATATGGTCGAGCAACTCGACGCTCGGCCCGTAGGTCTGGTTGATGCGCAGGACGTGGTCGCCGTGCTTCAGCAGCGAGAATAGCGTGGCGGAGATGGCGCCCATGCCGGAGGCAAAGGCCTTGCAGGCCTGGCCACGTTCCAGCGCCGCCAGCTTGTCCTCCAGCAACTTGACGGTGGGATTGAGCCCTCGGCTATAGATGAAGCGTTCGCGTTCGGCCAGCTGTGCGCGGCTGAAGCTTTCGAGGTCCGGGAAGGTGAAGATGCTGGTCTGGTAGACGGGAGGTGCCACGGCGCCGTGATGATCCTGGCGCTGTTCGAAGGCGTGACTACAGATATGGCGATCCTGTGGGTCCACGGTGCGGTCTCCGCAAGCAGGGTGGATTGAGCTATCAGCCTGTCTGATAGCTAAGCTAGCACGGCCCTGCTGGCCCCACAATTGATCCAGAAGAGGTTTGCCGTTACCGTCGATCAGTCCCCTGGACGCCTTTCCTGCCTGGATGCCAACGTCATGAAACGACTCTACTTATCGGACACCGTCGCCGGAGAGATCAGCGCCTATATCGCCAAAGAGCAGCTGGCGCCGGGGGCGCGCCTACCTTCGGTGGGGGAGTGGATGGAGCGCCTGGAGGTAGGTCGATCTACCCTCCGGGAGGGCCTCAAGAAGCTCCAGGCCGAGGGCATCATCGAGGTGGTCAACGGCAAGGGGATCTTCGTCAGCGAACAGCGGACCTTTCAACTGCTGGCCAGTCTTGGCATCCACGACGCCAGGGCGCATCTGCTGGAGATGCTCGAGGTTCGCCAGGCGCTGGAGGCCCAGGCCATTCTGTTAGCCGTGCGGCACGCCGAAGAGACCGCCTTCGAGGCCATGGCCGGCCACCTGGATGACTATCGACGTGCTCGGGCGAGGGAGGATTTCCTCGCGGTCAGCGAGGCCGACGCGGCCTTTCACCTTGCGATCTATCAGGCCTGCGGCAATCGCGTGCTGGTCGGGCTGATCCAGATGATGCACGACGAGCTGTACCTGTCCTGGGACTCGCCGGACGATCGTCATGAAGTCTTTGACGCAAGTTTTGCCCACCACGAAGACCTGCTCGAGGCCATGCGGCGGCGTGATGAGCAGGCCGCTCTGGCCGCCTTCGACAACCTGGTCGGTGCCACGCGCAAGAGCATCGAAGCCATGGTGTCGTGAAGACGCCGGCCTGGTGGCTGGTTCGTTGCGCCTGCAGCAATAGCGTACAGGGCGGGCTTCGCCCATCAGATATTGCTGCTTCGATGCAGCAAGCAGCGACGCAGTGGCCAGTCAGTAGGCGGCTGGCATTGGCGTTGTGGAGGACTTTCGAGTCCAGGCTCGGGCATTGTCCGCGTGGCTACAATCGAGCAGAGTGGCGGACGCTTGCATGGTGCCATTTTCCTTTTGCTCGCCACCGCCCGTCGGTGCTCGTAACACCTGGAGGAGTTGCTCAGAGGCACACCCACAGGAGTGTTGCAGACGCGTGGATTTCCGGCGACAGGCGACATTCGATAGACTATGCCCTTTTCCCGTGGAAGGGGCGAGGGATGACCATTGGTGAGCTGATTCGGCTGTTGAGTGACGGCGAGTTCCACTCCGGCCAGCAGCTGGGGGAAAAGCTGGGCGTGTCGCGGGCGGCGGTGTGGAAGCAGCTGCGCAAGCTTGAGGATCTCGGCATCCCCATGGAGGCGGTCAAGGGGCAGGGGTATCGGCTAGCCGAACCCCTTGAGCTGCTCGATGGGCCCTCGGTGGTGGCCGCGCTGTCACGCGAGTCGCGTCGGCACCTCTCGCGCCTCTTCGTGGAAGACACCCTGCCCTCGAGCAACGAGTTCCTGCGCGAGCGTTTTCGTCAGGGAGCAGGGCACGCTGAGGCCTGCCTGGTCGAACAGCAGAGCGCCGGCCGTGGGCGGCGCGGGCGCACCTGGACGACCCCCTGGGGGCGCACGCTGATGTGCTCCGTGGGCTGGCGCTTCGATTCGGGTGTCGCTGCCCTGGAAGGCCTCAGCCTGGCCATCGGCGTGGTGCTGGCCCAGGTACTGGAACGCCATGGGCTCAAGCCCGGGCTGAAGTGGCCCAACGACGTGCTGTTGCCCTTGGGTCCGCAAGGATCGGCTCAGCAAGGATTGGATGAGCAGGGAGCGACCGGGCAGGGGGCGGGTCAGCAGGGCTTTGGCAAGCTGGCCGGTATTCTGGTCGAGATGAGCGGTGACGCCGCCGGCCCCTGCGAGGTGGTGCTCGGCATGGGCATCAACGTGGATCTGCCGGAGAGCTTCCGGGCGAAGATCGATCAGCCGGTCGCTTGTGTGCATGATCAGGCTCCGGGACTATCCCGTAACGTGCTGGCGGCCGAATTGCTGGACGGTCTGCTGGGCATGCTGGCAGGTTTCGAGGAGCAGGGGTTCGATGCCTGGCGCGACGCCTGGAACGCACGTCACGCCTTTGCCGGTTGGGACATCGAAATCATTCGAGGGGGGCAGCGCGAGCTGGCCCAGGCAGGAGACGTGGATGGCAGTGGCAATCTCTGGGTGCGCAAGGGCATTGACGGAGAGCGGCAAGAGCGCCTGGTGGGAGGAGAGATCAGCGTGCGGGCTCGCCCATGATTCTTGATCTGGATATCGGCAATACCCTGTCCAAGTGGCGCCTGAAGGACGCTGACAGCAGCGAGATTCGCTCCAGGGGCGCGGTGTGGACCCGGGAGGAGTGGAAGCCCGGGTCGGACATTCCCGACCTCGACGTGGTCGAGACGGTGCGCATTTCCAGTGTAGCGAGGCGTTCGGTGCTGGCGCAGACCGAGTCGCTGCTCAAGGACCGGGTGCGTTCGGTGCACGTGGCGCGCTCCTGCCACGAAGCGCTGGGCGTCACCAACGGCTATCACGAGCCGGGTCGACTGGGCGTGGATCGCTGGATGGGGGTGCTGGCGGGCTATCAGCTCGCCGGTGCCAGCTGCACGGTGGACTGTGGCAGTGCCATCACCATCGACTTCGTGCTGCCAGGCGGGCGTCATCTCGGGGGGTACATCCTGCCGGGGCTGCGTCTGATGAAAGAAAGCCTGAAGCTGGGCACCCGCAACGTGGCCATCGACCCGGACAGCGAGGCAGATGAGCTGCTCGCTCCTGGGCGGCGCACGGTAGAGGCGGTCAATCACGGTATCTACATGGCCGCTGTCAGCGCGGTCAATCGGATCTACAGCGAGGTCTGTGATCGTGAAGGGGTGGCGCTACCCATGCTGGTCACCGGCGGCGATGCCAGGGTGGTGTCTCGTGGTATTCGCGTACCCCACGCGATCTGGCCGGACATGGTCTACGCCGGTCTTGAAGCGTGTTTCCCTCTGACGGCAGCAGAACGTGCCGGCAAGATGGCGGGGGCGCCGGTGCCACCGGCTCCGGTAGCGCTGGAAAAGATCCGTGCGGGCCTGGCGTTTTCGATGCTGCTGTGACCGTGGTTTTCCGGTGCGCCGTAAAAAAAGCCTATGGAAGCCTTGCGTTATCCATTCTGCTTTGACACAATGCGCCGCGTTCCGAGGTACAGCGACCCGCGGGTTGCAGGCTGCCGTCGAGACAGGTTGTAAGAATTTTGCGTACAGCTTGATTCTTTCAAAACAACCACTTGACTTCTCGGGGCAGGGCGATAAAATACGTCGCCAGTTGGAGGGGTTCCCGAGTGGCCAAAGGGAGCAGACTGTAAATCTGCCGCGAAAGCTTCGAAGGTTCGAATCCTTCCCCCTCCACCAGATTTTGATCGACCAGAGTTGTGGTTTCTGGTTGATATGGAGCAGGCGGTCGGACGCTGTCAGGCTGGTTTGGGTTCGGTGGGCTTTGCTTCAGCAAAGAAGGTTTAGTACCGATTTTGCGGGCATAGTTCAATGGTAGAACCTCAGCCTTCCAAGCTGATGATGCGGGTTCGATCCCCGCTGCCCGCTCCAGAGTTTAGGCAATGTGAAGTAGTTGGATTGCCGAAGAGTGCGCTCATGTAGCTCAGGGGTAGAGCACACCCTTGGTAAGGGTGAGGTCGACGGTTCAAATCCGTCCATGAGCTCCATCTAAGAAAAGCGAGCCTAGGCTCGCTTTTTCTTTCTCCGCCGCGTCTGCAGGGCGGAGGGGGTTGCCAGGCGAGATCCGTTTCGCTATCATGGCGCCCGCTGTTGCAGAGGCTGCCCGCAAAGGGTGGTTTGCATCGAGTACAGGCCAGTAGCTCAATTGGCAGAGCAGCGGTCTCCAAAACCGCAGGTTGGGGGTTCGATTCCCTCCTGGCCTGCCAGTCTTCCCCAGGCTGGCAGTTTTTTATATACTTTCGTGTTTCGATTGCCGCGCCCTGAGGAGTCTCGTTTTCATGAAGCATAACGCCGAGGTGCAGGAGTCGCGCCACGACGGGCTCAAGTGGGCGGTTGTCGTCGTTCTTCTGGTGCTGGCCGTCGTTGGCAACACCTACTTTGCCGACCAGCCGCTTCTGTATCGTGTTCTGGGCGTTGTTGCCCTGTCTGTCGTTGCTGCCCTGGTCGCATTGACCACCACCAAGGGGCGTGAATTGGTGGAGCTGGCGCAGAGCGCCAGGAAGGAAATTCAACGTGTCGTCTGGCCGACGCGCCCCGAGACCATCCAGACCACCGCCATCGTGCTGGTGGCTGTGCTGGTGGTCGGGCTGCTGCTCTGGTTGATCGACACGCTGCTCAGCTGGGCGATGTCCGGCGTCATCGGTTAGGAGTCTTCATGTCCAAGCGTTGGTACGTCGTCCACGCCTACTCCGGCTTCGAGAAGCACGTCATGCGCTCGCTGATCGAGCGTGTGAAGATGCACGGCATGGAAGATCTCTTTGGTGAGATTCTGGTGCCGACCGAAGAAGTCGTCGAGATGCGTGACGGCAAGCGCCGCAAGAGTGAGCGCAAGTTCTATCCCGGCTATGTGCTGGTCGAGATGGAAATGGTCGACGAGACCTGGCACCTGGTCAACGAGACGCCCCGTGTCATGGGCTTTATCGGCGGGACCAAGGAGAAGCCGGCGGCGATCACCCAGCGCGAGGCCGACGCCATTCTCAGTCGCGTCAGGGATGGGGCCGAAAAGCCGCGTCCCAAGACCATGTTCGAGCCCGGTCAGTCGGTGCGCGTCATCGATGGCCCCTTCGCCGATTTCAACGGCGTGGTCGAAGAGGTCAACTACGACAAGAGTCGTCTGCAGGTCAGTGTGCTGATCTTCGGGCGCGCCACTCCCGTCGAGCTGGAGTTTTCCCAGGTCGAGAAGGAGTAGGTCGACAAGTTTTTTACGGTGGGTCTGCTCAGGCAGGCCCGCCGTCATGTGCTGAAAGTTTTCAGTGCGTAGGGGTCGCCTCGAGGGGCGGCCGTTTTGTCCGGGGAGCCGCAAGGCGCTACTACCCAACTGGAGTCCATCATGGCCAAGAAAGTACAGGCTTACATCAAGCTGCAGGTTGCAGCTGGTAAGGCCAACCCGAGTCCCCCCGTGGGTCCCGCGCTGGGTCAGCACGGTGTCAACATCATGGAATTCTGCAAGGCGTTCAACGCCGAGACGCAGAACATCGAGCCGGGTCTCCCGACTCCCGTGGTCATCACCGTCTACTCCGACCGCAGCTTCACCTTCGTCACCAAGACACCGCCCGCCGCGGTGCTGCTGAAGAAGGCCGCTGGCATCAAGTCCGGCTCTGGTGAGCCGAACAAGAAGAAGGTCGGTACCGTGACCCGCGAGCAGCTCGAAGAGATCGCCAAGACCAAGGAGCCGGACATGACGGCTGCCGATCTCGACGCCGCGGTGCGTACCATTGCCGGTAGCGCCCGCAGCATGGGCCTCAACGTGGAGGGTCTCTGATCATGGCAAAGCTTACCAAGCGCGCAAAGCAGATTCGCGACAAGGTTGACGCCACCAAGGTCTACTCCATCGACGAGGCCGTGGCCCTGCTCTCCGAGCTGTCCACCGTCAAGTTCAAGGAGTCGCTGGACGTCGCCATCAATCTGGGCGTCGATCCGCGTAAATCCGACCAGGTGGTGCGCGGTGCGACCGTGATGCCCAACGGTACCGGCAAGGACGTGCGCGTTGCCGTCTTTACCCAGGGTGCCAACGAAGAAGCCGCCAAGGAAGCCGGTGCCGACATCGTCGGTATGGACGACCTGGCCGAGCAGGTCAAGAAAGGCCAGCTCGACTTCGACGTGGTCATCGCTTCGCCGGACGCCATGCGTGTCGTCGGCCAGCTGGGTCAGATCCTGGGTCCGCGTGGCCTGATGCCGAACCCCAAGGTCGGCACCGTGACCCCCGACGTCGCTACCGCCGTCAAGAACGCCAAGGCCGGTCAGGTGCGTTTCCGTACCGACAAGAACGGCATCATCCACACCACCCTGGGCAAGGTCGATTTCGAAGCCGACGCCATCAAGGGCAACCTGGATGCGCTGCTCGCCGACCTGAAGAAGCTCAAGCCGAGCACTTCCAAGGGCGTGTACTTCAAGAAGATGACCCTGTCCACCACCATGGGCCCGGGTCTGACCGTCGATCACTCCGCGCTGGTGTGATGCGACACAACAGGCAAGACACTTTGCGGTCCCCGTGCCGGGTGATTCACCCGGCCGGCGGGGCACCGTCAAAGACCGCAGGCGCCGCCGCCTGACCTTCGGGTCTGCCGGCGGCTTAATCGCCCCCGGGCACCTGCGCAGATGGTGTTGCCGCCAGGCATCTGGTGAGCACCATCATTGAAGCCCCTCTTCTACGGAAGGGGAGATGGTAACCATCGGAGCCCTCGGGTTCCGGCACGAAGGAGTGATCACAGTGGCACTAGCACTCGAAGGCAAGAAGGCAATTGTTGCCGAGGTCAGTGAAGTCGCCAAGGATGCACTCTCCGTCGTAGTTGCCGACTCTCGCGGCGTCGCGGTCCACAAGATGACCGAACTGCGCAAGCAGGCTCGCGAGAATGGCGTCCAGGTGCGTGTTGTGCGCAACACCCTGGCACGCCGCGCCCTGACCGGTACTCCCTGGGAGTGCCTGTCAGAGACCTTCGTTGGTCCGACTCTGCTGGCCTTCTCCAACGAACATCCGGGCGCTGCCGCTCGTCTGTTCAAGGAGTTCGCCAAGGATGAGAAGAACTTCGAAGTCAAGGCGCTGGCCTATGAAGGTGAGCTGATCCCGGCAAGCGATATCGACCGTCTGGCGACCCTGCCGACCTACGATGAGGCGATCGCCAAGCTGATGTCCGTCATGAAGGAAGCTTCTGCCGGCAAGCTGGTTCGTACTCTCGCTGCGCTGCGCGACCAGAAGCAGGAAGAAGCCGCTTAAGGCGTCGTCCTGTCGACCGACCACGATCCATTTCGCGTTCTCGGGTGACCGAGACGCCCGCAAAGTTAGGAATCTAGACAATGGCACTGACCAAAGAAGATATCATCAACGCCGTCTCCGACATGTCCGTCATGGAAGTCGTCGAGCTGATCGAAGCCATGGAAGAGAAGTTCGGCGTTAGCGCCGCTGCTGCTGTCGTGGCTGGCCCGGGCGCTGGTGGCGAAGCCGCCGCTGCCGAAGAGCAGACCGAGTTCGACCTGGTGCTGACCTCCGCTGGCGACAAGAAGGTCAACGTCATCAAGGCCGTCCGCGAGATCACTGGTCTCGGCCTGAAGGAAGCCAAGGGTGCCGTCGACGGCGCGCCGGCGACCATCAAGGAAGCGATGAGCAAGGACGACGCGGAAGAAGCCAAGAAGAAGCTGGAAGAAGCCGGCGCGTCCGTGGAGCTCAAGTAATCCTTGTGCCCATGGCTTTACGCGCTGCGTAAGCTTCCACGGCTGGTGGCGGGACGCCCGCTACCGGCCTTTTTCTGTTGTCACTAGCTGCCTGCCCCCAAGGGCCTGTAGCTTGCAGAATTCCGACGGCGAGTCACTCATCCGAGGACTTGCCGTCAGCGCCTGACGGAGACCGTCCGTCGGGTGGCGCCGACACGCATCGGTCACCCATGGTGAACAAGCTGGGGAATACAGATGGCTTACTCATACACTGAGAAAAAACGCATCCGCAAGGATTTCGGCAAACTGCCCCAAGTGATGGATGTGCCTTACCTGCTGGCCATCCAGCTTGATTCCTACTACGACTTTCTCCAGCAGGACCGCTCTCCCGAAGAGCGCATGGAAGTCGGCCTGCACGCCGCCTTCAGGTCCGTGTTCCCGATCGAGAGCTTCTCCGGCAACGCTGCGCTCGAGTACGTCAGCTATCGTTTCGGCACTCCGGCCTTCGACGTCAAGGAATGCCAGCTGCGCGGCGTCACCTACTCCGCTCCTCTGCGTGTCAAGGTTCGCCTGATCATCTACGACAAGGAGTCGTCGAACAAGGCCATCAAGGACATCAAGGAGCAGGAAGTCTACATGGGGGAGATCCCCCTGATGACCGAGAACGGTACCTTCGTGGTGAACGGTACCGAGCGCGTCATCGTGTCTCAGCTTCACCGTAGTCCCGGCGTGTTCTTCGATCACGACAAGGGCAAGAGCCACAGCTCCGGTAAGCTTCTGTACTCCGCTCGCGTGATTCCTTACCGCGGCTCCTGGCTGGACTTCGAGTTCGACCCGAAGGACAACGTCTTCGTGCGTATCGACCGTCGTCGCAAACTGCCGGCGTCCGTGCTGCTGCGCGCGCTGGGCATGAGCGCCGAGGAGATCCTCGACGAGTTCTTCGACACCAGCACCTTCCATATCGAGAAGTCCGGCTTCTCGGTGGAGCTGGTGCCGTCTCGCCTGCGTGGCGAGACCGCGACCTTTGACATCAAGGGCGCCGACGGTGAGGTCATCGTCGAAGAGGGTCGTCGTGTCACCCAGAAGCATATCCGCCAGCTGGAGAAGGCGGGTCTCGAGCGTCTGGAAGTGCCGATGGACTACCTGTTCGGCAAGACCCTGGCCAAGGATCAGATCAACCCCGCCACCGGCGAGCTGATCTGCCCCTGCAACTCCGAGATCACCCCGGAGCTGCTCGAGGCCCTCGGTCAGGCCGGCATCACCACCATCGAGACGCTCTACACCAACGATCTGGACTGCGGTCCCTTCGTCTCCGACACCCTCAAGCTGGACACCACCGGTTCCCAGCTCGAGGCGCTGGTCGAGATCTACCGCATGATGCGCCCCGGCGAGCCGCCCACCAAGGAAGCCGCCGAGACGCTGTTCAACAACCTGTTCTTCAGCGAAGACCGCTATGACCTGTCCGGCGTCGGCCGGATGAAGTTCAACCGTCGTCTGCGTCGTGATTCCGACACCGGTTCCGGTGTGCTGGATCGTACTGACATCCTCGACGTGCTGCGCGAGCTGATCAACATCCGTAACGGCTTTGGCGATGTCGACGACATCGACCACCTGGGCAACCGCCGCATCCGCTGCGTCGGCGAAATGGCAGAAAACCAGTTCCGTGTCGGCCTGGTGCGTGTCGAGCGCGCGGTCAAGGAACGTCTGTCCATGGCCGAGAGCGAAGGCCTGATGCCTCAGGACCTGATCAATGCCAAGCCGGTGGCCGCTGCGGTGAAGGAGTTCTTCGGCTCCTCTCAGCTGTCCCAGTTCATGGACCAGAACAACCCGCTGTCCGAGGTGACCCACAAGCGTCGTGTGTCCGCTCTCGGCCCGGGTGGTCTGACCCGTGAGCGCGCCGGTTTCGAGGTGCGTGACGTTCACGCTACCCACTACGGCCGTCTGTGCCCGATCGAGACGCCGGAAGGTCCGAACATCGGCCTGATCAACTCGCTGGCGACCTACAGCCACACCAACAGCTACGGCTTCCTCGAGACGCCGTACCGTAAGGTCGTGGATGGCGTGGTTACCGACGAGGTGGTGCACCTGTCGGCCATCGAGGAAGGTGACTTCGTCATCGCCCAGGCCTCGGCCACCGTCAACGCCGACAAGAAGTTGGTCGACGATCTGGTTCAGGTGCGTCATCGCGGCGAGACCACCTTCATGCGTCCCGAACAGGTGACGCTGATGGACGTGTCTCCGCGTCAGGTGGTGTCCGTCGCCGCCGCACTGATTCCGTTCCTCGAGCACGATGACGCCAACCGCGCCCTGATGGGTGCCAACATGCAGCGTCAGGCGGTGCCGACCCTGCGTGCCGACAAGCCGCTGGTCGGTACCGGCATGGAGCGCTTCGTCGCCCGTGACTCCGGTGTCTGTGCCGTGGCCCGTCGTGGCGGCGTGATCGACTCGGTCGACGCCAAGCGCATCGTGGTGCGGGTCAACGAAGACGAGATCATCGGCGGTGAGGCCGGTGTCGACATCTACAACCTGACCAAGTACCTGCGTTCGAACCAGAACACCTGCCAGAACCAGCGTCCGATCGTTCGCCCCGGCGACAACGTCGCGCGTGGTGACATCCTGGCCGACGGTCCGTCCGTCGACATGGGTGACCTGGCGCTTGGCCAGAACATGCGCATCGCCTTCATGCCGTGGAACGGTTACAACTTCGAGGACTCCATCCTGCTGTCCGAGCGGGTGGTCCAGGAAGACCGTTTCACTACCATCCACATCCAGGAACTGACCTGTGTGTCTCGTGACACCAAGCTGGGGCCGGAGGAGATCACCTCCGATATTCCCAACGTCGGTGAATCGGCACTGGGCAAGCTGGATGAGGCCGGTGTGGTGTACATCGGTGCCGAGGTCGGTGCCGGCGACATCCTGGTCGGCAAGGTCACGCCCAAGGGCGAGACCCAGCTGACCCCGGAAGAGAAGCTGCTGCGTGCGATCTTCGGTGAGAAGGCGTCCGACGTGAAGGACACCTCCCTGCGTGCCCCCACCGGCATGAAGGGCACCGTCATCGACGTTCAGGTGTTCACCCGCGACGGCGTCGAGAAGGACTCGCGCGCTCTGTCCATCGAGCAGATGCAGCTCGACGAGGTGCGCAAGGACCTGCAAGAGACCTACCGCATCGCCGAGGACGCCACCTTCGAGCGTCTCAAGCGCACCCTGTCCGGTCAGCCGGTCAACGGTGGTCCGCGCCTGTCCAAGGATGATGTGCTGTCCGAGGACTATCTCGAGGAGCTGCCGCGTCAGCAGTGGTTCAAGCTGCGCATGCAGGACGAGAAGCTCAATGAACTGCTGGCTCAGGCCGACGAGCAGCTCGAGAACCGTCGCAAGGAAATGGACGAGCGTTTCGAAGACAAGAAGCGCAAGCTCACCCAGGGCGACGATCTGGCGCCGGGCGTGCTCAAGATCGTCAAGGTCTACCTGGCGATCAAGCGTCGCCTGCAGCCGGGTGACAAGATGGCCGGCCGTCACGGTAACAAGGGTGTCATCTCGGCCATCATGCCGATCGAGGACATGCCGTTCGACGACAACGGTGAGCCCATCGACGTGGTGCTGAACCCGCTGGGTGTACCGTCGCGGATGAACGTCGGTCAGATCCTCGAGACGCACCTGGGCATGGCGGCCCGCGGTCTCGGCGTGAAGATCGAACACATGCTGCGTGACGCCCGCGAGCAGCAGCTCACTCAGCTGCGCGAGTTCCTCGGTGAGGTCTACAACTCCACCCAGGGTACCCGCGTCGAGGAGATCGAGTCGCTGTCCGATGACGAGATCATCGCGCTGGCCAAGAACCTGAAGAAGGGCGTGCCGATGGCGACGCCGGTGTTCGACGGTGCCAAGGAGCACGAGATCAAGCACCTGCTGAAGCTGGCCGATCTGCCGGATTCCGGCCAGATGACCCTGTACGACGGGCGTACCGGCGAGTCGTTCGATCGTCCGGTAACGGTGGGCTACATGTACATGCTGAAGCTCAACCACCTGGTCGACGACAAGATGCACGCGCGTTCCACCGGCTCCTACTCGCTGGTCACCCAGCAGCCGCTGGGCGGCAAGGCGCAGTTCGGTGGTCAGCGCTTTGGTGAGATGGAGGTCTGGGCCCTGGAGGCCTACGGCGCCGCTTACACTCTGCAGGAAATGCTCACGGTCAAGTCCGATGACGTGGAAGGTCGTACCAAGATGTACAAGAGCATCGTGGATGGCGATCACACCATGCAGGCGGGCATGCCGGAATCCTTCAACGTATTGGTGAAGGAAATCCGCTCGCTGGGCATCGATATCGAACTGGAGAGCTGAGGCGGCCCGAAAGGCGCTTCAATGAATGACGGTCCGCGGGGAGCAATAGCTCCCCGCCCATGACAACTCCGCAACGGAGCCGACCTAATGAAAGATTTGGTGAAAGTCCTCAAATCGCAGTCACAGTCCGACGAGTTCGACGCGATCAAGATCACGCTCGCGTCGCCGGACATGATCCGCTCCTGGTCCTTTGGCGAGGTCAAGAAGCCGGAGACCATCAACTACCGGACTTTCAAGCCCGAGCGTGATGGCCTGTTCTGCGCCAAGATCTTCGGTCCGGTGAAGGACTACGAGTGCCTGTGCGGCAAGTACAAGCGCATGAAGCACCGCGGCATCATCTGCGAAAAGTGCGGCGTCGAAGTCACCAAGGCCGCCGTGCGCCGCGAGCGCATGGGGCACATCGAGCTGGCAAGTCCGGTCGCCCACATCTGGTTTCTGAAGTCGCTGCCGTCTCGCATCGGCATGCTGATGGACATGACCCTGCGCGACATCGAGCGCGTGCTCTATTTCGAGAGCTTCATGGTCGTCGATCCCGGCATGACCACCCTTGAGCGTGGCCAGCTGCTCAACGACGAGCAGTACTTCGAGGCCCTCGAGGAGTTCGGCGATGACTTCGACGCCCGTATGGGTGCCGAGGCCGTCCAGGCGATGCTCAAGGATATCGATCTCGAGGAAGAGATCGAGCGTCTGCGCGAAGAGATCCCGCAGACCAACTCCGAGACCAAGATCAAGAAGCTGTCCAAGCGTCTGAAGCTGCTCGAAGCCTTCCAGGGCTCCGGCAACGATCCGGCGTGGATGGTGATGGAAGTGCTGCCCGTGCTGCCGCCGGACCTGCGTCCGCTGGTACCGCTGGATGGCGGCCGCTTCGCGACCTCGGATCTCAACGATCTGTACCGTCGCGTGATCAACCGCAACAACCGCTTGAAGCGTCTGCTCGACCTCAATGCGCCGGACATCATCGTGCGCAACGAGAAGCGCATGCTGCAGGAGTCCGTCGATGCGCTGCTCGACAACGGTCGTCGCGGTCGCGCCATCACCGGCTCCAACAAGCGTCCGTTGAAGTCGCTGGCCGACATGATCAAGGGCAAGCAGGGGCGTTTCCGTCAGAACCTGCTGGGTAAGCGCGTCGACTACTCCGGCCGCTCGGTCATCACCGTGGGCCCGACCCTGCGTCTGCACCAGTGCGGTCTGCCCAAGAAGATGGCGCTTGAGCTGTTCAAGCCGTTCATCTACTCCAAGCTGCAGGCCAGCGGCCAGGCGTCCACCATCAAGGCCGCCAAGAAGATGGTCGAGCGCGAGCTGCCGGAGGTGTGGGACATCCTCGCCGACGTCATCCGCGAGCACCCGGTGCTTTTGAACCGCGCCCCGACCCTGCACCGTCTCGGTATCCAGGCGTTCGAGCCGCTGTTGATCGAAGGCAAGGCGATCCAGCTGCACCCGCTGGTGTGTGCCGCCTACAACGCCGACTTCGACGGTGACCAGATGGCCGTGCACGTGCCGCTGACGCTGGAAGCCCAGCTCGAAGCGCGCGCGCTGATGATGGCCACCAACAACGTGCTGTCACCGGCCAACGGCGAGCCGATCATCGTGCCGTCCCAGGACGTGGTGCTGGGTCTGTACTACATGACCCGCGAGCGCATCAACGCCAAGGGCGAGGGCATGGTGTTCTCCGACCTCAACGAGGTCGAGCGCGCCTTCGGCACCCAGAACGTGTCGCTGCACGCCCGCGTCAAGGTGCGCCTGGACGAGGTCGACATCGACGAAGAGACCGGCGAGCGCTCCGAGCACCGCCGTCTGCGTGACACCACCGTCGGCCGTGCGCTGCTGTTCCGCATCCTGCCGCAAGGGGTGCCCTTCGATCTGGTCGACCAGGCCATGAAGAAGAAGGCCATCTCGAAGCTGATCAACGAAGTGTATCGTCGCGCCGGTCTCAAGGCCGCGGTCATCTTCGCCGACCAGCTGATGTACACCGGCTTCCGTCTGGCCACCTGGTCCGGCGCCTCCATCGGCGTCAACGACTTCGTCATCCCGGACGCCAAGGCCGAGATCGTCGAGGCGGCCGAGGAAGAGGTCAAGGAAATCGAGGACCAGTTCTCCTCCGGTCTGGTGACCGCGGGCGAGAAGTACAACAAGGTCATCGATATCTGGGCGCGTGCCAACGACCAGGTCGCCAAGGCGATGATGGCGGGCATCTCCAAGGAGACCGTGATCGACCGCGAAGGCAAGGAAGTCGAACAGGACTCCTTCAACAGCGTGTTCATCATGGCCGACTCCGGTGCCCGTGGTAGCGCCGCCCAGATCCGCCAGCTGGCGGGTATGCGTGGTCTGATGGCCAAGCCGGATGGCTCGATCATCGAGACCCCGATCGTCGCCAACTTCCGTGAAGGTCTGAACGTACTCCAGTACTTCATCTCGACCCACGGTGCGCGTAAGGGTCTGGCGGATACCGCCCTGAAGACCGCCAACTCCGGTTACCTGACCCGTCGTCTGGTCGACGTCGCCCAGGACGTGGTCATCACCGAGGTCGACTGTGGCACCGAGCGTGGCCTGACCCTGCACCCGGTCATCGAAGGCGGCGACATCATCGTCTCGCTGGCCCAGCGTGTACTCGGCCGAGTGGTCGCTCAGGACGTCATCGACCCGAGCACCGACGAAGTGCTGATTCCGCGTGGCACCCTGCTGGACGAGGCCTGGTGCGAGCAACTCGACACCATGGGCGTCGACGAGATCATCGTGCGCAGCACCATCACCTGTGAAACCAGTCACGGTGTGTGTTCGTCCTGTTACGGGCGCGATCTGGCCCGCGGCCACCAGGTCAACATCGGTGAGTCGGCCGGCGTCATCGCCGCCCAGTCCATCGGTGAGCCGGGTACCCAGCTGACCATGCGTACCTTCCACATCGGTGGTGCCGCCTCGCGGGCCTCTGCGGTGGACAGCGTCCAGGTCAAGCATGGCGGCAAGGTGCGCCTGCACAACATCAAGTACGTGGAACGCGCCGACGGCAAGCTGGTCGTGGTGTCGCGCTCCAGCGCCCTGGCGGTGGCCGACGAGCATGGCCGCGAGCGTGAGTACTACAAGCTGCCTTACGGTGCCGAGCTTTCGGTGCGTGACGGTGATGCGGTCGATCCCGGCCAGGCCGTGGCCAAGTGGGATCCGCACACCCACCCGATCGTCGCCGAAGCGGAAGGCCAGGTGCACTACGTCGACATGGACGAAGGCCTGACCATGCACCGCAGCGTCGACGAGATGACCGGTCTGTCCTCGATCGAGATCATCGAGTCCGCGGCGCGGCCGATGGCCGGTCGCGACAAGCGCCCGATGATCATGCTCAACGACGCCGCCGGCAAGCCGGTGACCGTCTCCGGCAGCGACACTCCGGTGCAGTACCCGCTGCCCGGCAAGGCGATCGTCACCGTCGACAATGGCTCGTCCATCGGCATCGGTGAGATCGTCGCGCGTATCCCGGTGGAGGCGTCCGGCAACAAGGACATCACCGGTGGTCTGCCGCGCGTCGCCGACCTGTTCGAGGCGCGCAAGCCGAAGGAGCCGTCCATCCTGGCCGAGATCAGCGGTGTGATCAGCTTCGGCAAGGAAACCAAGGGCAAGCGTCGTCTGACCATCACCCCGTCCGAAGGCGACCCCTTCGAGATGCTGATTCCCAAGTGGCGTCAGATCGCGGTGTTCGAGGGCGAGACGGTCGAGAAGGGCGAGGTGATCTCGGATGGTCCGAGCAACCCGCACGACATCCTGCGACTGCTCGGCATCGCCGAGCTGGCCAAGTACATCGTGGCCGAGGTGCAGGACGTCTACCGTCTGCAGGGCGTTGGCATCAACGACAAGCACATCGAAGTGATCGTGCGTCAGATGCTGCGCAAGGTCGAGATCACCGACGCCGGTGACTCCGACTTTATTCCGGGTGATCAGGTCGAGCTGGTCCGTGTGCTGGAGCAGAATGCCGTGCTCCAGGCCAACGACAAGTTCCCGGCCAAGTACCAGCGCCTGCTGCTGGGTATCACCAAGGCCAGCCTGGCCACCGAGTCGTTCATCTCTGCGGCCTCCTTCCAGGAGACGACCCGCGTGCTGACCGAAGCGGCGGTCACCGGCAAGCGCGACTACCTGCGCGGCCTGAAGGAAAACGTGGTGGTGGGACGTCTGATCCCGGCCGGTACCGGTCTGACCCACCACGAGGAGCGTCGTCGCAAGCGTGAAGACACCGAGCGACTGCTCCAGCCGTCGGCCTACGACGTCGAGCAGGAGCTGGGCGCCCAGCTCACCGCGCTGGACTCGGACGACGACGAGATCTGATGTCGGCAAAAAGCCTGGAGCCTTTGCGGCTCCGGGCTTGACGCGCCTTGGCATCAGCCAGTAGAATGCGCAGCCTTTAACAGTGGGGTGGGTGTATCCGCGCCACTGTGAAAAGGCTTAGGCAACCCATTGGAGTCAGCTAACAGCTATGGCAACGATTAATCAGCTCGTGCGCAAGCCGCGCAAGCGTCAGGCCGCGAAGACCGACGTGCCTGCGCTTCAGGCCTGCCCGCAGAAGCGCGGCGTCTGCACCCGCGTCTACACCACCACCCCGAAGAAGCCGAACTCCGCACTGCGGAAGGTCTGCCGTGTGCGCCTGACCAACGGCTACGAGGTGTCCTCTTACATCGGCGGTGAAGGCCACAACCTCCAGGAGCACTCTGTGGTCCTGATTCGTGGCGGTCGAGTAAAGGACCTTCCGGGTGTGCGTTATCACACCGTTCGCGGCGCTCTCGACACCTCCGGTGTCCAGAACCGTCGTCAGGGCCGTTCCAAGTACGGCACCAAGCGTCCGAAGTCCTAAGGGCTGCGTCGCTTTCCATTACCAAGTTTGACCCGGTCTGATAAGAGTAAGGTCGAGCCGCCAAGCGCGAGTCTCGGGTTTACCTGAAGGACCCTTCAACCGAGGGCTTATCATGCCTAGAAGAAGAGTTGCGGCCAAGCGCGAGATTCTGCCGGATCCCAAGTTCGGATCCGAGCGTCTGGCCAAGTTCATGAACCACCTGATGATCAGCGGCAAGAAGTCCGTAGCTGAGCGTATCGTCTATGGTGCGCTGGACAGGGTTGCCGAGCGTTCCAATGAAGAGCCGCTGGAAATCTTCGACAAGGCGCTGGAAACCATCCAGCCCATGGTCGAGGTGAAGTCTCGCCGCGTCGGCGGTGCGACCTATCAGGTGCCGGTCGAAGTCCGTCCGTCCCGCCGCCAGGCGCTTGCCATGCGCTGGCTGGTGGACGCCGCTCGCCGTCGTGGCGAGAAGACCATGGTGCAGCGTCTGGCTGGCGAAATGCTGGATGCAGCCGAAGGCAAGGGTTCGGCAGTCAAGAAGCGTGAAGACGTGCATCGCATGGCAGAAGCCAACAAGGCCTTCTCTCACTACCGCTTCTAAAGCGCATCGCCAACCAACGGGAGTTACATCGTGGCTCGCAAGACTCCGCTTAAGCGTTACCGCAATATCGGTATCGTGGCCCACGTCGACGCCGGTAAGACGACTACTACCGAGCGTGTCCTGTTCTACACCGGTCTGTCCCACAAGGTCGGTGAGGTCCATGAGGGCGCCGCCACCATGGACTGGATGGAGCAGGAGCAGGAGCGTGGTATCACCATCACCTCCGCGGCGACCACCTGCTTCTGGCAGGGCATGAACAAGCAGTTCGATGAGCACCGCATCAACATCATCGACACCCCTGGACACGTTGACTTCACCATCGAAGTCGAACGTTCCCTGCGTGTGCTTGACGGTGCCGTCGTCGTGCTGTGTGGCTCCTCCGGTGTGCAGCCGCAGACCGAGACCGTCTGGCGCCAGGCCAACAAGTACGAAGTTCCGCGCATGGTGTTCGTCAACAAGATGGACCGCAGCGGCGCTGACTTCTTCATGGTCGTCAACCAGCTGAAGGATCGTCTCGGCGCCAACGTCGTGCCGATCCAGATCAACTGGGGCTCCGAGGACGAGTTCAAGGGCGTCATCGACCTCATCCAGATGAAGGCCATCCTGTGGGATGAAGACAACTTCGGGATGAACTACGACCTCGTCGATATCCCGGCGGAGCTCCAGGAGACCGCCGAAGAGTATCGCGAGCAGATGGTCGAGGCCGCCGCCGAGGCGTCCGAAGAGCTGATGGACAAGTACCTCGAAGAGGGCGAGCTGACCAACGACGAGATCAAGGCTGGTCTGCGTCGTCGTACCCTCGACAACGAGATCGTGCTGGTCACTTGTGGCTCTGCGTTCAAGAACAAGGGCGTTCAGGCCGTTCTCGATGGCGTCATCGAGTACATGCCGTCTCCCACCGAGGTCAAGGCGATCGAAGGTGAGCTCGACGACAAGGACGGCACCATCGCGACCCGTGAGGCCGATGACAGTGCGCCTTTCGCCGCGCTGGCGTTCAAGATCGCGACCGACCCCTTCGTTGGCACCCTGACCTTCATCCGCGTCTACTCCGGCGTGCTGAAGTCAGGCGACAGCGTCTACAACTCCGTCAAGCAGAAGAAGGAGCGCGTCGGTCGTATCGTCCAGATGCACTCCAACTCGCGCGAGGAGATCAAGGAAGTTCTGGCCGGCGACATCGCCGCCTGTATCGGCCTGAAGGACGTGACCACCGGTGATACCCTGTGCGACCTGAACGACAAGATCGTTCTCGAGCGCATGGAGTTTCCGGATCCGGTTATCTCCGTGGCCGTGGAGCCGAAGTCCAAGGCTGACCAGGAAAAGATGGGTATTGCACTGGGCAAGCTGGCCCAGGAAGATCCGTCCTTCCAGGTCAAGACCGACGAAGAGACTGGCCAGACCATCATCTCCGGCATGGGCGAGCTTCACCTCGACATCATCGTTGACCGCATGCGTCGCGAGTTCAAGGTCGAGGCGAACATCGGCAAGCCGCAGGTGGCCTACCGTGAGACGATTCGTCAGAGCGTCGAGCAGGAAGGCAAGTTCGTTCGTCAGTCCGGTGGTCGCGGTCAGTACGGTCACGTACACCTGCGCATCGAGCCGTTGACGGCCGAAGACAAGGGCGACGACGAAGAGATGCACTTCAAGTTCGCTTCCGAGATCGTCGGCGGCGTGGTTCCGAAGGAATACGTGCCGGCCGTCGAGAAAGGGGCCTATGAGCAGCTCCAGAACGGTGTCATCGCGGGCTACCCGATGATCGACGTCAAGGTAACGCTGTTCGACGGTTCCTACCACGACGTGGACTCCAACGAGACCGCGTTCAAGGTCGCCTCTTCCATGGCGATCAAGCAAGGCGCTCCCAAGGCCAAGGCAGTTCTGCTCGAGCCGGTGATGAAGGTCGAGGTCGTGACCCCTGAAGAATTCATGGGTGACGTCATGGGCGACCTGAACCGCCGCCGGGGCCTGGTCCAGGGTATGGATGACTCTTCCTCCGGCAAGGTCATTCGCGCCACCGTGCCGCTGGCTGAGATGTTCGGTTACGCAACCGACCTGCGCTCTCAGACCCAGGGCCGCGCAAGCTACACCATGGAGTTTGCGGACTACGAAGAGGCGCCGTCCAGCGTCGTTGAAGCCGTCATCAACCAGAACGGTTAACCGTTAGCTAACGAAAGAGGTCATAGCAGTGGCTAAGGAAAAATTCGAACGTTCCAAACCGCACGTCAACGTCGGCACCATCGGTCACGTCGACCACGGCAAGACTACCCTGACGGCGGCCCTGACTCGCGTTTCTGCCGAGGTGTTCGGCGGTGACTGGCGTGAGTTCGACACCATCGACAATGCTCCGGAAGAGCGTGAGCGTGGTATCACCATCGCCACCTCTCACGTCGAGTATCAGTCCGAGGAGCGTCACTACGCTCACGTCGACTGCCCGGGACACGCTGACTACGTCAAGAACATGATCACCGGTGCTGCCCAGATGGACGGCGCTATCCTGGTCTGTTCCGCTGCTGACGGCCCCATGCCGCAGACTCGCGAGCACATCCTGCTGTCTCGTCAGGTTGGCGTTCCGTTCATCGTCGTGTTCCTGAACAAGGCCGACATGGTCGACGACGAAGAGCTGCTCGAGCTGGTCGAGATGGAAGTTCGTGAACTTCTGTCCGAGTACGACTTCCCGGGCGACGACACTCCGATCATCACCGGCTCTGCCCTGATGGCTCTGGAAGGCAAGGACGACAACGGCATGGGTACTACCGCCGTTGCCAACCTGATCAAGGCTCTGGATGCTTACATCCCCGAGCCGGAGCGTGCTGTCGACCAGCCGTTCCTGATGCCGATCGAAGACGTGTTCTCCATCTCTGGTCGCGGTACCGTTGTGACCGGTCGTGTCGAGCGCGGCATCGTCAAGCCGGGCGAAGAGATCGAGATCGTTGGTATCAAGGACACCACCAAGACTACCGTTACCGGTGTCGAGATGTTCCGTAAGCTGCTCGACGAAGGTCGTGCTGGCGAGAACGTCGGTGCCCTGCTGCGTGGTACCAAGCGTGACGAAGTCGAGCGTGGTCAGGTTCTGGCCAAGCCGGGCACCATCACTCCGCACACCCAGTTCGAGGCGGAAGTGTACGTGCTGAGCAAGGACGAGGGTGGTCGTCACACTCCGTTCTTCAAGGGCTACCGTCCGCAGTTCTACTTCCGTACCACCGACATCACCGGTACCTGTGAACTGCCGGAAGGCGTCGAGATGGTCATGCCGGGCGACAACGTCCAGATGGTCGTCAACCTGATCGCTCCGATCGCCATGGACGAAGGTCTGCGCTTCGCCATCCGCGAAGGCGGCCGTACCGTCGGCGCTGGCGTCGTGGCCAAGATCCTGGTCTAAATCAGACCGGTGATCACCGAAGGGGGCTCCGCAAGGAGCCCCCTTTTCTGCGCATCGTCATTGAGGGTTTGACTCTCGATGGCGCGGCGCATATAATGCGCATCCTTTGAATGCGTGGGTTGACGGCTCGCGCCGTCAAGTTCCATTGGAGTTAGGGCAAATGCAGAACCAGAAGATTCGCATTCGGTTGAAGGCTTTCGACCATCGCCTGATCGACCAGTCCGCCGCGGAGATTGTTGAAACCGCCAAGCGTACCGGCGCCCAGGTTCGTGGTCCGATTCCTCTGCCGACCAATCGCGAGCGTTACACCGTGCTGGTTTCCCCGCACGTGAACAAGGACGCCCGTGATCAGTACGAGATTCGTACCCACAAGCGTGTGCTCGACATCGTCGAGCCGACCGAGAAGACCGTTGATGCCCTGATGAAGCTCGACCTCGCCGCTGGCGTGGACGTGCAAATCAAGCTCGACTGATATCACTAGACACTCGCGGCCCAGCGTCCCTCTCATCCAGTAGAGGTTCAGCAGCCGCCACGCCGGGATGGCGTTACACAACGTGCTAGTGGAATGCTCTGGAAAGGGCAGCCATAGCGGGTGATAGCCCCGTACACTAAAGGAGACTAAGCATGACTATCGGTTTGGTCGGTAGGAAGGCCGGCATGACCCGTGTCTTCACCGAAGACGGCGCGTCTGTGCCCGTAACCGTTATCGAGGTTGATCCCAACCGCGTGACCTGCGTGAAGTCTGTCGAATCCGACGGCTACGCCGCGGTCCAGGTGACAACCGGCTCCCGCAAAGCCAAGCATCTGTCCAAGGCCCAAGCTGGCCTGTACGCCAAGGCAGGTGTCGAGGCTGGTCGTTCCCTGATGGAGTTCCGCCTGAGCGAAGGCGACGAAGCTCCGGAAGTGGGCGGCGAACTCACCGTATCCCTCTTCGAAGCTGGTCAAAGCGTTGACGTGACCGGCACCTCCAAGGGTAAGGGCTTCCAGGGCGCAGTGAAGCGCTGGAACTTCCGTACCCAGGACAACAGCCACGGTAACTCTCTGTCCCACCGTGCTCCGGGTTCCATCGGCATGTGCCAGACCCCGGGCCGCGTGTTCAAGGGCAAGAAGATGGCCGGCCAGATGGGCAACGCACGTTGCACCGTTCAGAGCCTGGAAATCGTCCGTGTCGATGCCGAGCGCAACCTGCTGCTGATCAAAGGCGCCGTTCCTGGTGCTACCGGCAGTGATGTCATCGTGCGCAGCGCCGTCAAAGCTGGCTGAAGGGGAACTTTCCAATGAATCTGAATCTTGCAGGTGCAAGCGCCGGGACCGTTGAGCTGTCCGACGCTACCTTTGGCAAAGAATTCAACGAAGCGCTCGTGCACCAGGTCGTCACCGCCTATCTGGCTGGTGGTCGTCAGGGCACCCGCGCCCAGAAGAACCGCTCCGACGTCCGTGGCGGCGGCAAGAAGCCGTGGCGCCAGAAGGGCACCGGTCGCGCTCGCGCCGGTACCATCCGCTCGCCGATCTGGCGCAGCGGTGGTGTGACCTTCGCGGCCCGTCCGCAGGACCACTCCCAGAAGGTCAACCGCAAGATGTACCGTGCGGCCATGCGCTCGATTCTGTCCGAGCTGGTCCGTCAGGAGCGTCTTGTTGCCGTTGATGCCTTCTCTGTCGAGTCACCCAAAACCAAGCAGCTGGTCGCCAAGCTTTCCGACCTGGGCCTGGAGAAGGTGCTGATCGTCACCGAAGAAGTCGACGAGAACCTGTACCTGGCAGCCCGCAACATCCCCAACGTGGATGTGGTGGACGTCGCCGCCGCCGACCCGGTCAGCCTGGTCGCCTTCGAAAAGGTCCTGGCTACCGTCTCCGCACTGCGCAAATTCGAGGAGAAGCTGGCATGAACCAGGAGCGTGTATTCAAGGTTCTGCTTGGTCCGCACGTGACCGAGAAGGCCGCCATGGCCGCCGAGCGTAACCAGTACGTGTTCAAGGTGGCGAGTGACGCAACCAAGCCCGAGATCAAGGCTGCCGTCCAGGAGCTGTTCGGCAAGAAGGTCGACCGCGTTTCTGTTCTGAACGTGAAGGGCAAGACCAAGCGCACCGCGCATGGTGTTGGTATGCGCAAGGGTTATCGCAAGGCGTACGTGACACTGGCCGCCGGCGAGACGCTTGAAGACTTCTCTGGCGCCGAGTAAAGGCAGGAGTACGGATCATGGCAATCGTCAAGACAAAACCCACATCCGCCGGTCGTCGCCACGTCGTCAAGATTGTTGGTGAGGAACTGTACAAGGGCCGCGCTTACGCGCCGTTGCTCGAGAAGCAGTCCAAGTCCGGTGGTCGTAACAACCAGGGTCGCATCACCACTCGCCACGTCGGCGGTGGTCATCGCAACCACTATCGGATCATCGACTTCAAGCGCACCAAGGATGGCGTTCCGGCCATCGTCGAGCGCCTGGAGCATGACCCGAACCGTAGCGCCCACATCGCGCTGCTGAAGTACATCGACGGTGAGCGTCGCTACATCATCGCCCCCAAGGGCGTGAGTGCCGGTGATCGCCTCGAGTCCGGCGTCAATGCGCCGATCAAGAAGGGCAACGCACTGCCGCTGCGCAACATCCCGCTGGGTTCCACGGTGCACTGCATCGAACTGAAGCCTGGCAAGGGTGCTCAGATCGCACGCAGCGCCGGTACCAGCGCCCAGCTGGTGGCTCGTGAAGGCAACTACGCCACCCTGCGTCTGCGCTCCGGCGAGATGCGCAAGGTGCTGGCCGAGTGCCGCGCGACCCTGGGTGAGGTGAGCAATTCCGAGCACAGCCTGCGTCAACTTGGCAAGGCCGGTGCAAAGCGCTGGAGAGGTGTGCGCCCGACTGTTCGCGGTGTCGCGATGAACCCGGTGGATCACCCGCACGGTGGTGGTGAAGGCCGCACCAGCGGTGGTCGTCATCCGGTGTCCCCGTGGGGTATGCCCACCAAGGGCCACAAGACCCGCAAGAACAAGCGCACCGACAAGCTGATCGTCCGCCGCCGCAAGGCTCGCGGTTAAGATCCCACGCCAAGACATTAAGAGGTAACGGCTGTGCCACGTTCACTGAAGAAAGGTCCTTTTGTAGACCTTCATCTGCTGAAAAAGGTTGAGACTGCAGCGGAAAAGAACGATCGCAAACCGATCAAGACCTGGTCGCGTCGTTCAATGGTCCTGCCCAACATGGTCGGGCTCACCATTGCAGTCCATAACGGTCGCCAACACGTCCCGGTGCACGTCTCCGAGGAAATGGTTGGCCACAAGCTGGGCGAATTCGCTGCTACCCGCACCTATCGCGGCCATGCGGCGGATAAGAAAGCCAAACGGTAAGCCAGAGAGGATTAAGAGATGGAAGTCACAGCAAAGCTGCGTGGCGCCAGTTTATCCGCCCAGAAGGCCCGTTTGGTGGCTGATCAGGTGCGCGGTAAGCCTGTCGCCGAAGCAATCGACCTGCTGACCTTCTCACCGAAGAAGGCGGCCAAGCTGGTCAAGAAGGTGCTGCAGTCCGCCATCGCGAATGCGGAAGAAAATAACGGCATGGACATCGACGAGCTGCGCGTCTCGACCATCTGTGTCGATGAGGGTACGACGCTCAAGCGCATCCGTCCGCGCGCCAAAGGCCGTGCGGATCGCATTTTGAAGCGCACTTGCCACATCACCGTCAAGGTAGCCGAGAAGTAGGAGTCGACCAGATGGGTCAGAAAGTCAATCCGACAGGCATCCGACTGGGTATCGTCAAAGACCATACCTCTGTCTGGTACGCCGAGCGCGGCGCCTATGCCGATAAGCTCAACAACGACCTCGCGGTGCGTAGCTTCCTGGAAGAGCGTCTGAAAAACGCCTCCGTTAGCAAGATCACCATCGAGCGTCCCGCGAACAACGCGCGCATCACCATTCACACTGCCCGTCCGGGCATCGTGATTGGCAAGAAGGGCGAAGATGTCGATCGCCTGCGTCGCGACGTCACCGAGATGATGGGCGTGCCTGTTCACGTCAACATCGAGGAAGTTCGCAAGCCCGAGCTGGATGCTCAGCTCGTCGCACAGAACATTGCCGGCCAGCTCGAGCGCCGTGTGATGTTCCGTCGCGCCATGAAGCGCGCTGTCCAGAACGCCATGCGTCTGGGCGCTGGCGGCATCAAGGTGCAGCTCTCCGGTCGCCTCGGCGGCGCGGAAATTGCCCGCACCGAGTGGTACCGCGAAGGTCGTGTTCCGCTGCATACCCTGCGTGCGGACATCGATTACGCCACCTACGAAGCAAAGACCACCTACGGCATCATCGGTGTCAAGGTCTGGGTCTTCAAGGGTGAAATCCTCGGGGGCATCGAGGAGGTCCGCGCCAAGGCGAAGCAGAGCCAGGCAGCGCCCTCCAAGAAGAAAGGTTCCAGGTAAGGGGAGAGCGATTCGATGTTACAACCCAAGCGTACAAAATTCCGTAAGGTGCAGAAGGGCCGCAACCGTGGCCTGGCGCATCGCGGAAGCAAAGTGAGCTTCGGCGAGTTCGGCCTCAAGGCCACCGGCCGCGGTCGTGTCACCGCCCGTCAGATCGAAGCTGGCCGTCGTGCCATCACCCGTCACGTCAAGCGTGGCGGCAAGATCTGGATCCGTGTCTTCCCGGACAAGCCGATTTCCAAGAAGCCCCTGGAAGTCCGGATGGGTAAAGGTAAGGGCTCCGTCGAGTACTGGGTCGCACAGATCCAGCCCGGTCGTGTCCTTTACGAGATCGAAGGCGTTTCCGAGGAACTGGCCCGCGAAGCTTTCGCACTGGCCGCCCAGAAATTCCCGGTCTCCACCACCTTTGTGAAACGGACGGTGATGTGATGAAAGCCCAGGAAATTCGTGAAAAGTCCGCCGAGCAGCTCAATGAGCAGCTCCTCGAACTCCTCCGCGAGCAGTTCAACCTGCGCATGCAGAAGGCCACCGGCCAGCTGAGCCAGACTCATCTGCTCAAGCAGGTTCGTCGGGATATCGCCCGCGTGAAGACTGTGCTCAACGAGAAGGCAGGTGTCTGAGATGGCCGAAGAGAAAAAAGCCCGTACGCTCACCGGCAAGGTGGTGAGCGACAAGATGGACAAGTCCATCGTTGTAATGATCGAGCGTCGTGAGCGCCACCCGATCTACGGCAAATACGTTAAGCGCTCCACCAAGCTGCACGCCCACGACGAGACCAACCAGGCCAAGGCCGGTGACACGGTATCCATCCAGGAATGCCGTCCGCTGTCCAAGAAGAAGGCCTGGACCCTGGTCGAGGTTGTCGAACAGGCCAAGGGTTAAGGCCACGGCCTTAACCTCGTGCAGTCAGTTTAGGTTTGGAGAAAACCGATGATTCAGACTCAGACAATGCTGGATGTCGCCGACAACAGCGGAGCGCGCCGGGTGCAGTGCATCAAGGTGCTGGGTGGTTCACACCGCCGCTACGCTCGCGTTGGTGACGTCATCAAGGTCACGGTGAAGGAAGCTATTCCGCGCGGCAAGGTCAAGAAAGGCCAGGTGCTGAAAGCGGTAGTTGTCCGGACCCGCAGTGGCGTCCGTCGTAGCGACGGTTCGCTGATTCGCTTCGATGGAAATGCGGCCGTCTTGTTGAACAACACCAACGAGCAGCCGATCGGTACCCGTATCTTCGGGCCGGTGACGCGTGAACTTCGCAACGAGAAGTTCATGAAGATCATTTCCTTAGCGCCTGAAGTGCTGTAAGGGAGCGAGGCGACATGCAAAAGATCAAACGTGATGATGAAGTGATCGTCATCGCCGGCAAGGACAAGGGTAAGCGCGGTACCGTGAAGCGCGTCCTCAAGGACGAGCGGTTCGTGGTAGCGGGTGTGAACATGATCAAGCGTCACACCAAGCCGAACCCCATGGCCGGCAATCAGGGCGGTATCGTCGAGCGCGAGGCTCCGATTCACGCGTCCAACGTAGCCATCTTCAATCAGGAGACCGGTAAGGCGGATCGCGTCGGCTTCCAGATCAAGGAAGACGGTACCAAGGTACGTATCTACAAGTCGACGCAAGCGCAGATCGACGCCTAACGCGAGTCGGGTAGCAAAATGGCGAACTTGAAAGAACGTTATCAAAACGAGGTGGTGGCTCAACTGAAAGAGCAGTTCAGCTACGCCAACGTTATGCAGGTACCCCGGATCACCAAGGTGACTCTGAACATGGGTATCGGCGAAGCGACCAGCGATAAAAAGCTGATCGACGCTGCCGTCGGCGACCTGGAGAAGCTCTCCGGTCAGAAGCCGATGGTGACCAAGGCACGTAAGTCCATCGCGGGCTTCAAGGTGCGTGAAGGCTGGCCGATCGGCGTGAAGGTCACACTGCGCAGTGAGCGCATGTGGGACTTCCTCGATCGCCTGGTGAATATCGCGATCCCCCGCGTTCGTGACTTCCGTGGTCTCAACCCGAAGTCCTTCGACGGTCGTGGCAACTACAGCATGGGGGTGCGTGAGCAGATCATCTTCCCGGAGATCGAGTATGATAAGATCGACCGGATTCGTGGTCTGGATGTCACCATCACCACCACTGCCAACACCGATGACGAAGGTCGTGCGCTCTTGAGTGCACTGAACTTCCCGTTCAAGAAATAGGGGTGGGATCATGGCAAAGAAGAGCATGATTGAGCGTGAACTGAAGCGCGCGCAACTGGTTGAGAAGTATGCTGCCAAGCGTGCTGAGCTCAAGGCGATCATCCAGGACGTGAACAGCTCCGATGAGGAGCGCTTCGATGCGCAGCTGAAGTTGCAGTCGCTGCCGCGTGACTCCAGCCCCGTGCGTCAGCGTAACCGCTGCCGCGTGACTGGCCGTCCGCACGGCTACTACAACAAGTTCGGCCTTGGCCGTAACAAGCTGCGTGAAGCCGCCATGCGTGGCGACGTGCCCGGACTGAAGAAGTCCAGCTGGTAACGCCACGTAGAATCATCAGGAGCGCAAGTTAAATGAGCATGCAAGACACTCTGGCGGATATGTTTACCCGTATCCGCAATGCGCAGCAGGCCACCAAGGAGACGGTCACCATGCCGTCCTCCAAGATCAAGGTTGAAGTGGCCCGCGTGCTGAAAGAAGAGGGTTACATCACTGACTTCGCCGTGAGCGAATCAGCCAAGCCCGAGCTGACCGTCAGCCTCAAGTACTTCGAAGGCAAGCCGGTCATCGAGCATCTGCAGCGGGTTTCCAAGCCGTCCCTGCGTAGTTACAAGGGCAAGGATGCGCTGCCGAAGGTCGCCGATGGCCTGGGTGTCGCGATCGTCACCACCTCCAAGGGTGTGATGACAGATCGTGCCGCGCGTCAGGCTGGTGTCGGCGGCGAAGTCCTCTGCACCGTATTCTAGGAGTTTGGAATGTCCCGCGTAGCCAAATATCCGGTTAAAGTGCCCGCTGGCGTCGAGGTCAAGATCGACGGCGCCACGCTGACCGCCAAAGGCGGTCAGGGCACCCTCTCCATGCCCGTTCACGACGATGTCGTGGTCGCGCAGGAAGATGGCCAGCTGACCTTCCAGCCGAGCAAATCTGCTAAGAGCTGGGCCATGGTCGGCACCACCCGTGCCCTGGTTCAGAACCTGGTCACCGGCGTGTCCGAGGGCTTTACCAAGTCTCTCGAAATCATCGGCGTCGGTTATCGCGCTCAAGCGAAAGGCCAGACGCTCAACCTGACACTGGGCTTCTCTCACCCGGTCGACTATCAACTGCCTGAAGGTGTCACGGCGGAAACGCCGAAGAACACCGTCATCGTGCTGAAGAGCGCGGACAAGCAGAAGCTCGGCCAGGTCGCAGCGGAAATCCGCGCTTTCCGTCCGCCTGAACCCTACAAGGGCAAGGGTGTGCGTTACGCGGATGAGCAGGTCCGCCGTAAAGAAGCCAAGAAGAAGTAAGGCAGGGTTATGAACGCGAAGAAAGAATCTCGTCTCCGTCGTGCCCGCCGCGCTCGCGCGAAGATCCGCGAGCTGGGCGTGTCTCGCCTGTGCGTCAATCGTACCCCCCGTCACATCTACGCGCAGATTATCTCGCCGGATGGTGGCAAGGTCCTGGCCAGCGCTTCCACGCTGGACAAGAGCCTGCGCGAGGGTTCGACCGGCAATGCAGACGCCGCAGCCAAAGTTGGTGCGCTGATCGCTGAACGCGCCAAGGAAGCGGGCATCACCCAGGTGGCCTTCGACCGCGCTGGCTTCAAGTACCACGGTCGTGTGAAGGCCCTGGCCGACGCCGCACGTGAAGGCGGCCTGGAATTCTAAAGGGTTTTACGATGGCGAAGAACGAACAGCAAAACGGCGATCTGCAGGAAAAGCTCGTGCAGGTCAACCGTGTCGCCAAGGTGGTCAAGGGTGGCCGTATTTTCGGCTTCACCGCTCTGACTGTCGTGGGCGACGGTAACGGTCGCGTCGGCTTCGGTCGTGGCAAGGCACGTGAAGTGCCGGTCGCGATTCAGAAGGCGATGGACCAGGCGCGCCGCAACATGATCAAGGTGAACCTGGTCGGCGGTACCCTCCAGTATCCGGTCAAGGCTCGTCATGGCGCCTCCAAGGTGTACATGCAGCCGGCCTCTGACGGTACTGGTATCATCGCCGGCGGCGCCATGCGCTCCGTGCTGGAATTGGCCGGCGTGCACAACGTCCTGGCCAAGTGCTATGGCTCCACCAATCCGGTGAACGTGGTCCGTGCGACCGTGAATGGCCTGGCTTCCATGCAGTCGCCGGAAGACGTGGCCGCCAAGCGCGGTCTCTCAGTCGAAGCGATCACGGGGTAATACACCATGGCAGCTACGATCAAGGTTACCCAGACCCGCAGCACCATCGGCACGTTGGCCAAGCACAAGGCCACCATGAAGGGCCTCGGCCTGCGCCGCATCGGTCACACGGTTGAACTGGAAGACACCCCTGCCGTTCGCGGCATGATCCACAAGGTCAACTACCTTGTGCGTGTTGAGGGAGAGTAATCCATGAAACTTAACAGCCTGAGCCCGGCACCGGGCTCCAAGCACGCTGAAAAGCGCGTCGGTCGTGGCATCGGTTCCGGTCTGGGCAAGACCGGCGGCCGTGGCCACAAGGGCCAGAAGTCGCGCAGCGGTGGCAGCGTGAAGCCCGGCTTCGAGGGCGGTCAGATGCCCCTGCAGCGTCGTCTGCCGAAGTTTGGTTTCACCTCCGCCAAGTCTTTGGTTTCCGAGGAAGTCCGCCTGGCCGAGCTGGCCAAGGTCGCGGGTGACGAAGTCACTCTGGAAAGCCTCAAGGAAGCCAATGTGCTGAAGGATTCCACGCAGCATGCGAAGGTGATCCTTTCCGGCGATCTGAACAAGGCGGTCACCGTTCGCGGTCTGCGGGTCACCAAGGGTGCCCGCGCAGCGATCGAAGCCGCCGGTGGCAAGGTAGAGGACTAAATGGCCAAGTCAGGAAACATGCCGGCGATGGGCAGCGGTCTGAGTGAACTGTGGGCGCGTTTGCGCTTCGTGCTCCTCGCCATCGTGGTCTACCGTATCGGTGCCCACATACCCGTTCCCGGTATCAATCCTGACCAGCTTGCTGCCTTGTTCAGGGAGCAGCAGGGCACCATCCTGGGCATGTTCAACATGTTCTCGGGCGGTGCCCTGGAGCGCATGAGTATCCTCGCCCTCGGCATCATGCCGTACATCTCGGCGTCGATCATCATGCAGCTCCTGACCGCCGTCTCGCCCCACCTCGAGCAGTTGAAGAAGGAGGGCGAGAGCGGCCGCCGCAAGATCAGCCAGTACACGCGCTACGGCACGGTGGTGCTGGCCCTGGTTCAGGCCACCGGCATGTCCGTGGGTCTGGCCAGCCAAGGCATTGCCTATACGGCCGATCTCAGCTTCTATTTCACCGCGATCATCACCTTCGTGAGTGGCGCGGTGTTCTTGATGTGGCTGGGTGAGCAGATCACCGAGAAGGGCATCGGCAACGGCATTTCGCTGCTGATCTTCGCGGGTATCGTCGCCGGCCTGCCCGGAGCTGTGGCTCAAGCCTTCGAGCTTGCCCGCAACGAGGGCGCGTGGAATGTGTTGCCGCTGTTGGCGCTTAGCCTTCTGGGTATCGCCACCGTGGCGTTCGTCGTGTTCATCGAACGCGGCCAGCGCCGGATTACGGTGAACTACCCGCGCCGCCAGGTAGGCAACAAGATGTATGCAGGGCAGAGCAGCTACCTGCCGCTCAAGGTCAACATGGCGGGTGTCATTCCGGCCATCTTTGCCTCGAGCATCCTGTTGTTCCCCGCCTCCCTCGGTCAGTGGGTAGGTGCGGGCGACGGCATGGAATGGTTGCAGCGCGCGTCCCAGGCGTTGGCCCCAGGTCAGCCCCTTTATATCTTGCTTTTCGCGGCGGCGGTGGTATTCTTCTGCTTCTTTTACACAGCGCTGGTCTTCAACCCCAAGGATGTGGCCGACAACCTCAAGAAGTCGGGTGCCTTCCTGCCGGGGATTCGTCCTGGCGAGCAGACCGCTCGTTATGTCGACAAGGTCATGACTCGTCTGACCCTGTTCGGCGCTCTCTACATCACTGCGGTTTCCCTGATGCCCCAGTTCCTGATCGTAGCGTGGAACGTGCCGTTCTTCTTTGGCGGTACCTCGCTGCTGATCGTGGTCGTGGTCATCATGGACTTCATGGCCCAGGTGCAGTCGCACCTCATGTCGCACCAGTATGAGTCGGTGATGAAGAAGTCCAACCTGAAAGGCTACGGTAGCGGCGGCATCATGCGCTAAGGCGCCGCAGGCCGATTTGGCACGCCGCAAGCCGATTTTGGAGAGAACGATGAAAGTTCGAGCTTCCGTGAAGAAAATGTGCCGCAATTGCAAGATCATTCGTCGCAATGGCGCTGTTCGCGTCATCTGCACCGAGCCGCGGCACAAGCAGCGCCAGGGTTAATCCTGGCCTGAATTGAACCGGGTGCTGGCATACCCCTTGCCCTAATGACGGGAAGGGGGTATGCTATTGCGCCTTTTGTAGTTGATTAACCGAGCAAGCCGCTCAAACTTCGGAGTAAGCTGATGGCCCGTATTGCAGGCGTCAATATCCCGGACAACAAGCATGCGGCGATCTCGCTGACCTACATCTTCGGGATTGGCCGTACTCGCGCACAGGAAATCTGTGAAGCGACCGGCATCGCGCCGACCACCAAGATCCAGGATCTGTCATCTGAAGAGATCGACAGCCTGCGTAGTGAAGTCGGCAAGTATACCGTTGAAGGCGACCTTCGTCGTGATGTGACGCTGAACATCAAGCGTCTCATGGACTTGGGTTGCTACCGTGGTCTGCGTCATCGTCGTGGTCTTCCGATGCGCGGTCAGCGCACCAAGACCAACGCGCGT
The DNA here is from genome assembly GCF_003856855.1 of Halomonas sp. YLB-10. Classification (NCBI taxonomy): domain Bacteria; kingdom Pseudomonadati; phylum Pseudomonadota; class Gammaproteobacteria; order Oceanospirillales; family Halomonadaceae; genus Halomonas; species Halomonas sp. YLB-10. Next base: position 36,312 of record NZ_RRCU01000012.1, read on the forward strand.
ACCCGTAAGGGACCGCGTAAGCCGATCCGCAAATAACACGCACGTTCTGGCGTAAAGACAGGAATTGACATCAACATGGCTAACCCGCGTAGCAACCGTAAAAAGGTTAAAAAGCAGGTAGTGGATGCCGTTGCGCATATCCATGCCTCTTTTAACAACACGATCATTACGATCACAGACCGCCAGGGCAACGCTCTTTCCTGGGCGACAGCCGGTGGTTCGGGTTTTCGTGGTTCTCGCAAGAGCACCCCGTTCGCTGCTCAAGTGGCAAGCGAGCGTGCAGCAACTGCTGCAGCCGAGTATGGTGTGAAAAACGTCGACGTGCTGGTCAAGGGCCCCGGTCCTGGCCGTGAATCCGCCGTGCGTGCACTCAACGCCGCCGGCTTCCGCGTGCAAAGCATCACCGACGCGACGCCCATTCCCCACAATGGCTGCCGTCCGCCGAAGAAACGCCGCGTTTAAGGAGACAGATTCATGGCTCGTTACATTGGACCGAAGTGCAAACTGTCTCGCCGGGAAGGTACCGACCTCTTCCTCAAGAGCGGTGTCACTCCCTTCGAGAAAAAGTGCAAATCCGAACAGATTCCGGGTGTGCACGGCCAGCGCCGTCAGCGTCTTTCCGACTACGGCTTGCAGCTTCGCGAGAAGCAGAAAGTACGTCGCATGTACGGCGTACTCGAAAAGCAGTTCCGCAACTACTACAAGGAAGCCGCCCGCCTGAAGGGTGCGACCGGTGAGTTGTTGCTGCAGCTGCTTGAGTCCCGACTGGACAACGTCGTCTACCGCATGGGCTTTGGCGCCACTCGCTCCGAGGCTCGTCAGCTGGTAAGCCACAAAGCGATTGCCGTCAACGGCAAGACCGTCAACGTGGCCTCCTACCAGGTCAAGCCCGGCGACGTGGTATCCGTTCGTGAAAAGGCCAAGCAACAGGCGCGTATCCAGAACGCCCTGAGCATCGCCGCCAACCGTGGCGACGTGGCCTGGATCGAACTCGACGCCAAGAAGATGGAAGGCACCTTCAAGGCCCTGCCTGAGCGCGGTGACCTGACTGCCGACATCAACGAGCAACTGATCGTCGAGCTGTACTCGAAGTAAGCGGTCCGTCCGCGCCGCCCTCCTCCGGGAGGGCGGCGGTTATTACCGAGTATTCGTTTGGCAGCCTGAAAGGTGTTCATATGCAGCGTTCAGTGACAGAGTTTCTCCGTCCTCGCGACATCAAGGTCGAAGAGATCAGCGCACACCACGCAAAGATCGTGCTCGAGCCGTTCGAGCGTGGCTTCGGCCACACGTTGGGCAATGCTCTGCGTCGTATCCTGCTCTCGTCCATGCCCGGCTGCGCCGTGGTGGAGACCGAGATCGCTGGTGTCGACCATGAGTACAGCGCGATCGAGGGTGTCCAGGAAGATGTCATCGAAATCCTCCTGAACCTCAAGGACGTGGCGATCAAGATGCACAGCCGCGACGAGGCGATGCTCTCGCTGAACAAGCAGGGCCCGGCCGTCGTCACCGCTGGTGACATCGCCGTCGATCACGACGTCGAAGTGGTCAACCCCGAGCACGTCATCGCCCACGTCAATGAAGGCGCCGAGCTCAAGATGCAGCTGAAGGTGGCCCGTGGTCGCGGCTATGAGCCTGCGGATGTCCGCAGTGAAGCCGACGACGAGACACGCGCCATCGGCCGTCTGCAGCTGGATGCGACCTTCAGCCCCGTGCGCCGCGTTTCCTACAGCGTCGAAGCCGCCCGCGTCGAACAGCGCACCGACCTCGACAAGCTGATCATCAACCTGGAAACCGACGGCACCCTGGATCCGGAAGAGGCGATCCGTCGCAGCGCGACCATCCTGCAAGAGCAGCTGGCAGCGTTCGTCGACCTGGAAGCCGACAAGGAACAGGAAGTGGTCGAGGAAGAGGATCATATCGATCCCATCCTGCTGCGCCCCGTAGACGATCTCGAGTTGACCGTTCGTAGCGCCAACTGCCTGAAAGCCGAGAATATCTACTACATCGGCGATCTGATTCAGCGCACCGAGGTGGAGCTGTTGAAGACCCCGAACCTCGGCAAGAAGTCCTTGAACGAGATCAAGGACGTGTTGGCTGCTCGTGGTCTGTCCCTTGGCATGCGGCTTGAAAATTGGCCGCCGGCTAGCCTGAAGGACGACAAGGCCACCGCCTAAGCGTCGGCTCGAGTCCCAGTTTGGTAAGGAATCACAACCATGCGTCATCGTAAGAGTGGTCGTCACCTCAATCGTACCAGCTCGCACCGCCAGGCCATGTTTCGCAACATGAGCGTGTCGCTGGTCGAGCACGAAGTGATCAAGACAACCCTTCCCAAGGCCAAGGAGCTGCGTCGTCATATCGAGCCGCTCATCACCCTGGCCAAGGAAGACAGCGTCGCCAACCGGCGTCTGGCCTTCAGCCGTACCCGCTCGAAGGAAGCGGTCGGCAAGCTCTTCAACGAGCTGGGTCCGCGTTACGTCGAGCGTCCGGGCGGTTACGTCCGTATTCTCAAGTGCGGTTTCCGCACCGGCGATAACGCCCCCATGGCCTACGTCGAGCTGGTCGATCGCCCCGTCGTTGAAGAAGAGGCCGTCGGCGAGGAGTAATCCTTTCGACAGCGCTTCGACACGACGCGAAACCGACACCTCCGGGTGTCGGTTTTTTTATGTCTGCGTTTTGTCGACGGGTCTCTTGGGCATGATGACCGGAAGCTGGGCCGTAAGCGCCCGGGCATCACCCTCTTTCAGTGATCAGTCTGCCGGCTTCCAGTGCTGCGGCAAGAGTTCGTGGATCTGGCTGGCCTTCTGGGTCGGCAGCCGAGCCAGCACGTCTTTCAGGT
>NZ_RRCU01000013.1:0-27689 GCF_003856855.1 Halomonas sp. YLB-10
TGACCTTCACGCATCAGCATGATGGTGGCACGTTCTTCAGTAGTAAGGTGGTGGTAGCAATGAGTCATAGCGATAGCGTACCTGATCGATCAGGTGTTGCACTTGCTCATTGAGACCGCCTGGTTGCCGCAACGTGAAATGATCGGATTGCAGCCTTCCCGATTGTCACCGGTCTTTCCGACGTAGAGCTTCGTCCCATCATCGCTTTCGGCCACTACGACGTACACGCTAAAACAGTGCTTCAATGCTTCAGGGGCGATGGTGAATGTATGAGCCATAGTGACCGTTAACGCTCAAAACAAGGGCCGCCGGTACGGCGGTTCCATTTTCTTGTGCTTGTCATGCATCTTTCTACCTTATGAACTGGCCATCAAAAGATTCCAACGATTGGGGATCTACTACTTTTACTGCGGTTCCCCCAACGAATGGTGCCGCCCATGAAAATGCCGAAACTGTTCTGCCACCATATGCCTCAATAATCGCATTCGCGCCAACCTTCCTTGCTTCTTGAGCGAGCAGAGGATACAGGCTCTCAGCCTTATCATAACCTTGACGGGCATTAGCTTTAACAACGCCAACAACCTCATATTCAATATCAGAAGGCAAGCCCGCTTGGGTAATGAATATTGGACCAACGGTTTGCTCCGAAGATGCAACTTGAGGTACGGATGATGACGAAACCGCTCCACAGCCTCCGAGTGAAGAAACTAGACAAATTAGAATTATTGCGTATTTCAGATTCATACTTGTTCTTCCTTGTAGTAAAAGTCGGATGCATAACACCAGCATTTTCGGTTGGCTTGTAGCGCAGCGAAAAACCAGTCCCGCAACATCCGCTTGTTATGCATTTTTAACAATCCCAGCAAGAATACTATTCTTGTATTTTTGGAAATGTGACTGAGCATATGCTCGATTGACATACATTGGGTGATAAAAAGAGTTCTTTGAGAAATCCCTATCGTATATATCAAGAACGGCATCAGATGAATTATTGAAAATACTCACAGCCACTTTTCTAAGCATCTCATTACCAAGAACTTCGTTGCTAAAACCGAAATACGTCGGTTTATCGTTAAAATATCTGTATACGCTACGTGAAAACAGTAACTCTGAATCTTCGCCAATTCCGGCAACTGCTTCTGGAAGATTTTGATTTTTAACATTGAAGGTGTTAAATAACTGGACTACACCACTCAGGTCAATATTTTTATCCAAATACCAGCCGTTAAATATTTTCTCGACAAATCTCATTGTTGAATCAGGAGAAAACTCATGCCAGTGATCGGATTGAACCCCTTCGCCGCTCTTATATCTTTGGTGAAACTTTGAGATGGATGCCAATAAATCCTCTGAAACAAGTGAAGTAGGCTCTGCGCTGCCAGGATTGGCTAAGACAGCACTCCCAATCAAGTCCCAGCAATCACCGAATTGAAGCAGTGTATTTCGCCTATATATAACTCCGCCTTCTACAAAATACTCAGCAAATACTTTCAATGATTAGTCCTTATCCTGAGATGCATAACGCCAAAATCAGCCGCCGCCATCGGCGGTCGGCTGCATTTTCTTGTTATGTGATTCCGACAAGGCACTCGCAGCACTATCAACTGAATCTTGTAACGACAGAATGGCAGATTCAAGACGCTCAATCATGGCTTCATTGTGTTCATTCAACAGGTGCAATTGATTTTCTATCGCCTCCAATGATTGCTGACCACTTGCAGCCTCAATATTTTTGATATCCACAGAAGAGGTTAGAAACATTGGTAGCACCGCAGATACAATAAGACCAATTATCGTAATTCCAAGAGCTAAACGAGTATATTTTAGTTGCTTACCCATTGAACCTATTTCTGCTTCATGCCTCAGCTCTTCGTCTGTTTTAAAGCCATTGGCTTCCAGAAGCCGCAGGGTTTCTGAAACAAATATCTTTTTCCGAGAATATCTGAAAATCAAAGGCTTAAGGTCGTCATCCAGGAACCCACATCTCGTATATTCAGTATCAGCCCACACTTCGCCGAGGCTTTCCAAGCCAAGCTCACCTACGAAATAAGCAAGCTTTTCATTCTCAAGATATTGGAAAAGAGCGACAATCGTAATAAGTTTCTTGGAGATATCTTCGTCGATGCTATTTATCCATTCGACTCCATACTCGTCAAGCGCTTGTTTCTTTACTTGAATGGATACGTCGCTTTTGCTTATAAGCTCGATATAGCAGTGTTCTGGAAGTTTGGTTGCACCATAAAAAGAGCCAATTACGTTCCCCAAACTATTAAGGTGGCCGGGAGCATCCTCAAGCTCCACCATCTTACGTACTAATTGCTTTTCAAGATCGCTAAAAGCTCTCATTAGAATCCTTAATCACATAACGCCAACATCAGTGGCAAAAATAAGTTTTGCGGAACGTAGTGGAGCAAAGCTTATTTTTGTCCACTGGATGTTCTTGTTAGGTTTACATACTGCTCTAAAATTTCAGCCTTTATTCTAAATTCAGTAACTTCGATTTCTAAGTATAAACATGCTAATACTTCGGACAACGTAAGCCACATTGATATTTTGGGATTTTCAAGAACAAAAGTATGCTTCTCTACTTTAACATCACCAAAATCAATTTCGTCTTTTAACCCATGACCGAAGTCACGAACATAGTTCTTACGCTGGTTCTTATCTAAAGAGTCAGTGAATTCTGAAAAAGTAAAGTTCACATTGCTAACTTTGTGCGCTAAGTTATTTCTTAGGGCGGCTAAAGAATTTAGTATTTTTGCTTGTTCATTGTTAATGGCACCCAATTTACGTAATAAAACCACCCGCCCAACCTTAGAATTGCACTGCTCTAAATATGCAAAGCTGTCTTCAAGTTCAGGATTGCGTAACTTATGTGCCAATATATGCGTACAACCTGCTTCCACTAATGCACTTAATTTAATTACGAACGACCAATCATCTTCTTTCAGTAGTTGAAGATAAAAGTCGTTTGGCAATTCAAGTCGTTCTTCAAATTGCTTTATGTCTTCAAATATCTCTGCCATTTTGTATACCTAACGCCTTGCTCATTTGCGCAGCGGTTGTAGTGTATTTTTGTGCAACAATGAGCGCAGCGAGTGCATAAAAAGGAACGTAGACCGCTGCGTCAAATGGAGCAATTTGTTAGGTGATTCTGCCCTAGACATACAAACTTAGCATGAGTGCCAACCAAGTAAGAACAAATAAAATTGAACTCGTTTCTTCCACTTCGTTGTTAATATGCAGAAATAACATAGAAAAGAAGAAAGCTAGCGGAGTGTTCACTAATGCTGAATATTCATCAGGTATGTCACGGCCACTAAACTTCATGAAAACTCGTCCAATTAGCCCAACGACTGACACGAGAAAGAAGGCCCGTATCATCCACAATCTTATATTGTGATCAGATTCCATTGGACGAACTCTCTTTAACTGAAAGACGTCCTTGAGAATTACAATTATCTCTCGATCAATCTTGTTCATAGGGATACGACCGAACTCATAGCTTCACCTAACGCCTCAAACAGACGCCGCTTCAGCGGTCGTCTGCATTGACTTGTTAGAGTTTTCCATCTGTGTGATTGAAACGGTTAAAGATACGGATGAAACGATCAAAGCAAGTATGGCAATGACAGTCCCGATCCAAAATCTACCTCGCTCCTGGCGAAGACCGGCCAATACTGAACTCATAAGTGGGAAGTTAACACAGTTCGCATCTTTCCCGACCTTAATAGCGAAAAGATGAACACTGCTCCCATCTTCTCGCTTATAACCGTACTTCTTATCTAAATGGTAGTACAACCGACCAAAAACGATATCGGCATCTACTCTCAGTTCGTTAGCAATCTTCCTACAATCCACCGGCACATAGATTTTCGAACCACGAGTCTCGTCACTACCTTCGAAAGAAACATAGCTTGAATAATATAAACGATAAACTGTATTTAGAATCTCTAAATCAGTGGGAATGCTCATGCCTCTCCTGAAACTCTAACGCCTGAGATCAGCGGCATTTGAGGCGACGCCCGTTTTTGCGGCAGCAAAAATGGGTGGCGGGTCAAATGTCCGCTGCAACGATTTGTTATATTCAATCCATCGGTTCATAGCGCTGTCGATTGACGTAGTCGGTCTTTTTCGTTGGCTCGGCGCCAGCCTCCGAAATCTCTACTTCCAAGATGTAGGACGGCAAACCGAATTTTTCGAGGAAGCCAGCTGCAACCTGAAGAGCTTCACTTCCGAACTCTAGGTCTAGCCCTTGGAAGAACCTGCACGAAAGCATTACAGATAAGGGGGTAGCATACCGATATAGCAGCGTATCCTTGTATCCCGTCGCTTTCGCTACGTTGAGTGGGACACATACTGCACTTGTCCTCGGCGCCACGGAACCTGCGGGCCAGTTTCTTCGGTAGAAATGGCGAACCTCATCGAAGAACACTGGGGAGGATTGAAATCCTGTTATGTCCTCGTAGTCATATAAGAGATAGTGAGCTCTCGGTGCGTGCTTCAGTAGTTTGTTGAGTTGTTGAGCGCGCATGGCGTCGAATGTGGTTTTCCTTCTTTGTCTTCGTTTTGCTTCGAGGAACGCAGCGCCCTCCAAATGCTCCCCATCCTTGTAGTGAATATTTACAAGTATCGCGACATCGCCGAAACGGTTTTCATAGGTGCCACTTAGCTTGTACGCCTGCCAGTGAATATTGCTTCGGACATCGTCACCTAGGAGTTCAATTCGACCGAGCTCACTCCGCAGCCTCGTGAGGAGGCTTCTGGTGATGTGATCTTCATCCCAATCCCAAAGCCCCACATTCTTTATAGAGGTCCGAATGGTGTGTTCGAGGAGGCCTGTTAGGTCTAAGAGGTCATGCGGCATTGAATCTGGCACCTTGAATATAACGCCTGAGATCAGCGGCATTTGAGGCGACGCCCGTTTTTGCGGCAGCAAAAATGGGTGGCGGGTCAAATGTCCGCTGCAACGATTTGTTATATTCAATCCATCGGTTCATAGCGCTGTCGATTGACGTAGTCGGTCTTTTTCGTTGGCTCGGCGCCAGCCTCCGAAATCTCTACTTCCAAGATGTAGGACGGCAAACCGAATTTTTCGAGGAAGCCAGCTGCAACCTGAAGAGCTTCACTTCCGAACTCTAGGTCTAGCCCTTGGAAGAACCTGCACGAAAGCATTACAGATAAGGGGGTAGCATACCGATATAGCAGCGTATCCTTGTATCCCGTCGCTTTCGCTACGTTGAGTGGGACACATACTGCACTTGTCCTCGGCGCCACGGAACCTGCGGGCCAGTTTCTTCGGTAGAAATGGCGAACCTCATCGAAGAACACTGGGGAGGATTGAAATCCTGTTATGTCCTCGTAGTCATATAAGAGATAGTGAGCTCTCGGTGCGTGCTTCAGTAGTTTGTTGAGTTGTTGAGCGCGCATGGCGTCGAATGTGGTTTTCCTTCTTTGTCTTCGTTTTGCTTCGAGGAACGCAGCGCCCTCCAAATGCTCCCCATCCTTGTAGTGAATATTTACAAGTATCGCGACATCGCCGAAACGGTTTTCATAGGTGCCACTTAGCTTGTACGCCTGCCAGTGAATATTGCTTCGGACATCGTCACCTAGGAGTTCAATTCGACCGAGCTCACTCCGCAGCCTCGTGAGGAGGCTTCTGGTGATGTGATCTTCATCCCAATCCCAAAGCCCCACATTCTTTATAGAGGTCCGAATGGTGTGTTCGAGGAGGCCTGTTAGGTCTAAGAGGTCATGCGGCATTGAATCTGGCACCTTGAATATAACGCCCGCCAGCAGGCGTGCGGTTTTTTGCATCGCCTGCCTGGCCTTGTTAGGTGTGAGTGTTCTGCTATTAACAGTTAATGGCAATGAACCGTTCCGACACTATTATCCATATGGCAACACTGCCCGGGTGGAGAACTTTTCCGGCACCCGCCCCCGTGGGCTAGAGCGGTGCCGCAAATCAAAGTAAGAACGATTGCGATAACAAGAAATTTCATATCTTCCCCTGCTTCTGATTGGATTTATTCTCGGGACCTGAAACTACACACCTAACGCCCGCAGCACGGGAAAATTGGAGCGCAGCGGAAATTTTGTCCCAGTGCCTGCGCTTGTTAAGCATTTTCACCACCGAGGCATACGCAATGGCCTACGTACTGAAAACTCAAAGTACGGGAATTGCTCCTGATACCAAACCACCATTTCTCTACAGAAGCTCTTGAACTTCTCATCTTGCCATACAAGTTTCATCTGTTTTTTGGAAAGCCTGCTGCTTGTGTCTTCTTGATGCTTTGCAATGAATACGCGACCCGTATAAGGGTTTAGCTTCGGCCATTTTCTATTCTGGCTCTTGTGATGGCCGTGAGGTACTGAGGGATAGGAATCAGGGTCCGATTTTGTAAAAACCCAGACTCCGAGGCAGAGAAATTCCATCCAATTTTCGTCGTTTTTACTAGAGCCTCCGTTCCCGTCACTGATCTTTGAGATCATCGAATCACTCTCACCGACGTCCTCATGGCTCTCTTCTTCTGGATCAGCCCACTCTCCTAGGCTTCCCCTGGGGTCGGAACTCACCTCGGCGTCATCCGATAGCCATAGAGCCACCTCGACACGCTCCCAAAATTCATCGTGGCTAATCATGCCAAGCTGGTGATGAACCTCAGCCATGTTGATCAAGAAATTTCTCATAGTCATCCTGATGCTTAACATTTTTAATCGTATGCGTGCTTAAATTGACGCCGCGCGGATCTGCACAAGGTGCTTCACATCTTCTTGATACTACCAAGAAATTCATCCTATGCCTTCTTCGCCCTTAGTCGCCAACACGCGCATGCTCGAATTCCTGCGAAAGTGTGCGCGACATTCCACCGGACTCTGCTCACATCTCTCTGATGTTCTGCCTTTTTTCTAGAATTTGTGCGGAGACAACATGCGTTCTTCTGTTGCTTTCCAGGCGCGTCAGCTGGACGCTTCTCGATATACTGTATGAATGTATAGTTACCGTATTTTGGAGGTTGCACATGAGCAAGAGCCCGTTCCTGGAGTCCATCCGCCGAGATCTACGCTTGCGTGGCTACAGTATTCGAACAGAAAAAACCTACCTGCACTGGATCAAGCGATTCATCTTGTTTCACCAACGCCGACATCCTGCTGAGATGGGTGCACCCGAGGTGCGCGTCTTCCTGACATCGCTCGCCAACGACAACGGTGTCTCGGTCAATACGCAAAAGATTGCGTTGAATGCTCTCGCCTTTCTGTACCACAAGTTTCTTGGTGTCGAGTTGGGACCGCTCGACTTCAAGCATGCTCGCCAGCATCGTAGGCTTCCCACCGTACTGACCCGTGCCGAGGTCGCGGCAATCCTGTCGTGCATGTCGGGACGAAACTGGCTGATCTTCTCTTTACTTTATGGCAGTGGGCTACGTATCGCGGAATGTCTTCGGCTTCGTGTCAAAGACATCGATTTCGATACAAGGGCCTTGACCATCGTCAGCGGCAAGGGAGGCAAGGATCGCAAGACCTTGCTGAGTACAACCCTGATGTCTGAACTGACTCGGCAGATGGATACTGCCTTGTCCCTGCAACGCGAGGACGTCGCACGGGGGGTAGGCCCTTCGCTGCCCTTTGCGCTGGGTAAAAAATACCCAGGTGCCTACCGCCAACCGGCCTGGATGTTCGTGTTTCCTTCCACTGGCCTATGTGCCCATCCTGTTTCGGGAGTTCTGTGTCGGCATCACCTGCACGACTCAGTCCCTCGCAAGGCGCTGAAGGTGGCGGTGAAACAAGCAGGTATCGTGGATAAACGGGTCGGCTGTCATACCTTCCGCCATTCCTTTGCCACCCACCTGCTTGAGGCCGGTCAGGACATTCGCACGGTACAGGAGTTGCTGGGCCACACCGATGTTCGAACCACGCAGATCTATACCCACGTCATCGGCAAACGGTTTGCTGGCACATCCAGCCCATTGGATCTGCTATAGCAACGACACCGGCCCGGCGTGGATATTCCGGTTGCCGATTACCCTACAGGCAGGCTACCGCGGGAGAATGTCACATAGACACGCCCCTTCCATGGCGATTGCTGCCACTTCCTTCCCTGAAATCAGCACTACCCCACCAGGCTTGAATAAGGCGTCCAGGCTTCCACGCCCTGATGGATCTGGACTGTCTGTCATTGTGGCTAAATTTAGTTGTTGCCTTTCAGCATATACCGACATATCCGGGGATTCGAGCTTTGCCTCGACGTCGCTGAGTGCGCCCCACCCTTTTCCTGGTTTGGCCACGATTAGACGACGCGCCGTGGTCGAATACCACAAACGACGACACCCCGGCGGGCAAGGCCCGTCGGGGTGTCGTTTAGCGGCTGCGTGGGTGGCAGCACTACTGCACCACCCTGCTCTGGCTATCTATCGGTAGGCGCGTGTCTTGGCGTTATGCCTTGGCGCTGTGCCTTGACGTTGCGCCTTGTCTTGCCTCTACTGCCTCAGGCTTCAGGCGGCGTAGCGGGATACGGCCAGACCATCGGGGTTGATGGCTGGCGTACGACCGTCGATCAGGTCGGACAACAGCTGAGCACTGCCACAGCTCATGGTCCAGCCCAGGGTGCCGTGGCCGGTGTTGAGCCACAGGTTGTCGTACTTGGTGGCGCCGATGATCGGTGTGGAGTCCGGGGTCATCGGGCGCAGGCCGGTCCAGAATTCGGCCTTGGCCAGATCGCCGCCTTCCGGGAATACATCGCGCACGACCATGGAAATGGTGGCACGACGCTTCTCGGCCAGGCTGAGGTCGTAGGATGCCAGCTCCGCGGTGCCGCCGACACGGATTCGGTCGTCGAAGCGTGAAATCGCCACCTTGAAGGTTTCGTCCATGACGGTGGACTGGGGCGCGCCGCCGTCATCGACCACCGGCAGGGTCAGGCTGTAGCCCTTGACCGGGTAGATCGGCAGGCGGATGTCCAGGTCACGGGCGAGGAACGGCGAGTAGCTGCCCAGCGCCATCACGTAGGCGTCGGCCGTCAGGGTGCCGGCACTGGTGTGCACCGCCTCTACCTTGCCGGAGACCCGCGTCAGCCGCTCGATGGTGGTGTTGAACATGAACTCGACACCGAGCTTCTCGCGGCAGTAGTCGGCCAGGCGATTGGTGAACAGGTGGCAGTCACCGGTCTGGTCGTCGGGCAGATGCAGGCCACCGACAAACTTGCCGGGCACACGGGCAAGCGCCGGCTCCACCTGGGCGATGCGGCTGGCGTCCAGCAGTTCATGACGCACGCCGCACTGCTCGAGGACCTTCATGTCCTTGCCCACCGCTTCGACCTGCTTTTCGGTACGGAAAAGCTGCAGCAGGCCACGCTGACGATCTTCGTAGCGAAGCCCGGTCTCGTCACGCAGCGCATTGATGCAGGCGCGGCTGTGCTCAGCGACGCGGACCATGCGCTCCTTGTTGAGGGCGTAGCTGTCGGGATTGCAGTTGCTGAGCATCTGCATCATGAAGCGACCCATGTTCGAGTCCATCTTGGGCTGGATCTTGAGTGGCGCGTGTTCCTGGAACATCCACTTGACCGCCTTCTGGGGGATGCCCGGGGCAGCCCAGGGGGAAGAGAAGCCGAAGGATACCTGGCCAGCGTTGCCGTAGCTGGTCTCCATCGCCACGGAGGGCTGACGATCGACCACCTTTACCTCGTGTCCCTGACGGGCCAGATAATAGGCGGTGGTAACCCCTACGACACCCGCTCCCAGTACCAGTACCTTCATGTCGCCACTCCTCTGTTCTCGTTGTCGATGGCCCGTCCCGATCCCGGGCGTTGAGCATGAGATAGGCCGTGGCCAATGGCCACGGCCTGCAATGAGAGGAGTATAGGGTCGAGTACGAAGTGTTTTATTCTTTTTTAGCCACCTTTCGCGAACGGTGATATCGAAGTTATCACCAGCAGCAGATTTTACTTTCTTTCATCCATATGAAAACAGTTGATTCAACTGCCCTGGATTTCACCCGTGCCGCTACGCTTGGGGCGCGACAATGTTCGCCGCAGCAACAGGTAGGCGCCAAGCCCTGCCAGCAGGTTGCCCACCCCCGCTCCAAGCCCAAGGCCGGTAACACCTCCCATCAGCGTTACACCGAGCCACAGGCACGGCAGGTAGAACACGAACAACCGCGCGGCAGACAGCAGCATGGCGCGCATCGGCCAGCCGAGGGCATTGCCGGCCGACACCACCAGCATGCACACCCCGAGCGCGGCATAGCTCGGCAACATGAAGCGCATCAGCACCATCAGCGATTCGCTGACCTCCGGCGTGCCGGCCAGGGCACGGGCGACCCAAGGCGAAGCCAGTGCCAGCGACACACCCAGCATCAACTGCCACACCACCACCACCTTGAGGGCAAGGCGCATCAGGCGGTGCACCTGGGCCCAGTCGCCGGCGCCGTAGCAGCGGCCGAGCCAGGGTGGCAGCGACATGGTCAGCGCCAGCACCACCATCAGCGACACCGTCTCAAGACGGCTGGCCAGTCCCCAGGCCGCAACGGCGGATTCGCCCAGGCGTGACACCGTGGAAATCGCCAGCATCGCCGCCAGCGGCGGCATCAACTGGCTGACCATGGCGGGACAGGCGACCCCCGCAAAGGAGCGCCCCGATAGCCGCCATTCCTCCCGGAGGCCTTCGAACGCGAGCCAGTGGCGTCCCTTCAACTGCCAGCCGAGCAAGGCAAGGCCACTGCCAAAGGCGATCACCGTGGCCCAGGCGGCCCCGGGCAGGCCCAGCCCATCCCAGTTGCCGATACCAAAGATCAGAATCGGATCGAGACACAGGTTCACCAGGCTGGTCAGCACCATCATGCTGCCGGGAAAGCTGGTGTTGCCGTGGGCACGAAACAGGCTGTAGCCGAAGTACACCACCGCCCCCAGCCAGGCGGCGACCAGCTGGGGTGCCCAGTAGGCGCGAATCAACTCCCGCGCGTGAGCGTCGGCCCCAAGGGCCCCGAAGATGGGACTCTGCAGGGCCCATAACACCAGCGCCAGCAGGCCGATGGCGACTGTCCCCATCATCAGCGACAGACTGCCCAGACGCCGGGCGCGGTCGTCTTCGCCTCCGCCCAGCGCCCGGGAAATCAAGGCGGCAATGGCGATCCCCATGCCCACCTGTACGCCGATGATCAGAAACGACAGCGGAAAGGTGTAGGACTGGGCCGCCAGGGGAGCGGTGCCCAGGCGCGCGACGAAGGCAGAATCGACCAGCTGAAAGCCGAGCAGCGACAACACTCCGATCGCCATCGGCCAGGTCTTTTGCCACAGGGTGCGCCCCAGGGAGGTAGAGTCGGAACTTAGGTGCACGGTGTCTCCGGATGGTAGATAGGCCGCTTATGGTAAGCCATAACGAACCCTCGCTCAGCCTCCTTCAACGGCAAAAGCCCCGGGCACCTGTCCCGGGGCTTTCGTCATGTTGAACAGGGCGTGTTACTGACGAATGCCTTCGAAGGTCACGTACAGCTCAAGGTTGTGCATCGGCTCGGGGAACTTGCTCATGTCGATGTCGTAGTCGGACAGCGCCAGCTCGGTGGAACCTTCGAAGCCTGCGCGATAGCCGCCCCAGGGGTCGTCACCCTCGCCCAGCAGGGTCACCGGCATCTCGATGCTGTTGGTCACACCGTGCAGGGTCAGGTCACCGCTCAGCACACCTTCACCATCGCCGGTAGATTCAAAGCCGGTGGAGGTAAAGGTGGCGGTCGGGTACTCACCGGCGTCGAGGAAGTCACCGCTCAGGATGTGCTTGTCGCGCTCGGCGTGGTTGGTATTCAGACTGGTGACATCAACCTCGACCTCGGCGGACGCCGCCTCGATGTTTTCCGGGTCGTAGCTGAAGGTACCGTCGAACGACTCGAAGCTACCCAGAATATAGGAATAGCCGAGGTGGCTGATCTTGAACTGGATAAAGGCGTGCTGGCCTTCAGAATCTATGGCGTAGTCGGCGGCCTGGGCCTGGGCCAGCGGCAGCAGCGAAGCGGCGGTCAGGGCGGCGATGGCGGTCTTCTTGAACATGTTACTCTCCTTGATGGTTACGCGGTGATTGCGTCAGCACTCTTTCTCTATACCGACCTTGGGTCATGTATCGGCCCCGGGCCGGTGGATTCTTGACGTCCGGACAACACTTGCCGGCGGTCGCAAGGTCACGTTGGCGTCTTCAGGCCTGCTCCCCGGTGGTCTTGTCAGGCTTGGCCCGACGCGCCAGGCGCGGGTCGACCATGCGAACCAGGGTGTCCTGACGGTCCAGGTAGTGATGCTTGAATGCCGCCAGGGCGTGGCCCGCCGACAGGATGATCAGCGCCAGCGCACTGTACCAGTGCACCACGCCGGCGCGGGAGGCCTGCTCCGGCAGGTCACTGATCAGCGCGGGCACGGTAAACAGGTCGAGCACGGCGATGCCCTTGCCGTCGGCGGTGGAGATGAGATACCCGCTGATCAGCACCGTGGTCATCAGCAGATAGAGCGCCAGATGACCGAGCGCCGCTCCGCGACGCTCAAGCGCTGAACCGTGGGCCTCGGGGGATGGCTGCACCAGCCGCCACAGGATACGGCCAGCCACAATGAACAGCAGCAACATGCCGACGCCACGATGCCACCAGGGGGCCAGGTTGTACCAGTTGCTGTAGTAGTCGAGACCGGTCATCCACCAGCCCAGGGCAAACAGACCGAGAATCGCCAGCGCACTTGTCCAGTGCAGCAGGATGGCGAACAGGCCCCACCCCTGGCGTGAATTTCGCCACATGCCAACGTCCTTTGATTAATCGATGAAATCGAGCTTAACGCATCTTTAGACGGCAAACCGTGGAAAAATTTCGAACGATAGATACGATAAAACCGCGATATGGTGCGCCTGGCTGCTGCCCTTCCCCCGTAACGCAACGACCGCCGACGAGCGGACTCATGCGGCGGTCGTGGTAAAGCAGCGCTTCGACACATCACTATGGGGAGGCTCCAGCATGGCAGCCTCGGGTGAAGCTCTAGACCAAGGCGTCGAGCCCCCTGGCCAGGTCAGCCTTGATATCGTCGAGATTCTCGAGCCCCACGGCGATGCGCAGCAGATTCTCGGAAATGCCGGCGGTCGCCTTCTGTTCGTCCGACAAACGCCCGTGGGTGGTGGTCGCCGGGTGGGTAATGGTGGTCTTGGCGTCTCCCAGGTTGCCGGTGATCGACAGCATGCGGGTGGCATCGACCACTGACCAGGCCTGCTCGCGCCCGCCCTTGACCTCGACCCCGACCACGGCGCCGAAGCCCTGCTGCTGGCGGCTCGCCACCTGGTGCTGGGGATGACTCTCGAGTCCGCTGTAGTGAACCATCTCTACCGCCGGGTGAGCGTCAAGCCAGCGCGCCAGTTCCAGCGCCGAGGCCGCGTGAGCCTTCATCCGCAGGTTCAGCGTCTCCAGTCCCTTGGTGAAGATCCAGGCATTGAAGGGACTGAGGCATGGGCCGCAGGTCCGCACCACCCCGAAGACTTCCTCGAGCTCCTTGTCACGCCCGACCACGGCCCCGCCGATGGCGCGCCCCTGGCCATCCAGGTACTTGGTGGCCGAATGGATCACCAGATCGGCGCCCAGTGACAGCGGCCGCTGCAGCGCCGGCGTCAAGAAGCAGTTGTCGATGGCGAGCAAGGCATCGTGGCGATGGGCCAGTTCGGCCAGCGCTTCGATATCGACGACCTCGGACAGCGGGTTGGAAGGCGTCTCGGCGAACAGCAGTCGGGTCGCCGGGGTCATCGCCGCTTCCCAGGCGTCCAGATCGGAAAGCTCCACATAGCGTGTGGTGATACCGAACTTGCCGAGATACTTGTCGAACAGGCTGACGGTGGAGCCGAACAACGAGCGCGAGGCGACGATCTCGTCACCGGCCTGAAGCAGTGCCAGCGCGGTGGACAGGATGGCGGCCATGCCGGAACTGGTGGCCACACAGCGCTCGCCCCCTTCCATCGCCGCCAGGCGACGCTCGAAGGTACGTACCGTGGGGTTGGTGAAGCGCGAGTAGACGTTGCCCGGCTCATCACCGGAAAACTTGCGCGCCGCTTCGGCTGCGCTGCCGTAGACAAAGCTCGAGGTCGGAAAGATCGGCTCGGAGTGTTCCTGCTCCTGGGTGCGATCGTGCCCCGCCCGGATGGCCAGGGTCTCGAGGTTCCATTCGTCCTGCGTCGGGTCCAGCATATCCGTCTCCATCACTCGCCAGGGTGCCGTCGACTCGGACGGGTAGAGAGAGCGCCTTCGGGCACTCCCCCTGCCGACCGACGACGCCCTGCGGTTAGCTGTTGGGTATCAGTCGATATCGTCCTGATTGTGCATGCCGACCAGGGCGTGATCGCCAGCGCTCTGATCCTGCTTGGCGCCATCGTTGCGCGAAGCCTCGAGATCGGACAGGTAGGCCTCGTCGATGTCGCCGGTGATGTACTTGCCATCGAACACCGAACAGTCGAACTCGGCCAGCGCCGGATTGACCTCACGACAGGCCGCCTTCAGGTCCTCAAGGTCCTGGTAGACGATACGATCAGCGCCGATCAGCTCACCCACCTCGGCCTCGCTGCGGCCGTGAGCGATCAGCTCGCTGGCGGCGGGCATGTCGATGCCGTAGACGTTGGGATAACGCACGGGCGGCGCGGCAGAGGCAAAGTATACCTTGTTGGCGCCGGCGTCGCGGGCCATCTGGATGATCTGCTTGCAGGTGGTGCCGCGCACGATGGAGTCGTCCACCAGAAGCACGTTCTTGCCCTTGAACTCGATATCGATGGCGTTGAGCTTCTGGCGCACGGACTTCTTGCGCTGGGTCTGCCCGGGCATGATGAAGGTCCGCCCGATGTAGCGGTTCTTCATGAAGCCTTCGCGATAGGTGACCCCCAGGTGCTGGGCCATCTCGAGTGCCGAGGTACGCGAGGTGTCGGGAATCGGGATGACCACATCGATGTCGTGATCCGGCCATTCGCTCTTGATGCGATCGGCGAGCTTGCGGCCCATCTGCAGGCGGGTGCCGTAGACGTAGGCACCGTCCAGCAGCGAATCGGGGCGTGCCAGGTAGACGTGCTCGAAGATGCAGGGGGCAAGCAGCGGACGATCGGCGCAGGACTGAGTGTGGTAGTTGCCATCCATGTCGACGAAGATGGCCTCGCCCGGCGCCAGGTCACGCACCAGCTCGAAACCACCGACGTCCAGCGCCACCGACTCGGAGGCGATCATCACTTCCTGGCCCTCGCCCTGATCGCGGGTGCCGAAGACCACCGGACGGATGCCCTGGGGGTCACGGAAGGCGACCAGGCCCACGCCGTTGATCACCGCCACCGCGGCGTAGCCGCCCCGGCAACGACGATGCACCCGACGCACGGCGTCGAAGATGTCGCCCGGCAGCAGATGGGGCCCCTGCTTGCCCAGCTCATGGGCGAAGACGTTGAGCAGCACCTCGGAGTCCGAGCTTGTGTTGATGTGACGGAGATCCGAGGAGAACAGTTCCTTCTTGAGCTGCTCGGAATTGGTCAGGTTGCCGTTGTGCGCCAGCGCCAGACCGTACGGGGAGTTCACGTAGAACGGCTGCGACTCGGCCTCGCTGGACGAGCCGGCGGTGGGATAGCGCACGTGGCCGATGCCCAGGTTGCCCTTCAGGCGCGCCATGTGGCGTGTGTGGAAGACGTCACGTACCAGACCGTTGCTCTTGCGCAGCAGGAAACGGCCCTCGTTCCAGGTCATCATGCCCGCCGCGTCCTGACCCCGGTGCTGTAGCACCGTCAGGGCGTCGTAGATTGCCTGGTTAACCGCCTGCTTGGCCATCAGGCCGACGATACCGCACATTCAACTTACCTCATTTACCGTGAAACGCCGCCCGGGGGCCAGCGCAAGAGTCGTCTGTCACTGGCGAAGTCAGAGCGTGCTTGTGGCACCTTGCTTCGCATCGTCGATGGCAGATCCCTCTGCCTCGCCACCGGTCGGCGGCGATGGTTCTGCCTGGGGCAGCTCGCGCAGGGACTCGGGAAAGTCCGGCAGGCTGCCCTCGAAATCACTCAGTTGGCCAAGGCCCCAGTCACGCAGCTGCTCGAAGTGGGGGCGCACGCTGGCATCCTGCCAGGCCGTCAGTTGGTCCAGCGGGGTAAAGCCGATCAGCAGCGTGACCAGGGTCAACACCGCTGCCGCCTTCACCCCACCGAACAAGGCGCCGGTCAGGCGGTTGAGAAAGCCGGCGCCGGCCCACTCCACCGCCGCCTGGATCATCCGTATCAAGATGCCGCCGAGCAGGATCGTGATCACGATGATCAGGATAAAGGCCACGATAAGCCGGCCATCGGGACTGTCGATCCAGTTGCCCAGCACCTCGGCCACCGGCTCGGCGAACATGCGTGCCGCCAAAAGTGCCACGATCCAGCTGGCCAGGCCCAGCGCCTCACGCACCAGGCCACGGACGAACCCCGCCGCCACGGCCAGCGCCAGCACGGCGACGAAGACCCAGTCCACCCATGTCACCAGCATCAGCTATCCACCTTGACCAGAAGCCCCTGCAGATTTTCCCGGGACTTGAGCTCGCTCATCACGCCCTCGGCGTCCTCGGACGCCCCGAAGGGACCCACGTAGACCGTGGTCAGCGAATTGTTGCGCTCACGCGAGTAGGCGGGGTAACCCTGGTCACGCAGCTTCTGCATCAGGCGCTGGGCGTTGCCGGCCTCGCCGAAGCTGCCCACCTGCACCGCCCACTCACCGCCTTCCACCGCGGTGGGGCCGCTCGTCGTGCGCTGCTCGGCCTGGCGCGCCAGGGCGGCGATAGGATCTTCCCGCGGCTGGCTGGCCTCGGGTGCCGGTTCGGACTCGGCCTGGCGCTCGGAGGACGCCTGTTCGGCCACCTGCTGCGCCGGTTCGGAGTCCACCTGCTGTGGTTGGCTGGACTCGGAGGGTTCGCTCTGGCCCTGGTCGGCCTGCGAAGCATTGCCCTCGCCAGCGGCAACCGGTGCCTGAATCTGCCCAAGCCCTTCCGGCGGGGTGGGCTCAGGCACGTCGCGGCGCTCCACATCCACCGGCGGGTCGATGGTCAGCACCGGGTCCGGCCGCTGCTCGGGGGATTCGGGCTCATCAAACAACATCGGCACGAAGATGACGCCCAGCGCCACCACGATAATGATCCCGCTGATCCGCTCACGCATTCCGTATTTCATGTCGCTCCCTCGATGACGCCACCGCCACTGGACTGGCGGCTCCATCTCGCCAGTATGGCAGCCACGGTGAAGAAGGATCCCGTCACCAGTACACGATCTGCCGGCTCGACGCACGATTCGAGCCAGTCGGCGCCGTCATCGACGCTATCGGCGTGGTGAAGGATGGTGCCACCTTGATGTTCGATGCGTGCCGCCAGGTCGGCTGCGCTACGTCCGCGATCGCCCTCGAGCGTCACCGGCAGCCAGGCGTCCACCATCGGCGACAGCGCGGCGATGACCCCCTCGGCGTCCTTGTCCTCGAGCATGCCGATCAGACACAGGGTTCGCCCCTGGACGTCCCTTTGCACTTCACGCCGTTCGACCAGTCGCCCGGCCAGGTAGTTGGCGGCGTGAGGGTTGTGACCCACGTCAAGGCACCAGTTACCGCGCCACTGCATCCGCCCGGGAAGATGCACCTCGGCCAGTGCCTGGCGACAGGCGTCTGGATCGAGTTCACCAAGGGCCAGCCACAGTGCCTGCAGCGCAGAAGCGGCGTTGTCCAGCGGCAGCCCGGGATCGCCTAGTCGTTCCAGGCCGACCGCCTGGCCTTGTGCGTCGCTGCCGCGCCACGACCAGCCGCCCTGTTCCCCATCAGGTCCTGCACAAGGTGCTGCTTGAGGGCCTGCATGGCGGCCCGAATGGGCGAAGGCCTCGCCGAGCGCAAAGATCGGCGCACCCAGCGAACGGGCATGGTCGGCAACGCTCGAGGGCAGGTCACGACTGCCCAGCACCGCCGGGCGCCCGGTACGCATTATCCCGGCCTTCTCGCGGCCGATGATCGCTATGTCGTTGCCCAGGAAGGCGGCGTGGTCCTGAGCCACGGTGGTCACCACGGCGACATCCGGATCCACCACATTGACCGCGTCCAGGCGACCACCGAGGCCGACCTCCAGCACCGCCAGGTCGGGCTGGCGCCTGGCGATGGTCCACAGCGCGGCCAGGGTACCGACCTCGAAGTAGGTCAGGCTGACCGGGGATGGCGCGAGCCTGGCCTGCTCCACCGCAACAAAGCCTTCGATCAGCACCTCGTCGCTGGCCTCGCTGGCGTCCAGCCGAAGGCGCTCGTTGTAACGCACCAGATGGGGCGAGGTGTAGGCCGCCGTGGACAGCCCATGGGCCCGTCCCAGCGCCTCGAGCATGGCCACCGTGGACCCCTTGCCGTTGGTGCCGGCGACGGTGATCACCCGGCGTGCAATCGGCCGCTCGGTCAGACCGAGACGCTGTGCCACACAGGCGACCCGCTCGAGGCCCAGATCGATGCCGACGGGGTGGGCGGCCTCGAGTCGGGCGAGCCAGCTATCCAGCGTGGTGGGCAGACCGTCGTTGTCCATGGGCTAGCGCGGTGTGTCCTGGGTGCGTTCGCCGTCCTTCGGCTCCTCGCCTTGGGCAGCATCGGCTTCGTCGCTGTGCGTCTGCTGCTCGGCCGTCTCCGGCGCTTGCTCGGCCTGGGCGCCTTCACTGTCTGCCATGGCCACCGCCAGGTCACGCTCGGCGGCTTCGGCGGCGTCCACCAGGTCGGGCTCACTGTCGTCGGCGATACCTACCGCAGGCTGATGGGTCAGCTTGCGCAGCACCCCACCCAGCCGCGAACGCATCTCGTGGCGATGGACGATCATGTCGACGGTGCCGTGTTCGAGCAGGAACTCGCTGCGCTGGAAGCCTTCAGGCAGCTTCTCGCGCACCGTCTGTTCGATGACCCGAGGACCGGCAAAGCCGATCAGGGCGTTGGGCTCGGCCACGTTGAGATCGCCGAGCATGGCCAGTGACGCCGACACGCCACCGAACACCGGATCGGTCAACACCGAGATATAGGGCACGCCGGCCTGCTTGAGGCGCTCAAGCGCGGCGGAGGTCTTGGCCATCTGCATCAGCGAGAACAGCGCTTCCTGCATGCGCGCACCGCCGGATGCCGAGAAACACACCAGCGGCTGGCCCTCTTCGAGAGCGATAGTGGCGGCACGCACGAACTTCTCGCCGACCACGGCCCCCATGGAGCCACCCATGAAGGTGAACTCGAAGGCCACCGCGACCACCGGCAGGCCATCCAGCGAACCGCGCATGGCGATCAGGGCGTCGTTCTCGCCGGTGTCCTTCTGGGCCGCGGCCAGGCGGTCCTTGTACTTCTTGGAGTCACGGAACTTGAGACGATCCACCGGCTCGAGGTCGGCGGCGATCTCTTCGCGACCTTCCTTGTCGAGGAACCAGTCAAGGCGCTTGCGCGCGGTCAGGCGCAGATGGTGATCACACTTGGGACACACGTTGTGGTGCTTTTCGAGTTCGGGCAGGTAAAGCACCGACTCGCACTTGGGGCACTTACGCCAGAGACCGTCCGGAACGCTCGCCCGGCGGTCCTTGCGCTGAATGCGGCCCACCGAGGGCACAATCTTGTCTAGCCAGCTCATGTCAGAAGTCTTCCGTTGCTACGGTCGCCGGCGGTGGCCGACGACAGGGTCGAATCTCTTCCCCGATCGCCTCTCAGGCGTCCAGGGCCTGGCGTATCTCTGTCATCACCGCCTTCAATTCGGCGATGGCCTCGCGGGGAGCGTCACAGTGCTCGGCGATGCGTGAGACCAGGGCACTGCCGACGATGACGCCATCGGCAACCTTTGCCACTTCCGCGGCGGAGGCGCCGTCGCGGATACCGAAACCGACACACAGGGGCAGATCGGTCAGTTCGCGCAGCGGCGCCAGATGGGCCGCCACATCGTCGGCGTTGAGGCTCGCCGAGCCGGTCACTCCCTTGAGCGACACATAGTAGAGATAGCCATGCGCGTGGGCGCATATTGTAGCGGCACGCTCTGGGGAAGTGGTAGGGGCGACAAGAAAGATTGGCGCCAAATCCTCGGCTTCCAGCAAGGGCCCCAGTTCATCGGCCTCTTCCGGCGGCATGTCCACCACCAGCACGCCATCGACGCCGGCCGCCCTCGCCTCCCGGGCGAAGCGCTCGATACCCATGCGCTCGATGGGATTGAGATAGCCCATCAACACCACCGGGGTGTCGTCGTCCTGACGCCGAAACTCGGCCACCATGGCCAGCAGATCGGTCAGGCGAGTGCCGTGCTTCAAGGCACGCTCACAGGCCTTCTGGATGACCGGGCCATCGGCCATGGGGTCGCTGAAGGGGACCCCGAGTTCGATGATGTCCGCGCCGGACTCGACCAGTGCGTGCATGTAGTCGACGGTCACCTCAGGGGTGGGGTCGCCCCCGGTGATGTAGGGAACCAGCGCCTTGCGACCCTGATCGGCGAGAGAACGAAAGCGTTTATCGATACGAGACATGGAATTCTCTAGCTCCTACAGGTCGATTCCGTCGATCTTGGCAACGGTGAGGATGTCCTTGTCGCCACGCCCGGACAGGTTGACCACGATGTTCTGGTCCGGCGACAGGGTCGGCGCCAGCACCTTGGCGTGGGCCAGGGCGTGGGCCGATTCCAGCGCCGGCATGATGCCCTCGACGTGGGTCAGCTCACGGAAGGCCTCAAGCACGGCGTCGTCGTTGGCGGCCACATAGTTGACCCGGCCGACGTCCTTCCACAGCGCGTGTTCGGGTCCGACACCGGGGTAGTCGAGACCCGCCGAGATCGAGTGGGTATCGCTGACCTGGCCGCCCTCGTCGGACATCAGGTAGGTGCGGTTGCCGTGAAGCACACCGCGGGGCGCGCCGGAGGCCAGGGGCGCGGCGTGACGGCCGGTCTCGACCCCGTCGCCGCCGGCTTCGACGCCATACATCTCGACGCCGTCGTCCTCGACGAAGGGATAGAACAGCCCCATGGCGTTGGAGCCACCGCCGACGCAGGCGATCAGCGCGTCAGGCAGCTTGCCGAACTGCTCGAGCGACTGGCGCCGCGCTTCACGGCCGACCACCGCGTTGAAGTCACGTACCAGTTGCGGGTAGGGATGCGGCCCCGCCACGGTGCCGATGATGTAGAAGGTATCGTCGACGTTGGTGACCCAGTCGCGCAGCGCCTCGTTCATGGCATCCTTGAGCGTACGGGTGCCGGAAGTCACCGGAATGACGTTGGCCCCCAGCAGGCGCATGCGATAGACGTTGAGCTTCTGACGCTCGGTATCGGCCTCGCCCATGTAGACGTCACAGCGCAGGCCCAGCCGCGCCGCCACGGTGGCGGTCGCCACGCCATGCTGGCCGGCGCCGGTTTCGGCGATCACCCGGGGCTTGCCACTCTTCTTGGCCAGCAGCGCCTGGCCGATGGTGTTGTTCACCTTATGGGCGCCGGTGTGATTGAGATCCTCGCGCTTCAGCCAGATCTGGGCACCGCCAAGCTGCGCAGACCAGCGCCGGGCGTGATAGAGCGGCGACGGCCGACCGACGTAGTGCGCCAGGTCATGGTCAAATTCGGCCTGAAAGTCAGGATCGTCCTTGAGGCTTTCGTAGGTGCGGCTCAGATCGTCCAGCGCAAAGCTCAAGGTTTCCGAGACAAAGCGACCTCCGTAGGCCCCATAGTGCCCCCGAGCGTCAGGCCATTGGGTCAGTTCACTGAACTTGCTCACGTCGGACTCCTTGCGGATAAACTGGCTGAATAAAAAGTCGGTGATGGTCGCTCGCTACCGGGCGTGGGGCCTGCTGCCGCGTCAGCGGCGGGCGTCGCCCTGCCCCACGGCGCGCATAAAGGCCTGCATGCGCTCTGGATCCTTGGCGCCCGGCGCGCTTTCGATGCCCCCGGAGACGTCGAGGGCGAAGGGCCTCACCCGGTCAATCGCCTCGGCGGCGTTGTCCGCCGACAGGCCACCGGCGAGGATAACAGGTTTTGCCAGCGACGACGGGATGCGCGACCAGTCGAAAGTGTCACCGGTGCCGCCGGGCACGCCTGGGCGATAGGCGTCCAGCAGCAGTGCCTGGGCGCCGGCGTAGGTGCGTTCGGCCTCGTGCAGATCGAGGCCGTCGCGCATTCTCAGCGCCTTTATATAAGGGCGCGCAAAGCGCTCGCAGGCCTCGGCGCTCTCGCTACCGTGAAACTGCAGCAGGTCGAGACACGGCAGTGCCCTTTCGATGGTCTCGTCGTCGGCATCGACGAACAGCCCCACCCGGGTGACGAAGGCCGGCACCCGCGCCGCGAGTTCGGCCAGCCGCCCCAGGCTGACCGCCCTCTTGCTGCCGGGCCACAGCACAAAGCCCAAGGCATCGGCGCCCAACGCCACGGCGGCGTCGATGTCCTCTTCGCGGGTAAAGCCGCAGAACTTGACGCGGGTACGGTGCGCGGAAGCGATCATCAGGACTCCTTGTCCGCGGCGTGCGCCGCCGAAGCGCCGGCAGGTCCTTCAGCGAAACCGTCGCCGAGCCCGTCGGCGAGCTCTTCGGCACGTACCGCCCTGCGCGTCTCGGCGATCGGACGTCCGCGGCGAAACTCCACCATGGGGCAGTCCGGCAGCGGGCGCTCTCCTGTCCACTCCCCCAGGAAGGCCAGCAGATTCGGCCCCAAGGGTTCGGCGGGCAGTTGCCACTCGGGGTCGTACAGGGTGTCGACGAAGTGCAACCCACAGCCTGGCGCCGTCACATCGCTCTGCTTGCGATCCTTGAGTGCCATCAGTCGCGCGATGTAGTCGGTGCCCTGCTCACCCCGTCCCACCGTCACCAGCGCGCCGACGATGTTGCGCACCATGTGGTGCAGGAAGGCGTTGGCCTGAAGGTCCACCACCACCAGCGGGCCGTGGCGGTGTACCTCGATAAAGTGCAGGTGGCGCCAGGGCGTCTTCGACTGACAGCCGGCGGCACGAAAACTCGAGAAATCGTGCTCGCCGACCAGCGCCTGGGCGGCCTCGTGCATGGCGTCGGCATCCAGCGGGTCGCGGCACCAGGTGGCGTTGGCACGCTCCAGCACCGGGCGGCTCGGCTGGTTGAGGATGACGTAGCGATAGCGCCGGCCCAACGCCTTGAAGCGGGCGTGGAATTCGTCGGGCACCTCGCGAATCCAGCGGATCGCCACATCCCGGGGGAGGTTGGCGTTGCCGCCGAACACCCAGGCCTTCTCGGAACGCTCCACCGGCGGGTCGAAGTGGGCGATCTGGCGGGTCGCGTGCACGCCTGAGTCGGTGCGTCCGCTGCAATGCAACGTGATCGGCACACCCGCCACCTTGGCCAGCGCCTTCTCCACCGCCCCCTGCACCGACGGGGCGTGCTTGAGCCGCTGCCAACCGCAATAGTGGGTACCGTCGTACTCGACGCTGAGCGCCAGACGACCCTTGAGGGGGGTACGTTCATCGAGATGGTGAAAGAAGGACATACGACCTGCTGAATACAAGATAATCAATAGAGGCAACCAGATCCGCGCTCCACAGCCGAATCTGCACCGCTGGCGCTAGTCGGCCATTATCGCCTATCCGCGTCGCGGCAGCCAGCCGTGCGCACAACTGGCGTTTTTCGCGTACAAACCAGGACCGGCTCATTACCATTTTTACCCCCCAGCCATGGCAGCGAACCCCACATCACGACATCGTCTCAAATACGGCCCGATATCCAATGTAAGGAAAAACCCTTTTAGGCAAAAAAAAGACGAAAAGGTCTTTAAAAACCATCCCACATTTCGGGCATTCAGCCCCCCTCTGCCACCCTCTACTCTGAATCCCTTGCACCCGCCCATGAGTACAATGTCGCCATCTTTTTTCCTTGCATACGTTTAACAAGCCCCGCCTTCCCTAACGGCATCCATGCAAGGAATTACCCAATGAACTTCAACACCGATTCATCATTGAATCAGTCCACTGCCGCCACACTGCTGGCGCAGGACAGCACCACCCAGGTCACCGCCCTGGCGCTGCTGGATGAAGATGGCTTGCCCAATGGCATTCCTGGCGGCCCACAGGATGCGGCTGGCCAGGACACCGTGGCAACCGGCACCCTGGGCTATAACTTCGGTGCCAACGGCCCAGCCGCGACCCACCCCTTTCGCTGGGAAACCACCGGCCTTCCTTCACTGACATCTGGCGGCGAGGCCCTTTCCTATCAGGTTTCCGCAAGCGGCCGGACCTTGTCCGCCTCCACCAGCGATGGCACCACCCTGCTTCAGGTCAGGCTGACCGATCTTGCCTCAGGCAGCTACAGCGTCTCGCTGCTCGGCCCGATCGATCATCCCGACGCAACCATCGAGAACAACCTGATCTTTTCGGTCTACTACACCATCACCGATGGTGATGGTGATAGCGCCACTGCACGCCTGGGCGTGGATATCGACGATGACTCGCCGACCACCACCGTTATCGCGCCCTCGAGCCTGGAAGCCGGCGATACCGTCACCGGTACCTGGTCACAGCAAGGCGGGGCCGACGGCGTCGCCGATACCGTCGTCAACCTCCAGGCCGACGACAACGAGTATCCGCTCGGCACCCCGATCGATACCGGCAAGGGCATCTTGACCGTCAACCCCAACGGCACCTGGAGTTTCAGCGCCGACAACGATGCCAGTGGCGCACTCGACTTCAACATCACCACCAAGGACGGCGACGGTGACAGCTTCAGCTCCAGTGCCCACATCGTCATTTCCGGCGGCAATGGGATAGGCCCCACCACCCCCGAGACGGATGGCAATTCTGCCACCGTATCGCCCAAGGCGGTGGTCGATGAAGATGGCCTTCCCGGCGGCATCGCCGGTGGCATCAATGACTACCCGGGCGAACGCACCATCGCCACCGGCCGGCTACGCTATAACTTCGGCGATGACGGCCCTGGCGGCTTCACCTGGAGCACCGCCGGCCTGCCGGTACTGACCTCCCAGGGAAGCCTGGTCAGCTGGGCACTCAGCGCAGACGGACGCTCTCTTCTTGGCACCAGCGCCAGCGGCCAGCAGGTCCTCTCGATTGAACTGAGCGATCTTGCCGCCGGCACCTACCGGGTCGACCTGTTCAAGCCGCTGGATCACCCCCGAGCCGATGTCGAGAGCGACATCAACTTCAGCGTCGGCTACACCATCACCGACGCCGACGGCGACAGTGCGCAGGGCATCCTCCGCGTTACCGTGGATGACGACATGCCAGTGCCGGGCGACGATACCGCCGCAGGCGACAACAGCGGCCCCATCACGGTTGACGTACTGGACAACGACAACTTTGGCGCCGATGGCCCCGGCGAGCTCACCAGTGTTACCGTCCAGGGCGGCCCGGATGTTGGTACCGCCACCATCAACCCCGACGGCACCCTGACCTTTGTTCCCAACCCTGGCTTTACCGGAAACGCCACGATTGACTACACCGCTACCGATGGCGATGGCAGCACCGTTACCGGCAATCTCAGTGTCGGGGTCACGGACGGCGGCGGCACAGGCACAGGCCCCACCACGCCGGAAACCGATGGCAATCCCGACACCACGCCCCCCAAGGCGGTACTCGACGAAGACGGCTTGCCTGGCGGCATCGCCGGTGGCATCAATGACGTGGCTGGCGAACGGCTCGCGGCGATCGGCTCGCTGGGCTACGACTTTGGCAGCGACGGCCGCGGCAGCTTTACCTGGAATACCGCCGGCCTCCCCGTCCTGACCTCCGGCGGCAGCCCGGTCACCTGGTCGCTGAGCGGCAATGGTCGTTCGCTGGTCGGCTTCAACAACGCGGGTGAACGTGTCATTTCCGTCCAGCTCACCGACGTTGCCAACGGCATCTACAAGGTGGTGCTGGCCAAACCGCTGGATCATTCCAACCCCAGTGTCGAGAGCGACATCAACTTCAGCGTCGGCTACACCATCACCGACGGCGTCGGTGACAGCGCCTCGGGCACTATCGGCATTACCGTCGATGACGACACGCCAGTGGCCAACGCCGACGTCGCCACCACCGACAACGACGGCTCCGTCACCGTCGATGTGCTCGGCAACGACCAGTTCGGCGCCGATGGCCCCGGCGGCATCACCAACGCCACCGTCCAGGGCGGCGCGGGTGTCGGTACCGTCACCGTCAACCCCGACGGCACCCTGACGTTCGTCCCCCACCCGAACTTTGTCGGCAACGCCAACATCAACTATACCGCCACCGACGGTGACGGCAGCGCTGTCAACGGCAGCCTCAGCGTCCAGGTGAATGATGGCGGCACTGGCCCCACCACGCCGGAGACCGATGGCAATCCCCACACCACGCCCCCCAAGGCGGTACTCGACGAAGACGGCCTGCCTGGCGGCATCGCCGGCGGCATCAATGACGTGGCCGGCGAACGGACTGCGGCGGTCGGCTCACTGGGCTACGACTTTGGCAGCGATGGCCCCGGCAGCTTTAGCTGGAACACCGCCGGCCTCCCCGTCCTGACCTCCGGCGGCAGCCCGGTCATCTGGTCGCTGAGCGGCAATGGTCGTTCGCTGGTCGGCTTTGACAACACAGGTAACCGTGTCATCTCCGTCCAGCTCACCGACGTTGCCAACGGCATCTACAAGGTGGTGCTGGCCAAGCCGCTGGATCATTCCAACCCCAGCGTCGAGAGCGACATCAACTTCAGCGTCGGCTACACCATCACCGACAGCGTCGGTGACAGCGCCTCGGGCACTATCGGCATTACCGTCGATGACGACACGCCGGTGGCCAACGCCGACATCGCCACTACCGACAACGACGGTTCCGTCACCGTTGATGTGCTTGGCAACGACCAGTTCGGCGCCGATGGCCCCGGCGGCATCACCAACGCCACCGTCCAGGGCGGCGCGGGCGTCGGTAGCGTCGCCGTCAACCCCGACGGCACCCTGACCTTCACCCCCAACCCCGGCTTCGTCGGCAACGCCACCATCGACTATACCGCCACCGACGGTGACGGCAGCGCGGTCGGCGGCAGCCTCAATGTCGCAGTCGCCGACGGCGGCACCGGCCCCAGCACGCCCGATAGCGATGGCGACCCCAGTACTTCCGCGCCCACGGCTGTGGTCGACGAAGATGGCCTGCCTGGCGGTATCGCCGGTGGCATCGGTGACGTTCCGGGAGAGCCTACCGTGGCGACTGGCTCACTGGGCTACAGCTTTGGCAGCGACGGCCCCGGCAGCTTTAGCTGGAGCACCGCCGGCCTCCCCGTGCTGACCTCCGGCGGCAGCCCGGTCAACTGGTCGCTAAGCACCAACGGGCTTTCCCTGTTTGGCACGGACAGCAACGGCAATAGTGTCATTTCGGTGCAACTGACCAACATCGTCAGCGGCGCCTACAAGGTGATACTGGCTAAGCCGCTGGATCACTCCAACCCCAATATCGAGAGCGACATCGACTTCAGCGTCGGCTACACCATCACCGACAGTGCAGGTGACAGCGCCTCCGGCAGTATCGATATCACGGTCGATGACGACATGCCGGTGACCAACGCCGACGTCGCTACCACCGACAATGACGGTTCCGTCACCGTCGACGTGCTCGGCAATGACCAGTTCGGCGCCGATGGCTCCGACGGCATCACCAATGCCACGGTCCAGGGCGGCGCGGCTGTCGGCACCGTTGCGGTCAACCCCGACGGTACCCTGACCTTCACGCCCAACCCCGACTTCGTCGGCAACGCCACCATCGACTATACCGCCACCGACG
>NZ_RRCU01000014.1:0-20760 GCF_003856855.1 Halomonas sp. YLB-10
TTCGAGGCGCCTCCAGTACGCTTAACTCACTCATCGTAGGTGTCCACTAAGCAATAGGTGGACACCTACCGTCATCGAAGTCGGAGCTCAACGGAAGGTGTGTTCACCGGCCGGATACGCTCGACGGTGCAACGAGCCGTGGGGATCGCTTCTCAATGCAATTGGCGCCAGACCTTGCGGATGCCATAGACACAGAAGTTCTCGTCCCAGACGCGCTGGATCTCGGCGCTCAACCAGCGATCACGCTGGATGCGGGGTGGCGCGCGATCAGGCTGGGCGTCACGGGCTTTGTGCTCGTAGTAGGTCGACGGGGCGATCGGCAGGACACGGCAGATCGGCTCGACCCCGTACGACTCCCGGTGATCATCGATGAACTCGATCATTACTTGCCGCGGCGGTCGAGCTCCGCCTGGGCAAAATACGCAGAGGCCTTGCGCAGGATCTCGTTGGCCTGCTTCAACTCGCGGTTCTCACGCTCCAACACCTTGATCCACTCGCGTTCAGTAGTGGTCGCGCCTTCCCGACGTCCTGTATCACGTTCAGCCTGACGGACCCAGCTACGCAGCGTCTCCGGTGTACAGCCGATCTTGGGAACAATGGCACCGATGGCGGCCCACTGAGAGGGGTAATCGGCTTCATGGTCGAAGACCATGCGGACGGCCCGTTGACGGACCTCAGGGGCATATCGCTTGGAAGTGTTCATGGCTCCATCCTCTCAAGGTTTGGAGCCTCCGGGAATCCCGGTACGGTTCACCTGGATCAGCGACATGGCAGCCTGCTCGAACAACATGGTGAAGTCGCTGCTGGGCCGTGCCCAAGGCACCTCGATACCCTTGACGCCATGCGCGGGACGCGCGCATGCAGGTAGCAGTGATGCTGGAAGAAGTTCAGATGCCGCCAGGTCTTGTCGTCGAAGTCATGGGCCGGGCAGGCCTTGCCGCACTCCGGGCAGGGGCAGAGGCTGCCCCGCTCGGCCTCGACATAGAGGTCCAGGCGGAGGGCTGACACGGAGGTATCCAGATGCCGGGCCTTGAGAACCCAGGGCGCATCAAGCCCCAGGCCGAGAGTCAGAATCTGGGGACCGTCTATGTAGAACCTCCTTTACATGTGGAGGTCATATCCTGGCACAGCTCAGGGGATCGAATTCCACACCCAGCGACGAAGAGCCTAAAGAAAGGGCTGCGGGCGGGTTAGGACGACTCAGCTAGACTTATAATCGGTGATCGTCCATCTCACCAGCCGGTTCACTAGTGGCCTGACTGCCAGCACCCCGACAAACGCCACCGGCATGGCGCGGACATAGGCCCTGGCCACTGTCGTCAGGTACTCAGGCCCCATGCCCTCCGTCACCGCCGTGATCACCAGACACATTATCAGTGCCATCAAGGCGGACATATAGAAGGCAAAAACCAGGGGGGCATAACGTGGTGGCAATCCCCGCCGGGTTTTGGATGGAGGCGAGTCCTGCGACGAAGTATGCTGGCACATATAACGATTCCTTCTCTAGAACTGGAGAACCTACTTACCCTTGTTTCCTACCACAACACTACCTTTGATTTGAGGACACCACCCTGGATTGCCAGCCATAGCGGCCAAGGATGTCGTCGCTAACCGGTCTTGGAGCGTAGCTCTTCCCTCCGCTGTCAGGCGACATCGAAAACAGCCCCCCAGGCGACACGGAGAATTGTCCACCTCCGTGATCTCACCAGGAGTGTGCACTCATGCAGCAACTTGGATACAAGGTTCTCCACACTCAGTTGCGTGTGGAAGCGATGCAGAGCCCAGAGGGTGTCGCGGCCATGCTGCGCCTGAAGACCAGGAATAGACTACGAGCCCTGGGGCAATCCACAGCCACTGCAAGCTAAAGGCACTGGGATCCGGTTCCAGGAAGGTTATGAAGCCTTTCCAAAACAGGAGACCTGGCGGTAGCTTCCATGCCACGCGGCGTCCGGAAGCTGACATTTTGGCAAATATCAGCTTATCTGGAACTACCGTTGTTTCTCTATCATGGCTGTCCCACAGAACTACCACTTTCACGACGACCTGCCAAAAGCCAAAAAAGACCCCATTTCAGGAATTTGCACTACCCCAAGCACACGACCGCTTGGGGGCAACGCGCCCAGCGACATGTGAATGATTCGATTCCCACGCTGCGCCGGATGCTACATTGAGATATCAAGAAAACCTTATACAAAGCTTATCGATGCATGACCGCCCTTCTGGAGCCGATTCACCGTCACGCGACTAAAGTCGCAGTCTCGTGCCTTGCATTCCCTTTGAGAAAATACTTAGATATAAAAGCATATTCGCACCACCACCACAACAACAGGGAGATCCCCGTGACGACCACTGACGAAGCAATGCCCATGACCGACCTCGAGGTCTCCGCGCTGGATGCCATCGCCGACGGAATCTACCGTCTCGAATTCACTCACCCGGAGGGCGACGAACTCCCTGAGTTCACGCCCGGCGCCCACCTCCACGTGGAGGTGCCGAATGGCCAGGTACGGCGCTACTCCCTGTGCAACGACCCCGAAGAACGCGATCGCTACGTGATCGCGGTCAAACGTGAGGAGGCGGGCACCGGGGGCTCGAAGAGCCTGGTGGATGACACCCGCGTGGGGGATCGCCTGCAGGTGTCGGCCCCCGTCAACGACTTCGAGCTGAAAGGCAACCCGGCACGCTACGTGTTCATCGCCGGCGGTATCGGCATCACCCCGATCCTGTCGATGATCCACCACCTGCGCACCACCGGCGGCAAGCCGTTCAAGCTCTACTATCTGACCCGAGAGCCGGAGCAGACCGCCTTCCTCGAGGAGCTCAGCGGTCCCGAATTCCGCGGCAAGGTTGTGATCCACCATGACCACGGCGACCCGGACGACTCCTTCGATCTCTGGCCGGTGCTGGAACAATCCAAGGGCGCTCACATCTACTGCTGTGGCCCGCGAGGCCTGATGGAGGCGGTGCGTGACATGACCGGCCACTGGTCATCCTCCAGCGTCCACTTCGAAGACTTCGGCGCCCAGAAGCATGCCTCGGCAGAAAACGACACGCCGTTCACCGTGCGTCTACACAAGACCGGCGAAGCGATCCCGGTACCGGCTGGCGTGTCGATCCTCGAGGCATTACGGGTCAACGGCCACCATGTGCCCTACTCCTGCGAAAGCGGCACCTGCGGCTCCTGTCGTTCGACGCTGATCGAGGGCAAAGCGGACCATCGCGATCTCGTGCTGTCCGAGGCCGAGCGAGTCGACCACATCATGGTCTGCGTCTCGCGTGCCTGTTCGAAGGAACTGGTGATCGACCTGCCGGAGTGAGCCGGCCCTGCTCCCGGAGGACGCACCATGTCAGAATCCCCCTTGAGACTCGGCATCGCGGGGCTGGGCCGCGGCTTCATGCTGTTGCTGCCCACCCTCGCGGCCCATCCCGGCATACGTTTAGTGGCGGCAGCCGACCCGCGCGAAGAAGCGCGTCAGCAATTCACCGCCGATTTCTCCGCTAATGCCTATGCCGAGGTGGCCGAGCTATGTGCCGATCCCGAGGTGGAGGCGGTGTATATCGCCACACCCCACCAGTATCACCGTGAGCACGTTGAACTGGCCGCACGACACGGCAAACATGTGCTGGTCGAAAAGCCCATGGCACTTTCCCTCGCGGACTGCCAGGCGATGATCGATGCCATGTCCCATGCCGGACGCTGGCTGATCGTCGGCCACAGCCATAGCTTCGATGTGCCCTATCTGCACACCCGGAAACTGATCGACAGCCAGGCGTTCGGCGGGGTGCGCATGATCAGTGCCCTGAACTTCACCGACTTCCTCTATCGCCCGCGTCGCCCCGAGGAGCTGGACACGGCGCAAGGCGGCGGCGTGGTGTTCAGCCAGGCCGCCCACCAGGTCGATATCGTGCGCCTACTCGGCGGTGGTCGCGTCGCGAGCGTGCGCGCCGCCACCGGTCGTTGGGACGCGGCCCGCCCCACCGAAGGGGCCTATAGTGCCTTGCTGACCTTCGACGATGGCGTCTTCGCCAACATGACCTATAGCGGATACGCCCATTTCGATAGCGACGAACTCTGTGGTTGGACGGGAGAGCTGGGACAGCCCCGCGATCCGCGACGCTACGGCCAGGCCCGCGCCGCCCTGGCAGGGCTTCGCGGTGCCGAAGAGGAAGCTCGGCTCAAAAACGCCCGCACCTACGGTGCCGGCCTGTCGTTGTCCACCAGCAGCCTGGCAGGCATCTCCCATAATCACTTCGGCTTCGTGGTGGTGTCCTGTGACGGTGCCGACCTGCGTCCCACGCCTCAGGGCGTGGAGGTCTATGCCAACGATCGACATTACCTTGAGCCCCTCCCCGCGCCGACGATACCGCGACGAGAGGTCCTCGACGAACTGATCGTTGCCGTCCGTCACGACCGCCCACCTATTCACTCCGGTGCCTGGGGCATGGCCACCATGGAAGTGTGTCTGGCCATGCTCGACTCCGCCACCACGGAGAAGGATGTTGCGCTGTCCCATCAGGTAAGTCTGCCCTAGATCGGTCGGTTATAATTGGATCTTCGTTCAGGGCGAATGAAAGGATATCACCATGACACGCAGCAACACTCCGGAAACTCACTCGATCCTGCGTCACTGGCGGGAAGATGTGCCGGACGACCGCCTGGCCCACCTGGTGCGGGACGCCGGGCGCGTCCTGACCAAGAGCCTCCAGTTACGACTGGCCGAGCACTCGGTCAGCTTCGGCCATTGGTCGTTCCTGCGCATCCTGTGGGTCAGCGAAGGACTGACGCAGCGGGAACTCAGCGAACAGGCCGGGCTGATGGAGCCGACTACCTTCACCGCCCTGAAAGCCATGGAGGCCAACGGCCTGATCGAACGGCGGCATTTGAACGGCAACCGCAAGAACATCCACATCTACTTGACGCAGAAGGGGCGCGACCTGAAGGAGACCTTGGTGCCCCGGGCCGAAGAGGTCAACGACATCGCCGTACAAGGCGTCGATGACGACGACCTACGGGCGACTCGGCGCACCTTGCTCACGATCATCCGCAACCTGGCCGACGCCAACGAATGACCGGACGGGCTGGTTGCCTGACAACGATCCCAAGACAGGACAGGCGATGACTTACCACGATTCAACACCGGCGGTTCAAGACAAGCAGGCACTCCTTGACGACTTGGTGGATGCCAACCACATCCTTTTCGACGAGGGTGTGCTCGATGCCTTCGGCCATGTCAGCATCCGCCACCCGGACGATCCCGAACGCTTTCTTCTGGCCCGCAACATGGCGCCGGGCCTGGTTACCCGCGACGACATCCTGACCTTCGAGCTCGATGGTACGCCCGTCGATGCCGAGGGGCGGAAGGTGTACCTCGAGCGCTTCATTCATGGCGAGATCTATCGACTCCGTCCCGATGTAATGGCAGTGGTACACAGCCATTCCCCTTCGGTGGTGCCCTTCAGTGCCGTCAAGTCGACCCCCTTGCGCCCGATGTGCCACATGAGCGGCTTCCTGGGAGACGGCGCACCAATCTTCGAGATCCGCGATGTGGCCGGTACGGCCACAGACCTGCTGATCCGTGATCGCGCCCTCGGTGCCTCCCTGGCCGACTCCCTAGGGGAGAACAACGTCGTGCTCATGCGCGGTCACGGCGCCACCGTGACGGCGGCCACGCTCAAGCAAGCAGTCTATCGGGCCATCTATGTCGAAGTGAATGCGCGCCTGCAGGCCGATGCCCTGCGCCTCGGCCCCGTCGAATACCTCACCGCCGGCGAGGCCAGGTCAGCGATGGAGACCACCGAGGGCCAGGTGGAGAGGCCCTGGCAGTTATGGAAACAGCGTGCGCGTCAGGCGCGCGCCACAAGCACAAGCTGAGATGGCGACCGGTGCCCGTGACACCGGTCGTTTCCTTGTGCGCCAGACTAACGCTATTGCCGAGGGTGGTGTCTCGGAGTTACTGTGTGGTGGGAGCCCCTTACGGACTTGGTATCGGGATCCGTTAGTTAAATAGTAAGGCTCTCACTGCCAAACTAGTTAGAATCTAAAAGAAGCTGAAGATCTCCCATTTTATTTCTGCACAACAAACCAAAAGAAACAGGTGCTTACATGGCAGTGCATGTTTTTTCTGGAGTCAGGCTCTATGAATAAAAAAAGCACTCACATCCCAAACTTGAGCATTGGAGAAATTTCTCGACGCAGTGGTTTGCCGGTATCCACAATTCATTATTATGAGTCTAAGGGCCTGATTAACTGCAGCCGTTCTGCTAGCAATCATCGGCGTTACTCCTCTGATGTTTTACGCTACCTAGCCGTCATAAAAGTTGCACAGCGTACTGGCATATCTCTCGTGGAGGTATACGAAGCACTTGGTCCCTATAAGCCTGGAAAAAGGCTGACTGCAAAAGATTGGAGAGCGATTGCCGCTCAATGGCGGAATGACCTTGATGAAAGAATCAAGAACCTGCAGCGCTTGCGCGATGAGCTAGATAGCTGCATTGGCTGTGGCTGCTTGTCTCTAAAAGAGTGCCCGCTAAGAAATCCGGGCGATAACCTCAGCACTGAAGGCCCTGGAGCCAGGATACTTGAAAGGGAAGCTTAACAAATCCACTCACAACCGATAATCAAGTAAACACTACACCCCGCCGGAGTCGCCTCATCGCCCCAGAAAGGATATTTGATCTCCCTATTAGTACTACAGCCGTACCTGTGAATCCAGGAATGACTGTACTGTACCTCACTTTTCCCTAGCGCTTTTTGGGGGATGCGCGATGCAGACGCCAGACACCGTCATCGTCGATTACGTCGATGACCTCGTCGAGCGACTTGAACCGCTGTTTCCCCGTTCGAAAACCCGAGCATGTGCCATGGGGTACATCAACGGGTTGCGCGGCTCCTGTAAGCGCAAGAATAGCTAGCAACTGGCGGAATGGTTGAGCGATGTCTCCCCTGATGGGGTCCAATATCAGCTGAATCGCGCCTGTACGTGCCCCAATCCTGGATCGAAGGCCGTGAGCGCTGTCAGCGTGCCGGCATTCCCGATGAGGTTACGTTTGCCAGCAAACTGGAACTGGCCCGCCGCATGCTGGAGCGCGCCTTGGGTCATGGCGTTTAGGCCGCCTGGGTAACCGCTGGCAGTGGGTATGGCAGCAACCGGAACCTAAGTTTCTTGCTCGAGCAGTGGAAGCAACCCTTTGTTCTGGAGGTGGCGTGCAAGGCCCCCCATGGTGGAAAAGTTTCCGCACGACCCGAGTCGATGACATCGCGTGCGCTCTACCGGAGCAGGACTGGCACCTCCTGTCGGCCGGTACCGGCAGCAAGGGCGAACGCTGGTACGAGTGGGCATTGGCGCCGCTGATGCGCCTCCATCTCAAGTTACGTAAGGATGGCCTGATAGACCTAAACACCTGGATGATTGACTCAACGGCCGTTCGCGCCACCAGCGCCGCCTCCGGCGGTGGCGAAAAGGGGCACGAACGAACCAGTAGATTATGCGCTGGGCCGTAGCCAGGACGACTTGACCACCAAAATCCATCTTGTCTGCGATCGCCATGGCTTGCCACTGACCTTCACACTCCCCCACTGTCAGGCTAGTTGGACCGAAGAGGTTGGAAGGACAGGTCCGACCGGCCCCTGATGCTGCACCCATCGGAGAGAATAAGTAAACCATGGCATTCGAACCTCTTGCCCTGACCAGGCCCTGATGAATACGGCATTTTCCCATCTTGAGGCGTGCTCATTTCCAAGCCTTGACCTCAAGCTAGGTTGAGGTTTTACAGTATTCGACAGCTCATGCTTTTGGGAGCTATACAGTAAAAACCGATCTTTAAGTTTATATTAGCGAAAGGAGTTAACTATGGCATTCGAGCTTCCCGCTCTGCCGTACGAGAAAAACGCGCTGGAGCCGCACATCTCCACCGAAACCTTGGAGTATCACTACGGCAAGCACCACCAGGCGTATATCAACAAGCTCAACGAGCTGACCGACGGGACCGACGACGCCAACAAGTCGCTGGAAGAAATTGTCAAGTCCTCCTCCGGGGGCCTGTTCAACCAAGCGGCTCAGGTCTGGAACCACACCTTCTACTGGCACTGCCTGTCGCCCAACGGTGGCGGCGAGCCGAAAGGTGCCCTGGCCGCAGCCATCAACGCCAAGTTTGGCTCCTTCGACAAGTTCAAGGAGACCTTCAATGCTCAGGCCGCCGGTAACTTCGGTTCCGGATGGACCTGGTTGATCAAAACCGATGACGGCGGCGTTGACATCGTCAACACCAGTAATGCCGACACCCCCATCGCCCACGGCCAGATACCGCTGTTGACCATCGATGTTTGGGAGCACGCCTACTACATCGACTATCGCAACGCCCGTCCCACGTACCTTGAAAACGTCTGGAACATCCTCAACTGGGATTTCGTGGCCCAGAACTTCGGCTGATTACCCGACAGCGCACCACTGCCCCGATAATCGGAACAACGAGGCCTCTCCGGCGGGGCCTCGTCTTGTTGGATGTGCCAAGCATGGCGTGTGGTGCCTTGCTTAATCAAGAGCCGCTCACACTGAACGCCCTGGCGAAAATCTGTCGATGCATGACCATTCAGCGGCTTGCCCACCGTCAGGCTGCAAGGACGGTGCGGCAGTAGAGCAGGTTCTTATAGCTAATTCGAATAAGAATCACCATATTCATATTAAGGGCACCAGCTACCTTGACGGACACCGGGACTAAACATCAAAACCTTTCCGTCGGTTACAAACCCCGATGAATAAAGCATATTCACACCTTGAAGCGATTCATTTCCAAGCCTTGACCTCAAGCTAGGTTGAGGTATTACTGTATACAACAACTCATCCTTTTGTGAGCCATACTGAAAAGAACCGATCCTTGAGTTAATATTAGCAATGGAGGAAATTATGGAAATGCATAGAATAGCCTTGGTAAGCGGAGCAAACCGTGGTTTAGGGTTGTCTATAACAAAAGGGCTAGCCAAAGAAGGAGTTCATGTTTTGGCTGGTTGTTGTGATTTAGGAAATGGAAAAGAAGCATTTTATGATTGTAAAAGTGAATTGATAGAGCCGGTTCAGCTGGATGTCAAGAATGAGAGGAGTGTTATAGAACTTAGAGAGCTTATTGAAAAAAAATTTGGGCGATTGGATGCTCTTATAAACAATGCCGAGTTTTCCATGGACAACGATAGCGAGATGGGCATATGGGAAAAATATCAATACACTTTTGATGTAAACGTTTTGGGCGCAGCGCTTCTAGTAGAGAAAATGACTCCCTTGCTTATCAAGTCTAGCTGCGCGAGAATTGTAAACATTTCATCTATATTGGCCTCTTTCACTTTAAGAAGCGATCCCTCGTGGGAGTTCTACAACCTCAACTTTCCATTTTATCAAGCTTCGAAAGCAGCCTTAAATTCCCTTACTTTGAGCCAGTCGAAATCTTTGTCAAATCACGGCATAAAAGTTAATTCTTATTGCCCTGAATTTACCGCCACTTCAACCACTTCTCACCAGGAAAGGAATGCTGATAAAAGTGCAAGATATGCAATAAAACTTGCTTTAATTGATGAGCAAGGTCCAACAGGGTTCTTCGCTAATAACGAGGGAAATATCCCATGGTAGTTTATTGAGCAACCGGACTGCTCCTAAACTTGTGGACAATAGAAAAAGACAGTGACTTCAAATACCCACTATCACCAGCCTAGGAATAACTGTGCTTCTCTCTTTTACAGCAGACCATAACAAATGACTGGCGAGTGGCTTTCGCTTTTAGAATGTATTTTTCCCGGCTAGGTCACGATTCAAGAAGACCACTCATCATGGATGAAACGATATCTCCCTGGCCCCCTACTGCAAGAGGACCGTCAACGTCCAACCGAGCGGCCGCACTATGGCCAGCGACCCAGAGCCGGAAACCCTTGGGGCTAAGCCTGGATGCATTTCGGGCGTGGGAATCAGTGAGAAGTAGGCGAGGAGCGTGGTGGAATGCTGGGACCTCGCCCATGAATCAATCCCCGCCGAGGAAATGATTCAATTAACGAGGCCTGATCGCGGCATTGTAAACGGCAAGATAGCTTACTCGTTGGTTATGAACTGCTATATATCGAATGGAACAGACGGCGTGTAAGAGGACGAGGGAAAGCCCTCCTTCCTACTCGATTTCACGCTCCTCGAGCTGATCGCGCCGACGCTGACGCCGGCCGCCCTCTTACCTCCCCCATGCTTCAACCGTCTCCCAGGGTCGGCCTGGCACTATTGCCTCAGCGAAAGGCGCATCGAGAGATCGATCGCCGCCACGTCCTTGGTCAGGGTCCCCAATGAAATGAAATCGACCCCGGCGGCAGCGATATCGCTCAGGGTGGCTTCCGTGACGCCTCCCGAGGCCTCGAGCTTGGACCGACCAGCGGTCCGCGACACGGCCTCACGCATGTCCTCGAGGCTGAAATTATCCAGCATGATCATGTCGGGGAGCCCCTCGAGCGTCTGCCGGAGTTCGTCGAGGGTTTCCACTTCCACTTCGATGGGCTTGCCGGGAGCTAGGCGTCGCGCCGCCTCGATCGCCGGGGCGATGCCGCCGCAGGCGGCGATGTGGTTCTCCTTGATCAGGTAGGCGTCATACAGTCCCATCCGGTGGCTGTGGCAGCCTCCACAGGCGACCGCATACTTCTGTGCCAGGCGCAGCCCCGGTAGGGTCTTGCGCGTGTCCAGCAACCTCACCGCGGTGCCTTCGACCAGGTCGGCATAGTGCCGGCTGCGAGTAG
This sequence comes from Halomonas sp. YLB-10, assembly GCF_003856855.1. NCBI lineage: Bacteria > Pseudomonadati > Pseudomonadota > Gammaproteobacteria > Oceanospirillales > Halomonadaceae > Halomonas > Halomonas sp. YLB-10. Next base: position 10,757 of record NZ_RRCU01000014.1, read on the forward strand.
CGGTGCCCGAGAGCAACTGGAGGAAGTTGAGCGCGCTGCGTTCTCCGCTGAGCAGCGAGCGGGCGTTGCCCGTCAGACGGCAGAGCATCTGGCCGGGCTCGACTCGGTCACCATCGGCCACGTGCCACTTGATCCGTACGGCCGGATCAAGCTGACGGAAGACCTCATCGACCCAGGCGACGCCGCACAGGGTAGCGCCTTCCTTGGCCGTGATGCGGGCTTCTCCCTGACAGTTCGGTGCGACCAGTTGCGCAGTGATATCGCCGTTGCCGACATCTTCCTCCAGTGCCATTGTGACATTACGGGTAATCGCCTCGCTGAGTGCTTGGCTGTCGATTCGATACATGTTCGTGCCTTTGGTCTTCATGGTTCGAGTGGCGTCACCAGCGGCAGCGACCCCGGCACCGCAAGACGCGATACCGGGGCCAACCTGCCCTGCTCTTCGGCAGGGGTGACGCGGTTTGTGGGTTAGCGGCCGGTTGGCGACACCGTCATGCCGGTTCCTTGTGCCCATGCAGCCGCAGGTGCGGGGTGGCGATGATCGCCAGGGTGCCCACCAGCATGGCCGCGACCACGGCCCACCAACTGGGAGTGATAAAGAGCAGCCCTGCCAGACCGAAGCCAAGCCTCGGGAGTCTAGCCAGGCGCTGACGCCAGAAGCCCTCCACGGCGATACTCAACAGCAGCACCCCCACTACCGCCGTGACACAGGAGACGGTGATCGCCTCCCAGCTGCCGACCATCAGCAGGCCCTCGCCGTAAACGAACGCGAACGGCACGATGAAGGCGGTGATAGCCAGCCTGACAGCGCCAACGGCGATCTTCAGCGGGCTAGCATCGGCGATGGCCGAAGCCGCGAATGCCGCGACCGCCACCGGCGGGGTCATTGCCGAGAGCACGGCGAAGTAGAGGATAAACATATTGGTCTGCAGTACGCTGAAGTCCATCGAGAGCAGCGTAGGCCCCACGAGTACGGCGGCGAGGATGAAGGCCGACGGTGTAGGCATGCCCATTCCTAGGATGATTGCCAATACGGCGGAGATGACCAGCGCCAGGAAGGCGCTGTCCCCGGCCATCAAGTAGACCAGGTCGGCGAACTTGCCGCCCAGACCGGTCATGGAGATGCCGCCGATCACCAACCCGGCCGCGGCGCAGGCCGCTACCACCGATACCATGCGTAGCGTTGTTACAGCCAAGGCATCCCAGATCGCTCGGGGACCCATGCGGGTCGAAGGATGCACCATCGCCACCATCAGTACCACCGCTGTAGCGATGGCCGCCACGAAGGTCGGTGAATAACCCATCAGCAGTGCGCCTGACAGTGCCACCAGGGGCACAATGAACAGGCCGCCGTTCTTGAGGGTCTTCTTCAGCGGGGGAGTTTCCTCCTTGGACAGGCCACGCAGGCCCAGCTTCTGGGAGCGCAGGTGCACCTGGGCGTAGACGCATAGGTAATACAGCAGGGCAGGAACGATGCCGGCGATGGCGATATCCCGGTATTCGATGCCGGTGTATTCCGCCATGATGAACGCTGCCGAGCCCATCACCGGCGGCAAGAGGCTGCCCCCGGCGGAAGCCGCCACCTCGACGCTGCCGGACAGCGGCTTGCTGTAGCCCAGACGCTGCATGATGGGGATGGTGACGGACCCCGTCGTGACCACATCGGAAGTCGGGCTACCCGACATGGTGCCGTACAGGCCGGATGAGATCACGGCGATCTTCGCCGGTCCACCGGTGCGACGCCCGGCGAGCGACGACGACAAGTTGTAGAAGAACTCGGCACCGCCCGCCTTGGACAGGAAGGTCCCGAACATCACGAACAGGAAGGCATAGGTCGCGGCGACACGCAGCGGCACGCCGAACAAGCCATCCGAGGTGAACATCATGATATCCAGGAAGTGGTTATAGCTGACTTCCCGAAATCCGAGCGCCCCCGGCAGGCCATGCCCCCACAGGTTGTAGACCACGAACACCAGGACCACGCTGGTCAGGCCGAAGCCCACGGTTCGCCGCGTCGCCTCGATGGTCAGCGCCAGCAGCACGCTGGCCGCGACCAGGTCCGGCGTTTCCAGCGGGAACAGCAGCGTGATGCGTTCGGCGATTCGCTGACTTTCCAGCAAGAAATACACACCTACGGCGATGCTGGCCAGCACCAGGCACCAGTCGATCAGACCTGGACGGTCCTCGCGTCCCCGAGGGCCGGGGCTGACGTTTATGAACAGCAGGGCCAGCATGGCAGACAGGAACACCACCATCATGACGTAGAGATCGACGTACACGATCGTCGTGGTGTAGATGACCGCCAGTGCCACCAGGGCAGCGCATCCATGCACTGCCATGCCCAGCATGCCTGTCAACTGTCGCTTGGAGCCGGTCCCCGTCAGGATCGAAAGGAACTGATTCATCGATACCTCCTCGGCATTGATGCCGACTCACTCGATTAACGAAGGCCCGCTTCTTTCAGGTAGCGTGCGGCGCCGTCGTGATAGGGGGTGACTTCCACGGAGGCCATGATCTCGGGCGACAGGGTCTTCATGGCAGGATGCACGCCGGCGATCTTCTCGTAGTTTTCGTAGATGGCCTTGGTCAGATCATAGGCCTGCTGTTCGTCCATATCGCTGCGCACTGCCAGGGTGGCGCTGATCGAGACCGTGGGGACGTCATTGGGGGCCCACTCATAGGCGCCACCAGGGATGACGAAGGGCGTGGTGCCCGTACTCGCGGTGACCGCCTGTACGATCTCCTCGGGCAGCGGCAACAGGGTAAGATCGACGCTTGTCCCGGCCTGCATGAGCGAGCTATGACCGACGAACAGGCTGTTGAGGATCATGTCGGCACGACGGTCCTGGATCAGGTTCGCCTGCTCGCCGGAGGCTGCGTAGATGATGTCGCCGCCCCAACGCTTGACCTCCTCGGGACTCGCCCCAATGGTTTCGAGCATGGTCTCGGCCACGCTGGAGGCGATATTCCCCCGCTTGTTGATGGCAATGGTGATAGGTGGCTTGACCTCGCCAATGTCAGCGAAGCTATCGATGTCGTACTCTTCGGCAAACGCTTCTCGCATGACCGGCTGCATTGGCGCCCAGGTATAGAGGTTGGCGAGCACGCGGATATCGTCGGTCGGTTCACGGAATGGTGCCTCACCCTCTCGAGCCCGCTGCAGAACAGCATCCTCGATGATGGCGAGACTGGCGTCATTGCGTTGGAGGACGGCCACGTTGGCGAGTCCACCACCGGAGGTTTGATAGGTGACGGTCGAACCGGGGAACTCGGCCTTCATGGCGCTATCCAGGCCGGCACCGAGCAGCGACCAGAGTCCACCCGGCGAGGCGCCGGCGACCGTCAGGTTATAGCTCTGAGCAGCGGCGACGTTCATCATCAGGCCGGGGAGGACAAGGGCCGCAGTCATCAGGGTTTTCTTGATGGATAATTTCATTATTTCACCTTGTAGTCTGAAGTCGTCATTGATTGTTATCAGACGTTCTATTGTCGTTATCAGGCATCGGTCTTCCCGTGCCGAGGTCGATCAGATCTTGAAGCTCTCCAGAGTGGCGGGATGGAAGAGTTCCTCGGGCTCCAGCAGCCGCCGAGACAATCCCTCTGTGTGATGTTGCCGGAGAAAGCGCTCCAGGGTCTTGCGGTTGGGGGCGAAACCATAGGACCAGAAGTCATCCCCCATGAGCTGGCGCGCGGCCCGCAGCTGATCCTCGACGAATGGCAGGGTCACTTTGGTGGCCGAGGTGTCGCTGAGTTTTGCTAAAGCACGTGCCTTTGACTGCTCGAAGGCCTTGTAGACCGAGAACGGCAACCAGGGGTGTCGTTCGACGAGTGTCTTGCGGATACCCAACAGGTGCATGATTGGAAAGAGTCCGGTGCGGCGGTACCAATCCGATGCCGCTTGCTGCGGGTCAGCGTAGAGATAACCCACGTGAGGATGCCCCTGCTCGAAACAGGAAGGTGCGCGTGGCCCCATCACCGCATCCAGTTCGCCTGCGGCCAGCATGCCGGAGAGGGTTTCCCCTTCGGGTATGTTCTCCACGCGCACCCCATCGGGCAGATCAAGGTTGATCTTCTCGACCCGGCCAGGCTCCTCGTAGCCGCCGCGCATCCAGGTCACATCACTTGGCTTGAGGCCGTGGTCCTCTTCGAGAAACAACCGTGCCCACACGTTGGCGGTCAATTGATACTCGGGCACGCCGATGCGCTTGCCGCGCAGATCGGCGGGCGTTTCGATACCGCGATCGGTACGCACATAGATCGAGGTATGTCGGAAGGCGCGCGAGGGGAACACTGGCACTCCGATATAGGGGCAATTCTCCGCCGCCGTCTTCACCGTATAGCTGCTCAGTGACAGCTCGGTGATGTCGAAGTCGGCATGCCGGAAGGCTCGAAAGAAGATTTCCTCCGGATCATGCAGCATGAACACCGGGTTCACGCCATCGATCTGTACCTCGCCGTCGATCAGGGGGCGCATGCGGTCATAATTACCCACCGCAATGGAAAGTTCGAGCTTGTTCATCAGGGTTCCTGTGTTGTGATCAGAGAGTCGCCATGCTGGGAGGCGAGCACGCCTCCCACGCGAGTTATGGCCGTACCGCTGAGCGGGTGTCATGAACTCATTCTTCTACGTAATACTCTGCCTCTTCCGGGGCCGTGCCCAGCTCACGCCAGTCGGTTTCCTTAGTCACAACGCCCTGGAAGGATTTAAGCTTGTAATGCGGAATGCGTGGCTCTTCGGCACCGATGGCTGTCCCACCCTGTTGCATGGTCTTGGCCGCCTGGAGCATCTGGCGACGGAACTCGACGATCGCCAGGTCGCTCGCGCCCAGTCGGTCATGGGTGCGATCGGCGATCGGCCCCATGGTTTCCCACATGGCGATGTCCTGGTTGGGGATCCCCTTAATGCCGGTAAAGCTCGTGCCCAGCTGCATTATCCGCCGATCCTGCCAGTAGTTGTTCTCGCGGGTGCGGAACTTACGGAAGCTCTTATCGACATCGAGACCGATCTGCGTACCCAGGAACTTGCGCCAGGACTCCGTATCCGGCGTGGTGGCGGGGTCGCCCCAGGCGATGAAATGAAAGGCGGTGTGGGTGTCGTCGATCGGCACGTGCAGAATGGCGATGTCGTATTGGTTGTTCGGTGGAATCTGCACGGTATAAGGGGCGATGAACAACGTGGTACGCACGTAGTCGTGCGTCTTGGCATCCTTGATCGGCCGACGAATCGCCGCGTAGCGGAAGCCGAAGCGCGTCTTCTGGACCTGTAGGCGTGGCGCCTTGTCCGTGGAGGGACGCAGCCACAGCGTATCCGTGGCTTCGGCGCCAGTGGTCCGCGCTGGCACCATGTCGGTGGAGTGCAGGCTGGACGAGTGCGCCGAGTCGATGGCCCCTTCGAGGATCTGGGCCCAATTGCAGTCGATGATGACCTTGGAGATGGACACCTTGGTATCGGGTGTCGGCTGGAACACCGGGGCCGTGAACTCCGGCTGCTCGTCGGGAGGGCCCATATAGACCCAGACAAAACCCGCCGCCTCATGGGTAGGATAGGCCTTGTGCTTGACCTTCTCGGTCATCTTCGACTCCGGCGGCTCGGATGACATCTCGAGCACGTTACCGTCGACGTCCATCTTCCAGCCGTGATAGAGGCAGCGCAGCCCACATTCCTCATTACGGCCCAACACCAGCGACGCCCGGCGGTGGGGACACATCTCGTCCAGCACACCCACTCGGCCGTCGGTATCGCGGAAGGCAACCAGGTCTTCGCCCAGCAGCCTCACCCGCACCGGATCCCCGTCCGGTTCCAAGATTTCTTCAGAGAGGCAGGCAGGAAGCCAGTGACGACGCATGATCTCCCCCATCGGGGCCTCGCCTTCGACACGGCACAGCAGTTCATTATCTTCCGGGGTCAACATAGCTCACGGTCTCCTTCTTGTTGGGAGGGTCCCAGGTCACCATTGGGTGGCGACGCATTTACTTAGATACCTAACTTACAGACCTAAGATAACGCCTCCCGTGAAGGAGTCAAACCTACTAAAGTCGCACAAAGGATTTCCTCTCGCGGCCCCTAGTGGGCGACGATGTCGCATAAGAACCTGCCTGGCAATGAGAATTTATGCCTTTAATTCAGATAGATAGAAAGAACACCCAGTGGCCTTCATCATGTCGGATAAGTGGTTACCGAGGGCAGAACATGGCACGCATGTCGGCCAAAAATTAGACTATCGTCTAATTTAAAAGAGAAAATTAATTCTAAAAAAGCAATATAAAGGCACCGCAGGCTTGCCTAACCATTGTTGCCAGCGCGACAGAGGGACGGATAAAGCAACGCGTGAAGGGGATAGCTACCTGTACTGATCGCTCATACATGTCATCAATACCACTGATGCCGTACCGCTATGCAGGCTTCGTGTACTTGCAGCAGGCTCTGGCCTGATTGCGGCCGACTTCGTAACCACCTTGGCGACAGTCAGACATGGCATGCTACGGTAGGTGTACAAGTTCACAGAGATGGAGCCCAACCGGCACCGCCCCACAGTGCAATTGGGATGATCAACCCCCGAGTCCGTCGGGCCCAACTGATCTCCTGGTTGGTGCAGACGATTATTGGCAAGATCGGGGCCACCACTTTTCAGCGAAGCGGAATCAATCAAGGATGGCGCCGACGCCTTCTGCATCAATCGCAGAATACACCACTTCTTTGAGCGGCCTGGTCAGTAGCGCGCTACTCCCAAAGGTGGTAAGTTCCGTCTCCGCTGACGACCTCAAGCAGCTACTCGTGTCATCTTTCAGTCGGAGATATTTACCCGCATGGTATCTGTATCGACTCAAGCACTTGAGCAGGCGGGATAGCGTGAAAGGGGCATGCGCTAGCTAGCCCACTATCGTCAAACTGGGTGGAACACTGCAGGCCAGCTGCCACATGGATCCTGGCGCAGCGTCACAGCCTGAACTCTTTAGGGGTCCAGATAGCTGTCAGCTCGGTTGATATTGCTGCACCTTGCATTACTGGGTCCTTTCTTGTAGAGCATAGTCGTCAAAGAGCTCTGGCGAAAAACGTTAGCAGTGATGGGGAGTGGACTTAACTCGAAGATGCTTACAAACATCCCCAGAAGCTATTTACCACTTGCAACCTTTTGCGAATTAGCGACTGCAAAGCGATGTCTACATCCATTTAAACCTTCACACCCTAAGCAGCATCAGCATAATGTCCGCATTGATACAGCAATCAAATCGTACAACTAAAGGAAAGCTTTTCCATGTTCAGCGGGACCACGCTATCTGTAACATATTCACTTCTATCCTCCCTTATGTTTGCCTTAACTTTTGTATTGGTTAAAGCAGGAACTAAGAACACATCTTCCACTGCAGCTTTATGGTTGACCTTAAGCATAAACACTCTTGTATTAGGGTTTTGGGGATTATTGAGGATCGACTTCCATGGATTTCAAATTTTGGACTGGTGGCACTTCATCCTCGCGGGAATATTCGCTCCTCTTCTAGGACGATTTTTCCAATTCTTAGGAATGGCAAAATTAGGTGCAAACATCACAACCCCGCTAACCCTAACGCACCCACTTATTTCAATAATGCTAGCACTATTATTTATGGGTGAAGAAACAACCCTCCTAGGTCTGGCAGGAGCCTTCCTTGTACTTACTGGTAGCATTATAATTGGTTTGCAAAGCTCCTCTGTTTCTAGCAGCGTGGCAAGCACGAGGATAGTAAACATATCTCTTATTTACCCGTTAGCCGCATCAGTCTCGTATGGATCCTCTATTGCACTTAGGAAAGCAGGCGTTACTTCGGACACTGATCCAATCATCGCAGCAGCGATAACAACTATTACTTCCTGGCTCATTGCCTCACTATTCATACTCCCAAAAAACAAAAACATATTTAGGGCTTGCGACCGAAAAGATTTAAACATATTGACAATTGCTGGGATTCTTTCCAGCTTTGGGCCAATCCTCCTCATTCTAGCTTTAAAAAGTGGAAACTTAGTGATCGTAGCCCCCCTAGCAGCCACAACACCATTATTCTCCCTTTTAATCTCATACTTACTCATTCGAAAAGATGAATTTTTTAACCTTTGGATAGTTTTTGGAACTTTTAGCAGCTTTGTTGGGATATGCTTAAGCACCATTTACGGCATAGCTCAATAGTGAGAAACTTTGTGGTGAGGAAATGGCCAATCACCTCCTCACCACAATCAGAAAGCAATATAATAATACCCCACCATCCATTTTTTAATAATGATTTTGGCAGTGTAACCCCCTCTGACTTTTCACACCTTTCCCGGCTAGTGCCGGAGGAGCTTAAATAGCTATATAACCGAGAGCCAGATATCGACATCCTGGATTATAGAACCATTTCAAGAAGTCAATAACGACCCAAGATTTTCCAGATACTCGAAGCCACAAAGCAAATCCCACTTCTACTTCAAGGAGCGCAAGAAACGCTCAACAAGGCCATTTTATAGGGCGGCGGCCATGCAGTCGCCTGCGCACCTCCAGTTCATCAATTCAGATTGTTCTATTTTTATCAGTGTTCTTTCATCGGTACAGTTTCAAGGCCGTGTGATAGCGCGTACTTTTTTGGTGGGTGTGGCCACCAGGCTGGCTCGTCGCTTGTCCTTCAGTCGGTAACTCTCGCCTTTGATGTTCAGCGTGGTGGAATGGTGGAGCAGCCGGTCTAGGATCGCGGTGGCGATGACTTGGTCACCGAAGATCTCGCCCCAGTCCATGAACGACTTGTTCGAGGTCACGATGGTACTGGCTCGCTCGTAGCGCCGATTGATCAGCCGGAAGAACAGGCTGGCTTCCTCTCGCGTCATCGGCAGGTAGCCGATCTCGTCCAGGACCTGCACCTTCGGGTAGGTCAGCTGCTGAAGTTGCCGGTCGAGACGGTTCTCCTGCCGTGCTCGCACCAGGGTGCTGAGCAGCCGGTCCAGGGTCATGAACAGCACGCGGTGACCGGCTTCGGCGGCTTTCACGGCTAATGCCACGGCGAGGTGGGTCTTTCCCACGCCCGGTGGGCCGAGCAGAACGACGTTTTCGCTACGCTCGACTGTCGGGTCCCGTGTGATTGACTACCCACTTGGTGAATAACTCCGGCCGCTTGGCCTGCCATTCCTTCATCGCTGCAATCGGTGATTGATGATGCAGCGCCTTCTGAGGGATGTGGTGATTGTACAGCCAAGCGTAGCGTTTGAGCGTCTGCTCCAGATCTCGCCTGAGGTATAGCGCCGGGTCGCTCCGGTTTCATGACCGGTGATATTAGGCGTTATATCAGTATGTTATGAACATCTGCTTCGGGCCGAAAGCTGCCCTGCCTGCCACTTTTTTGGAAGGCAGGACATAAGCTGGTTAGTCTTCTGTCCTCACCAACCAGCCCTCGACTGTTTCCGCACCGTGCTCATCCTTCCATGCCTTCAGCGTTTTCTGGTTTCCGCCACGGGTTTCGACGACTTCACCGGTGTTGGGGTTCTTATAGATCTTCAGCTTGCGCTTGGCGCGACCTGAGCCAGTGTTGCCGCTAGAGCTTTTGCTGGTGCTCTGGGTTGGATCCAGCAGCTTGATGACCTCGGCGGCGGACTTGTCGAATTCGCGCATCAGATTCTCGAGATGGTTCTTGAAGTCCAGCTCGGTCTTGAGGCGCTCATCGTTCTCCATCTTCTTCAGCTCTTCCTGAAGCTGCTTGAGCTGCTGTTCTTTCTGAAGATAGGTATTGAGAAATGACATGGGCTGACTCCTCTGGTTACGTTGGCGTCGATTATGGGGGCAACTATCACGTAGTTCAATCAGTAGAGGATTGACAATGTTGTAGAGGTATCTCCGTTGTCATCTTCTGGTTGCCCTTGGCAGATAGTTCTGGCTGACTTAACCCCGCCTCATTCATCAGAGTGCCGAATGAGGGTCTTGAGTCCATCGATTGCCAGCACCGACCCACTTCACCGTTATGTGGTCGCCGGATAGCCGGGTGATCTATAACCCGATCAGGTTTTT
>NZ_RRCU01000015.1:0-8794 GCF_003856855.1 Halomonas sp. YLB-10
TTGATTGTGGCAGCACCTCTCATTAGAAAAGTTTTCCTTGCCTCCCATTGCCTTCATCCTTGGCCTCTTCTTCACTTATCTCTATATACTCCACCCTTAGAATTCCGTTTTTAATTGCCGGCTGAAAATACTCCAGCAAGCGATCATGGTAATTGCTTTTCCTGTCATTCTCTATCCAATCAGTTTGCACAAGCAAAAGAAGAAGCTCAGCATCAGAGTTTTTAGCTTTCCTATAAAGATTTATCTTTGAAAGCATTATATAAAGCCGATCAAAAAAAATGAACCCCCCAGCATCTTTGTGGCGGGCACACAAAAATATTTCTGATTCACCCTGCTTCATATAGCCATCAAAAACAACTCTCCTATCCATAATCGGATCAATTGCATGAAAGGCTGATGAAAATTCAACACGCTCTACAAAATTAGACTCAACAAAAGGAACCTTAGACACAAATTTATTCAACCCAGCAGAGACCGCATGTCGACGCAAATAACTTCTATATCTAGCCTGTTCACGATCTTTTGATACTGAACCAGAAAAATCATTCTGCAACTCATTTTGTTCCGGCTTGTCCTCAAAGCTAGATTCTTCATCGTCATTAGAATCTGACTTAACAACACCTAGAGCCTTAAGAAAGGCTTCTGGCGGGGTGTTAAAAGTATTATTAACCTGTGACTGCTGAACATTTGAAACAAGCTTAAAAAGCTCTTGCCTAAGTTCTTTATTCTCAGCTTTAGCCGCCGAGTTTTCCTTCTCTTTTCTTTCCACCTCTCGACTAAGCTTCAAAACCTTCCCAAGACTGAGACTATTAAAAGACTCCGACAGAACGAGAACCACAACAATTAAAAAAAGAGTTATAATACCCGAAGTGATTTTATACTCGGGTTTATAAAGAAAAAAGCTTAAATAGGCCATAACCAGTATAGAAACGCCTAAAAAAACTATCAAAGCCCTCACGTAGTTATTTGGCCTTGTTTCCAAATCAAACTCCTTCATATAAAATTCAAGCGACTGGAAAATAGACTACCATTATACTTTTTATGCGTATAACACATTTTTCCAGTTCAATAGCCCCGTAAGATCACGATCTCCCTAACCCTAAAATCAAGATTACTCGCCTATCTTGACACCATAAGCGTGACATATTCACGCTTATATGTCACTCTGAAGCTTCTGCTCGCTCAACGAGGCAAAAGGCATGGCTCTCGATCGGATCAAAGACCTCAACCAGGTCTACCAACACGGCAACGTGGTCGAATGGGAGTCCCCTCAGGGACAACGTTATCGCTATGAAAGGGACCGCGGCGCGGTAGGAAGAGAGCTGGATGCCGCAAAACCGCAGCACGAGTGGTACGTGCTCGAGAAGAATGACCTGACACACGCCAAGCGGCGTGTGTTCGATTTGATCAACGAAGATGAGTTCTGATGGGCCGTAAACGCGTGATAGCACCAGAGGAAGCTTCTCTGTGGTTGGGAGTGCTGCTGGATGCAGCCTTCGATCCCTCTTCGACCGCCCTGGATCTGAAGCGCAGCGCCGACGTGCTGAACCACACGGAACCAGGCCGCGATTGGCAGGCTCGACACGGCCAAGCCGAACTCCTCGCTATCGCCAGCGACCTCACGCAGTATCCTCACGACTACAGCGATACACAACGCGCCGAGCTGCTGCTGGCCTGGGCCGAGCGCTGGGTTCAGGCTGATGACTGGCAACGCCTTCAGGGGCGGGTCAGGAAACGTCGCCAGCGGGCCGCATAATCAACGGTGCAGCATCCCCACCGTTGCACGACGCCCTTCAAGTCCCATCTGTGCAGCATTCCCCCTCCCTCAGCGGTGCCGGACTCGACGCAGGTAGGGCGGCAGCCGGGGCGTTGCCGGTAGCGGCTCGCCCTTGTAGCGCACGCGCTGCCAATCGCTCTTCAGCAGCCGGATCAGACCATGGGCGTCCTGCCGAATGCCGCGGAACCCGGGCAGCTTGCTCAGGCTGTAGACGGCCTGCCGCACCTGGCGCTGCCGGCTATCGCGATCGCCACATCGCACAGCCTCGCGGATGCGTCGCTGCCACTCATCCCGGCGTTCCTCGAGCATTCTCCAGGTCCAGCGATTGTCCAGCCGAACCAGCTCGTAGTCAGCCCGCCACAGCTCCGGGCACCAGTACGGGTTCGGTATGGTGAGGCGCGCTTCGTGAGCATCTTGCAGCGCCTCGTAGTGCTGGGCCGGATGCTCGTCATCAACCAGCAACCACCACACCGCATACGGCTGCCGCGCCGGCAAGTAGACCACCAGGAACCCGTTGCCGGCCCCATGGCGGCGCCTACGCCGCCGTTCGTTGCGATCAGCGCCTGTGCCATATCGAGCATCGAATTTGGCCGTCAGGCGGGCCACCTTCTCCCTCGGCACCATCCCCGCGGTCCAGCGGACGTATCCGCGACGGACCAGATCCTGGACGCGCTGCATCGCGGCGCTCTTGTGACGTATCGATCCCATGTTCCCTCCCGGTGAGCTGTTACCAGGGGGTAGGGCCGGCGGTGACACCATGGTCCTGAATAACATGATTAACCGAGCGGAGAGCACGCATATAAAAGATTCCATGGGCGCGCCGCCCCACTGCTGTCACCTCGGCCCCTACCTATCGGCGAGTGCCAAACACGGGATGTGCCAGTCCCTCAGCGAGGGGCTGCCATCCCCTTGTTTGCTGCTGGTCACGGGTGCCAACCGTGACCAACTCGCCGTCGCGCAGTGCGGGTAATGCCGCTCGCTGCGAGGCAACGGGCGCTCGAGGCTGAAATGCCTCGTTCGACCCAATCTGGCCCTCGCCAGGATTGGGCGACACGGACACGGGCAGCCGGGTAACCGGAAGAGCCCTGTCACGCATCGAAAGTGGGTGAGAGTCCCACCTGCGGGCGGCGGGTGACCGTCGAACGCATGCCGAACCTGTGGGCGCGGCGCCGGGGGAAACCCCAGCGGGCCAGACAGCCGAAAGGATCGGTCTGGTGGCACCAGGAGGCGCAAGCCGTCTGGGTCGACGAATAGCTCAAGCAGGTAACGGCGCCCCTCGAGGGTGCTGTTCGGAGTGCTTCATAGCCATGCTCTTCGGGAGCTGGCCATGTGCGAGGAAGTGATCAGGGGGTACTTGAGCCGTTTTGGAATCTTGGGCCTTGGAAAACCGGCGGTGCCGGTGAGGTGCTTAGCACTAGACATCCTGATGACGGAGCACAGTGGCGATGAGGTACGCAGTAGGGCGTGACTAACGTGGGAAACCCTACGGCCGTGGAGCCGGGTGGCACCGGTGAGGCTAGGGGTGGGAGCGGCGTTGAGTAGTGTTCGAGCTGACGGGCGATATGGCCGAAGCCCTCAGCGAGATCCTGGGCGACCAGGGCACACGAAAGATGCCAGCGAGTGTGGGAGGGGCACTCCTCCCTCGCAGCAGGCAAGAACGGCAACATCGATGACAACCGGCACCGTGGGTGGCACCACGGACGCCGGATGAGAGCTCTACCAGGGTGGCACCTGGCATTCGTTAACCGATCATCGCACCGCGCAGGACCGGCCGTGCGATTCACGTAACCAAGGAGGTTTTTTAACCCTTCAATGCCCGTTTGGGCATCCCCCGCTCCTCTCAGAGGAGCACCCAGCGTCCACGCGGACGCTTCCACAGCCCCTCTTCGGAGGGGCTTTCTCGTCTGTCCCAACCCTGGACGCCGACTGCTAGGATAAGGGCCATAGCGATTTCCCCAAGGAGCCCCTTATGACCCCTTTCAGCTGGATGATTTTGTCCTTCGCTGTGCTCATGGCGGCAGTGTGTGGTTTCACCTATGTGCAGATCGTGCGTAATGAGCACCAAGCCAAAAGGCGCTCCTCCTCAACCTCTCGCCGTCAGCCCATTCAGGATTAGTGTCACCCTGCCCCCTATCCCTTTCTGCCGAACCGCGCCGTAGGCGCTCTTGTTCCCGCACGGTTGGTGCTGTGTGTCGTGAGGGTTGGCCCTTTAGCGGCCAGGCCTGAGGCGCGCAGGCGCGTAGCGCCTCGATCGCGCCGATTCTCGACTTGTCGAGGCCTTTTGTGGCCGTAGGCCACTAAGGCCGCCGAAGGCGGGGCGGAGGGCGAGGAACGAGCCCGGAGGGTAGGCGAGCGCGCATGCGCTCTTTTCTGTACTTTTCACTTTTCCCCTTTTAGGGGTGGTAAGGATCTGAAATGGAAGGGTTTTTAGGATCAAAAGGGGACGGATTCAGGGTAAAAAGGGGACGGATTCAGGGTCAAAAGGGGACGGATTCAGGGTTGTTGAGGGGACGGATTCAGGGTAAAAGGGGACACTATTATAATGTCCCTAAAACAGAAGGGCGTAACACCCTCCTCGAGTTGGAGCTCCAAGGATGAATCAGCCCCAAGTCTATAAAAGCAACGCTCTGGTCGAGGCATCCTACCGCCTAACCCCCGCTGAACAACGCATCGTGCTGTGCTGCATCTCCCAGGTGCGCAGGGACAAGACGCTTACCGATGAAGTGATGTATCGCGTCAGCGTGGCCGACTATGCCGCACTGGTGGGAACTGACTCCCACTCCACCTACAAGGAAGTAGCGGATGCCGCCCTTCGCTTGAAACGTCGAGAGGTGTGGCTGCGAGAATTTCCCAACGGAGATGGGCAGCGGCCTAGAACACTAGTCACGGGCTGGGTGCAATCCATCGCCTATATCGAGTCAGAGGGACACATAGAACTGCGCTTCACTAAAGACATGCTGCCGTACCTCACGCAGCTCTCGGAGCGGTTCACTCGCTACGCTCTGTCCGATGTGGCCAAGATGACCAGTTCCCACGCTATACGGTTGTATGAGCTGCTATGCCAATGGAGGGATGCAGGTAAAAGAGAGGTAGCGATCGAGTGGCTACGTGACTCTTTCCAGCTCGGCGACAAATACCCAGCACTCAAGGATTTCAAGCGCCGCGTGATAGAGCCCGCCGTGGCACAGATCAATGAGCACAGCCCCCTATGGGTAAAGTGGGATCAGCGCAAGACCGGTCGCCGCGTATCCCACCTGGCATTCACCTTCGGCGAGAAAGACCAGAAAGCCACCCAGAAGCCTCGCAGAGGCAATGCCAAGGGGAAGGCAGGGTCAAGGGCTCCCAGCGCCTCAGGGTCGATTTACGGGATCCCTATGGCGGTTATCGAAGCACATGCTAGGCCGGGGGAATCTCACGAAGACGCCGCACTGAGAATCCTCGAGGAGCGCAAAAGCAAACACGTTGCTGAGGCGTGATTTTTCACGCCTCTCTGAAAGTCAGGCTAGGATGTCTGCAACGGCAGATCTGCAACCAACTAGGCATCCATGCAACTGACTATCCCGAAGGCGGCCAAGCTGTACGGCAAACATCGTTCTACGATACACCGCCATATTGAAGCAGGCCGCCTATCATGTGGGTTCCGAGGGGATGGGACCCGCGTTCTGGAAATGGCTGAGCTGATCAGATGCTACGGCGAGCCCGAGCATCTGCCAGATGATGTGCAACCACCTGCAACCCACCAACAGGAAGGCCTGCAACAGGCGATGTTGCAGGCGTTGCATGCCATGCACAGTGAGCTTGTCGCCCTTCGCCAGGAAGTCGCCGAGCTCCGTCAATTGCCGCCTCCTGCTACACAACCCGCGACATCACCTCCCGAGACAACACCCACAACACCGCCCAAGGACGAAGATCCCCACGGCCTGCGCTCGCTGGTCCAGTCCCTACGCGACCACGACCGCCAATCCAACGACACCTCCGATCGCTAGAAGCTCAGCCGCTCGAACGGCCGCCCGGTGAGGGCGGTGTAGGCCACCGTGTTCTGGATGTTGGCGTGCCCCAGGTACTGCTGCACGGTGCGCAGATCCACGCCCTGGTTGATCAGGTGCACGCCGCAGGCGTGGCGCAGCGCATGGGGATGCCACTTCACGCCTAGCACGCGCTCGCTGAGGCGGTGCAGCAGGCGCCGGAAACCGTCAGGGCTGATCGGCGCCCCGCGTTCGCTGACGAACACCAACCCCGCCGACCGACCACTGTCGCGCTGGTAGCGCTTCAGCGCCCGCACCGTGTCGCCCTGGAGGGGATGCGTGCCGTCGAGACTGCCCTTAGCGCGGGTGACACGCAGCTCATGGTGCACCAGGTCGACGGCCGACCAACGCAGTCCCACCAGCTCCGAGACCCGCAAGCCGTGTTCAAAAGCCAACCGCAGCATCAGCGCGTCGCGCTGCCCCTGACGGTTGTCACGGGCGGCGCGGATCAATCTGTGCACCTCGTCGCGGGTCAGGTGCTTACGGCCACGCACCGCATCGTTGGCAGAACGACCTCGTACTGTCCGGGTTTCAGTGGTTGGAGGGTCTGTCGGGGCAGGGGGTCGGGGGCTGTCGGGCACGGGTGGGAGCGCTCCTGGTCGCGGCAACTGTCCGGGTTTCAGTTGAAAGACAGACAGTATTACCACGACACCTGCTATGCGGGAATGCGTTACGCTGCCACTCACGTCTCTACCGCGTAGTCCAAAGCACTGTAGTCATTCTATTAACCCAGTTTTGGAAAAAAATTATTTAATTTTCTTTTAAAGCAATTGATTGGAAAAATTTAGAACATGCTCGAAACACCGCCCTCTCCGCCCCTAGAAGAGCACAGGTACAAAGTCGAAAGCTATCTGACGCCTAAACGTCGTCAGATCAGGTGGGTAGTGGTAAAGCTGACGCGGACGTTTAACGTCGAAACCCGGGAGATCGTTTCGCGCCATACAAGTGAAGCGGAAGCGAGATCGGAAGCTTCAGCTTTATCATTCCAATCAGTAAAGTACTGAAAAAAAACAAATTACAGAAAAACGGTATAGCGACACGACGTTCAATCCAAGCCAAACGCTGGTTTTCGTACCAACTCTCCTCTACAAGGATGTGTGGTCAATGGCCTATATCCCGGCTCCTCAACTGCGCTGGTTGGCTGGCGATCAGGCCATCTGTCACAGTGTGACCAAGGAGCGTGGGACTATGAAATGGAATAAAAAGGCTGACTGGTACATTGATACTCAGAGCCAGGCCGGGCTTTACCACTGGTACACCATGCAAGATGGCCGTGGTCGTCGCCCTCGATCTCTGTGCGGTATGTTCTTCTACGGGCCGTGGTGCCGGCAGCGAGCGAAGGATCTGCAACAAGACGAGCTATGTCTAGAGTGTAGAGAAAGGCTTAGCGGCCCCCTCATGCCAGAAAGCCCATAAGCAAAAAGCCTAGCCAAAAAATCGAGAATTAGTCGCGCTTATACGGCATATTGCAGTTTCTGCTCGTTCTGTACGTCGCGCGGGCCATGGCGGTTGTCCCGATAACTATCCGGGCTCAGGTGGAAGCCGAACAGCCTTAGCGTGCTTTACAAGATCTGCTCGTAGAAAGATCAAAAGCAGGCTCTACAAACGAAGAGGGCCCGACCTATACAGGTCGGGCCTAGAGCATCTCTACGTCGCCATCCTTGCGATCAATACAAGGCATCCAGCCTTTGCTCCATGAGGCTTCAGTCCTCCAATGACTATATTTCCTACGGGACTTTCCCTGTCCAGAACCTATCCGGCCTCACGAAAAAGTATAGTGCCCCCAAGAGAAATATCAATGTACAGACACTATACAAAGGTAACAAAATGTTAAATAACAAGGATTTTTGCGCTAAAATCGCTGATATTGCGCGTATTATTTCTACAAGAATGATTCACTGCCCCCCCCCAAGAATCCCATATCAGAAGGATCGGTGTGGTGGAGACGCCAATAGCCGGGCAACATCGGCATTTTAGACCGCCGTCCTGGCGGCAAAGCCCATCCTTAGAAACTGTCCGGGTTTCAGTTAGAAGCCAGACAGTGTACTCCCTCTCCGATCCACGCCGAATCCAGCATAAACCCAAGCGGTTAGGTTTATGCTAGACTGCCCTCATGCCAACCATTCTCCGTTTCGATGGCCTGAGAGCCGTCATCTACCCCAACGACCATCGA
Organism: Halomonas sp. YLB-10; assembly: GCF_003856855.1. Classification (NCBI taxonomy): domain Bacteria; kingdom Pseudomonadati; phylum Pseudomonadota; class Gammaproteobacteria; order Oceanospirillales; family Halomonadaceae; genus Halomonas; species Halomonas sp. YLB-10. The sequence goes on from NZ_RRCU01000015.1 coordinate 7,976, forward strand.
CCGGCGCATGTGCACGTCATCGGCAAGGGCGGTGAAGCGGTCTTCATCCTGCACTGCCCGAGTGGTCCCCCCGAGTTGCGTGAGAGTTACCAATTCAACTCGAAGGATCTCAACCGTATCGCGTCGACACTGTCAGAAGAACTGTTGGCGTTATGTGCCAAATGGAGGGAGATTCATGGCCATTACTGATGATGTCATCCAGCAGGCAGAGGCCCGCATGGCCGCCGAGCGCGACCATGCCCATGCTGTGGCCGCACGCTACGACCGCCGCACCAGCCGAGTGATCGTAAGTCTGCACTCAGGGCTCGAGCTCGCGATCCCTCCGCATCTCGTGGAAGGCCTCGCCAATGCCACACCGGATGCCTTGGCCGAGATCGAGGTGTCCCCCTCCGGGCTTGGCCTGCACTGGCCTCAGCTCGATGCTGACCTCTACGTGCCCGCCCTCTTGGAAGGGCAGTTTGGATCTAAGCAATGGATGGCGCGCCAATTAGGCGCCATAGGAGGGCAAAGCCGTAGCCCAGCCAAACGCAACGCGGCCCAAGCCAATGGCGCCAAAGGAGGGCGACCGCGGAAGATACGAAAGATACAGGCATAAGAATTTTTATAAAACAAAGTGGCCAGGCTACACACCTGGCCACTACTATTATTTAATAAAAATAAGTAAGATAGTAGGCATCTACTTTTACAATGGCATCTCATTGATTGTGGCAGCACCTCTCATTAGAAAAGTTTTCCTTGCCTCCCATTGCCTTCATCCTTGGCCTCTTCTTCACTTATCTCTATATACTCCACCCTTAGAATTCCGTTTTTAATTGCCGG
>NZ_RRCU01000016.1:0-8409 GCF_003856855.1 Halomonas sp. YLB-10
ACCTGAAAGACGTGCTGGCTCGGCTGCCGACCCAGAAGGCCAGCCAGATCCACGAACTCTTGCCGCAGCACTGGAAGCCGGCAGACTGATCACTGAAAGAGGGTGATGCCCGGGCGCTTACCGTCGAGCGCCTGATGCGTCGGATGGGGCTGCGAGGCGTGGTGAGAGGCAAACCGGTCCGTACGACCGTGCCAGATCCCAACAAGGCCTCTGGCGGATCTGGTGCGCCGGCAGTTTCAGCCGGCTCAGCCGAATGCGCTGTGGGTGTCGGACTTTACCTATGTCGCCACCTGGCAGGGGGTCGTCTATGTCGCCTTCGTCATCGATGCCTTTGCCCGCCGGATCATCTGCTGGCGAGTGTCCCGCTCACCCCGCACCGACATGGTGCTCGATGCGCTGGAGCAGGCACTTCATGAGCGGCCTCAGCGACCTGGCAGCGACTTGATCCACCATAGCGATAGGGCCGTTCAACTTAGGTTCAAGGGGTCGTCGCAACACTGGCTTATGATGCCAAGGATAATAGTTCTTTGAGAGCTTCAGCAGGTGTTTTCCAGTCCAGTGTTTTTCGGGGTCTGCTGTTGAGGGTATTCGCAACAGCGTCAAGCTCATGCTCGGAATACCTGCTGATGTCGGTCCCCTTAGGGAAGTATTGGCGCAGCAGACCATTAGTGTTCTCGTTGGTCCCACGCTGCCAGGGACTGTGGGGGTCACAGAAGTAGATCGCCAGGCCAGTATCAATCCGTAGCTGCGCATGTTGAGCCAGTTCCGCGCCTTGGTCCCAGGTCAGCGATCTGCGCAGTTGTTCGGGCAGCATCGCGATCTTGGTGGCAATGGCATCGGGAACAGCCTCGGCCCCGTGACCGGCCAATGCTGGCCCGTTCTTGGTTCTGGCACCGGATCCATGATCAGGCATGGGCGGCAAGTGCAGCAGCAACGTGAACCGGGTCGAGCGTTCAACGAGGGTGCCGATCGCCGAGCTGTTCAGTCCGATGATCAGGTCGCCCTCCCAGTGGCCGGGGACGGCACGGTCGGCAACCTCCGCCGGGCGCTGGCTGATCATGACCTCGGGTGAGATAAAGTGTTTGCCTCGTTGCCGACTCCTCGCACGAGGCACTCGCAACGCCCGGCCAGTTCGCAGGCACGCGGACAGCTCACGACGCAGTGCGCCTCTGCCTTGAATGTAGAGGGCTTGATAGATCGCCTCGTGAGAGATCCTCATCGTCTCATCATCCGGAAAGTCGACGTGCAATCGCCGGCTGATCTGCTCGGGGCTCCAACTGGTTCCCCATCGTCGATCGGCTCGGCGACCATGTCGCCGCCCCCTCCAGGGGACATTGGGGCCGGGAATGTGCCTACCCTCAGCATCGGTCACCACTCCGGCGAGGCGTGATTGCATGTACGCCTGAAGCCGGTCGCTCTTGACGAGCTTGGCAACCTTGGGCCGTTTGGCGGCCCGCTCCGCTTTCCACTGCGCGACCGTGGCCCGATAGTCCAGCATCCACCCCCGGTGGCAGCATTACGGCGCAACTCGCGCGAGACAGTCGAGGGCGACCGCCCCAGACAGCGAGCGATCTCGCGAACCCCATGCCCCTGGGCCCGCAACAGCGCCAGTTCCTCGCGCTCTGCGAACGACAAATAACGCCCTGAGTGCGGCGCCAAGTTGGCCGGTGCCATTCCTCCCGCTTCGAGGAACCACCGCGGTCCCACCGGCTGCGATACACCACACGCCAACGCTGCGTCCTCACTCGATAGTTCCTCTGCAATGCGCTTCCAGAACGCGCGCTTCGCATCCCGCTGGTTGACGCCCGGTCGGCCAGGCGAACGCATCGGTGCTCGCCCCGTCTGTTCAGCGCCCCAGCCGCGTGATCGTCCCATCCAACACCTCCAAAATCGAGATGTTGCGACGACCGGTTGAATCCGCCCAATATGTCTCGATTCGATACACAGAGCGCTTGGAGGACGCCGTTATCGCACCGTCTGTTGGGAGTGTCGGCGACTCATATGACAACGCGCTGGCCGAGACAGTAATCGGTTTATTCAAGACGGAGGTGATCCGCCGAAGCGGGCCATGGCGGCACTTGGAGGCCGTTGAGTTCGCCACCCTGGAGTGGGTCGACTGGTTCAACCATCGACGGCTCCTGGAGCCGATCGGCAACATGCCGCCGGCCGAGCGAGAAGCGCTGTATTATGAGCAACAGGGTCAGGCCAAGAAGGTGGCCTGACTCAAACCAACGGGTCTTCGAGAAAACCGGTACGGTTCACCGTTGTATGCGCGCAGTTTTTCCGACAGGACCTAAATACGCATGTGAATAAGGCGGATACTTAAGCTTTTAAGCCTAAAAGATAGCCAATAGGGTATTTTTAGGTATCAATTTATCTATTTGATCATATCTTAAAGCTCGTCCATTACTAGGTGAATCAGGTAAGCGAGGAGAATGGTATGCAGCGTGTCTGTGAATCCGAACGCATGCTGATCGATGGAGAACTGGTCGAGAGTGTCAGCGGCCAATGGCTTATGTCCGTCGATCCGGCGACTGAGGAGCCCATCGGTCGGGTGCCCGCGGCGACGTCGGAAGACGTCGATCTCGCTGTCCGGGCCGCCGAGCGCGCCTGGCCAGCATGGGCAGGCTTGACGCCGATGGCACGTGCCGACGCCATGCATCGGTTTGCTGATGCCATCGCCGAGCGAGCCGACGAGATCCTACGTATCGAAGTCAGTGACACCGGCAATACAATCCGCCCCATGCGGCAAATCGATGTTCCAACCGCTGTGGAAAGTTTGCGCTATTATGCCGGCCTGGCACCGGATTTGCGCGGCGACAGCATTCCGGCAACCTCTGGGAATCTCCACTTCACAGTCCACGAACCGTATGGGGTGGTCGTCCGGATCGCTCCGTTCAATCATCCGGTGATGTTTGCAGTAGCCCGCACTGCCGCGGCGCTCGCTGCCGGCAATGCAGTGATCGTCAAGCCGCCCGAGACATCTCCGCTGTCCGCCACTGTTCTGGCCGAGATCGCCCGCGATACCCTACCGCCCGGTGTCTTCAACATCGTGACTGGCGAGGGGCCTGAAGTGGGCAACGCACTCGTTCGTCACCCGACCGTCAAGCGTATCGCCTTCATCGGCTCCCCCGAGACGGGGCGTGCCATACAGCGATCAGCGGCCGAATCCGGGGTCAAGCACGTGAGCCTGGAACTGGGCGGTAAGAACCCCATGATCGTATTCCCCGACTGTGATCCCGAGCGGATCGCCGATGCCGCCGTCTTCGGTATGAATTTCTCCTGGCAGGGGCAATCCTGCGGCTCGTTGAGCCGGTTGCTGTTGCACGAGGACATTCATGACCGTGTGCTCGATGCGGTCGTCGAACGCGTCGCCGCGTTGCGTCTGGGTGACCCATTGAGTGAGTCGACGGATGTCGGGCCAGTCAATTCGGCGGGGCATCGACAGCGCATCCTGTCGCATTGTGCCAACGCCGACAACGATGGCGCCCGACGGCTGACGGGGGGCGGGCTGCCCGACGAGGAGTTGTTCCGAAAGGGGTACTGGGTGGCGCCTACGGTCTACGCAGGAGTCACGCCTGACATGCGGCTCTGGCAGCAGGAAGTGTTTGGTCCAGTAATGGCGATAGCGAGCTGGCGCGACTTCGACGAGGCCGTCGCCATGGCCAATGCCACCGAGTACGGCCTGACCGCCGCCGTCTGGACGCACGACATCGATGCGGCTCTCAAGATGGCGCAGCGCGTTCGCTCGGGACACATCTGGATCAATGGATCGAGCATGCACTTCCTGGGCGTGCCGTTCGGTGGCATGAAGTCCAGCGGGGTGGGCCGCGAGGAAGGTCGCGAAGAACTGTTCAGCTACACCGAAACCAAGACAATCAACATTATGCTTTCATGAAGAAGTCAGAGGAAATCATGCATCACGCAATTAGCGACAACGCTACCTGCTGGGGGTCGGATGCTATCGCCGAAACCCTCCAAGCACTTGATCTTAACTACATTGCCATCAATCCCGGTGCCAGTTACCGTGGACTGCACGATAGCCTGGTCAACATGACACACGACGATCCACGGCTTTTGCTGTGCGTGCACGAGGAATCGGCTGTCGCCATTGCGCACGGCTACGCCAAGATCACCGGTCGGGCCATGGGGGTCGCGCTGCATGCCAATGTTGGCCTCATGCACGGCACGATGGCTATCTATAACGCTTGGTGCGATCGCGTGCCGATGGTGGTGCTGGGGGCTACCGGGCCGGTTGACGCCAGTCGCAGGCGTTCCTGGATCGACTGGATTCATACTTCCCAGGATCAGGGCGCCTTGATTCGTGATTTCGTGAAATGGGACGACCAGCCCGGCGGCCTGTCAGCGACCCTGCACTCACTGATCGAGGCCACGGCCAGGGCGAACACCGCGCCGTGCGGCCCCACTTACGTGAATATCGATACCTCGATCCAGGAAGCGCCGCTGGAGACAGCCACACCCGACCTCGACATTGCCCGTCGCGGTGCGCCGATGTCGGGGGCGCCGGCGCCGTCCCTTATGAGTGAAGCGCTCCAGTTGCTGACCGAGGCCCGCCGCGTCGTCTTCTTGATGGGGCGTCTGTCACGCAGCGACGTGGACTGGCAGCGACGCATCGCCCTGGTCGAGCGACTGGGCGCTGTCGTGGTCACCGATTTCAAGACCGGCGCCACCTTCCCCAGTTCTCATCGCGCCAATGTCGGGCGGGCAGGTTACTTCCCCGATACCGAGGCAAAAGCTGCGATCGCCGATGCCGACGTGATCGTGAACCTCGATTGGATCGATTTCGGTGGCACGCTACGTGCCGTGTTCGGCGATGGGCCAGTGCCGGCGAAGATCATCTCTGCCACGCTAGATCAGCACAGTAGCCGAGGGTGGGTGAAGGACGGTGGTGCCCCCGCCCCGGCCGATATTAGCTTTCTCAACGCACCGGATCAGGTCGTCGCGGCCGTGCACGAGGCCCTCGGCAACCCGCCATCGGATCCCCTGCCCGCGTGTCCGGAACCCGCTCGGGTGACGGAAGAGCCGATGACACCGCAGGACATCGCGGCATTGCTGCGCGATGGGATCGGCAATCGACCCAGTTGCTTGATCCGTGCGCCGCTCAGCTGGACCGGCGAGGACTGGCCGGTCGATCACCCACTGGGCACGCTGGGCTATGACGGTGGTGGCGGGGTTGGCTCGGGGCCGGGTATGGCCGTAGGTGCCGCACTTGCATTACGCGATGCCGAGTCCCCGTTGCTCCCCTTGGCGGTACTAGGCGATGGCGACTTTCTGATGAGTGCCTCGGCCTTGTGGACGGCAGTCAACCAGAAAGTGCCTCTGCTGGTCGTGATCATCAACAATCGCTCCTTCTATAACGACGAGGTACATCAAGAGGCGATCGCTAAGGCCAGAGGGCGCCCGGTGGAGAACAAGCGGGTCGGAATCGTCATGGATGAGCCCGATATTGACATCAGTGCCATTGCTCAAGGATTCGGTGTAACCAGTTACGGTTTGTTGCGTTCGCCCGAGACGGTTCGGTCGGCGTTGACCGATGCTATCGGCGTGGTCAGAGATGGCGGCGTGGCGCTACTGGAAATCGAAGCGGCCAAGGGATATGCACCCTCCATGGTCCAATCAATGCGCTAGCTGTTCTGCTCGCGAAGCGAGCGGGTAATCTCCTCGATCATCGTGCTCTGAAACCGGTTAAGGTTCTTGTTCTTGCGACGTATTAGATAAAGCGGAACCCGTAGGTCCATGCCTGGTGTATCGATACGCCGCAGGCTGCCTGATACCAGTTCGTCATGAATCGAGGAGTGGAAGAGGAAGGCAACGCCTACGCCAGTGCGGACCGCTCGCTTGATAGCCTCGGGATGGCCGAATTCCATCAGAATACGACGACGGGACACTCCATACTCCATCAGCAAGTATTCTTCGATATCACGTCGAGGTGTCCCCAATTGAGCTGTGATGTATGCGAGATCGTTCAACGAGGTGCTTGCCGCCTGGACCGCAAAGTGGTCTGCGGCGGCCAAGATTAAGCGTTCGTCGCGGACGTGCTCAATCTCAAGGTCATTGATCTCATGTCGAGGATCGAGAATCGTAAAAGCGAAATCGCACTCTCCTTGGCGAACGGCGTCGGTGACTGATAACGAGGTCATGACTCGTACAGAAATTTCGCCACGAGGATATCTCTGGTGGATCGATGCGATGATGCCGGGCAGGACATAAGAACCTAGGGTCATTGATGCGCCGACGCTGACCTTGCCGGACACGCCTCGTTGCGTATCGGCGATCTCTCGTTCCAGTTCGCGAGTACGCACCACGACGTCAAGGGCCCACCCATAAACGCGCTGCCCCTCCTCGGTCAACTCGATGCGACGACCGCTACGCGCGGTCAAAGTCACGCCAAGCTTGTCGGAGAGGGACTTGAGGTGGGTCGATACCACAGGTTGGGCGATATTGAGATGCACGGCTGCCAGGGAGACGCTCTTGAGCTCAGCCACGGCACAGAAAACCTCGAGCTTGTGAATGGAGAGCTGTGAAATAACAGATCGCATGGCGTAATCTATACCTTTTAGAGTATGAGGATGCCCGTAAATATATATTAGTTTTCACATAGGAGCACAATTAGCCTTAAGGAGGGAGGCTCGGAATATACAGGCAAAGTGGCTGGATTGTCCTGCTGAGGCTTTTCTTACAATGAACTCAGCATCATCAGATTTGATATTTCAAAAATCCAAAGTTAGCAATAAAGGAGTGGTCTAGGAAAAGAAGATTTAACTGATGCTTGGGCAGTCATAGTCCATGGATGGGGCGATCGGTATGCCGCTGCCGAGAAATTGGACGTCATTCGAGTGCCGAGTCTGAAGTTTGAAAGGCGTTGCTGTGGTGTGCTGCCTCATGAGCGTCTATCAAAAAACAGCCATATGACAGGCCAGCACGACAAGACATGTCTGTGGCTAATGACATTAAACAACAAGATAGGCGAGGAGTTTCGTCATGAAGTTTTCTAAAATGAGCTTTCTTGTATGCTGTGTAGGTCTACTGATTTCTAACGTCGCAGTGGCGCAGACACTAGGTATCGGGGCCGGTCGACAAGGATCGCAGAATTATGCCGTCAATGCTGGACTAGCGAAGTTTCTAAGCGAGGTAACTGAATTGGACGTGCGTGTCCAGGCCTACGGTGGATCAGGACAATCGATGCCGTTGATCGATACCGGACGGTTAGATATCCAGTTGATCCCTAGTCCTGACGTTATGGCTGCATTTCAGGGAGTCTCGCCCTTCGACGGTCGCGCTCTGAAGAACTTGCGTGTAATAACCTCACTAAATTCCTCGGCTTATGGCTTCATGGTCCGGAAGGACTCGGAGTATGAATCCGTATCTGACCTTAAGGGGCATAGCCTCACCTATGGTTATACAGCGCAGCCAACCCTCCGGCTGCAAGTCGATGGGATTCTTGCTGCTGGTGGACTTTCCATCGATGACCTTCAAGCACATATGGTGCCTTCAGTCCCTAACGGGGTCGATGATTTCATTTCAGGCAATGTCGACGCGGCATTCTTTTCTTTGGGAGGCGGTAAATCTCGCGAAGCCGATGCTACCGTAGGTATCCGCTGGCTAGCACTCGATGATACGCCTGAAGCCGAGGCGGCAATGCAAGAATTCGTACCGACATCCTACATCAAAATGGTCGAGCCGGCGGAAGACAATGTCGGAGTTGATAAACCGACACCCATGATGAGCTATGACTATGCTCTAGTCGCAGGAAAAAGTGTGCCTGAAGATGTTGTTCAAACCATTGTCGAGGCCATGCATAAAAATCCGGACAAGGTGCGCAATATCTACAAAACGTTTTCACAGTTTTCCCCTGAGGAAATGGTGCCTTCTTTTTCGGGGCTGACCCTACAACAAGGGGCCGAAACCTACTACATCGAGTCCGGACTCATGGAGTAACCCATGCAGGAAAACAACGGGGAAGAGAAACGTTACTGGGGGCAGGCAGCCGTCGTGTTAATGAGATGGTGTCTCGGTGTGTTGATCGTGGTATTGCCGGTGGGTTACGCCGGCAATGTATACCAAGCTCTGGGAGTTTCCCTTTATGATGTGCAAATCCTGGCAATGGTGCTTACCTGTGCATTAGCGTCGGGGTTCGTTCTAATGGCAGAGCAGGCCAGAAATCGCTTAATCGTCTTTTTGATGGTCGTCTGTGCCATCGTCACCTTGGGGGTTGGTGGGTATATTGCTCTCTACTACCCTGCCGTCTCGATGGAAGCTCCCTTTATCCCGGCTTATTCATGAGGTAGGTCTGAAAACGAAAATAGCGAATGGTATTCTCTAGAGAAATCAGTGTGTTCCGCCAAGAACCTGATTCCAGAGGACCATCCGCTATGGGTGAAAGCGTAT
>NZ_RRCU01000017.1:0-6390 GCF_003856855.1 Halomonas sp. YLB-10
TGCCGTTGGCAACGTCGGTGAGCTGGACGGAAATGACACGTTCACCCGCGTTGTTGAAGCCGACCAGCGAACGACCATTGCCGCTCAGCGACCAGGTGACCGGGCTGCCGCCGGAGGTCAGCACGGGGAGGCCGCCGGTATTCCAGGTAAAGCTGCCGCGGCCGTCGCTGCCAAAGTCGTAGCCCAGCGAGCCGATCGCCGCGAGGCGTTCACCAGCCACGTCATTGATGCCACCGGCGATGCCGCCAGGCAGGCCGTCCTCGTCGAGAACCGCCTTTGGCGGGGTGGTGTCGGGATTGCCATCGGTTTCCGGCGTGGTGGGGCCTGTGCCACCGCCGTCCGCGACCCCGACACTGAGATTGCCGGTAACGGTGCTGCCATCGCCATCGGTGGCGGTGTAGTCAATCGTGGCGTTTCCGGTAAAGCCAGGGTTGGGAACAAAGGTCAGGGTGCCGTCAGGGTTGATGGTGGCGGTACCAACATCCGGGCCGCCCTGGACGGTGACACTGGTGAGCTCGCCGGGGCCATCGGCGCCAAAGTTGTCGTTGTCCAGTACGTCAACCGTGATGGGCCCGCTGTTGTCGCCTGCGGCGGTATCGTCGCCCGGCACTGGCATGTCGTCATCCACGGTAACGCGGAGGATGCCCTGCGCACTGTCGCCGTCGGCGTCGGTGATGGTGTAGCCGACGCTGAAGTTGATGTCGCTCTCGACATCGGCTCGGGGGTGATCCAGCGGCTTGAACAGGTCGACCCGGTAGGTGCCGGCGGCAAGATCGCTCAGTTCAATCGAGAGGACCTGCTGTCCGCTGGCGCTGGTGCCAAGAAGAGAGCGTCCGTCTGCGCTGAGTGCCCAGCTGACCAGGCTTCCCTGGGAGGTCAGTACCGGCAGGCCGGCGGTGCTCCAGGTGAAGCCGCCAGGGCCGTCATCGCCGAAGTCATAGCGTAGCCGGCCGGTGGCGATGGTGCGTTCGCCCGGGTAGTCATTGATGCCACCGGCGATGCCGCCGGGAAGGCCATCTTCATCGACCACCGCCTTGGGCGATACGGTGGCAGAATTGCCATCCGTCTCGGGGGTGGTGGGACCTATCCCATTGCCGCCGGAGATGACGATGTGGGCACTGGAACTGAAGCTGTCACCGTCGCCATCCTTGGTGGTGATGTTGAAATTGAGTGCGCCACTGGCATCGTTGTCGGCGCTGAAACTCCAGGTGCCGTTGGGGTTGACGGTCAAGATGCCCTTGCCGGTATCGATCGGGGTGCCGAGCGGATACTCGTTGTCGTCGGCCTGGAGGTTGACGACGGTATCGGCGACGCCGTCGGCCCCGCCTTGCTGTGACCAGGTACCGGTGACGGTATCGCCGGCTTCCAGGCTCGAGGGCGCGATAACGGTGGTGGTCGGCGAGTCATCGTCGATATCCACGCCCAGGCGTGCAGTGGCGCTATCACCATCACCATCGGTGATGGTGTAGTAGACCGAAAAGATCAGGTTGTTCTCGATGGTTGCGTCGGGATGATCGATCGGGCCGAGCAGCGAGACGCTGTAGCTGCCTGAGGCAAGATCGGTCAGCCTGACCTGAAGTAGGGGGGTGCCATCGCTGGTGGAGGCGGACAAGGTCCGGCCGCTTGCGGAAACCTGATAGGAAAGGGACTCGCCGCCAGATGTCAGTGAAGGAAGGCCGGTGGTTTCCCAGCGAAAGGGATGGGTCGCGGCTGGGCCGTTGGCACCGAAATTATAGCCAAGGGTGCCGGTGGCCACGGTGTCCTGGCCAGCCGCATCCTGTGGGCCGCCAGGAATACCATTGGGCAAGCCATCTTCATCCAGCAGCGCCAGGGCGGTGACCTGGGTGGTGCTGTCCTGCGCCAGCAGTGTGGCGACAGTGGACTGATTCAATGATGAATCGGTGTTGAAGTTCATTGGGTAATTCCTTGCATGAATGCCATTAGGGAAGGCGGGGCTTGTTAAACGTATGCAAGGAAAAAAGAGGGCGACATTGTCCTCATGGACGAGTGTGTGGGAATCAGAGTAGAGCGAGTCAGGGGAGCACACATCAGCAATTTGAGCTGACTTCTACAAGAGTTTTTGACCTTTTTTGCCAAAAAGTTTTTTTCCTTACATGGGTGTTTATCGGTCACGAGGGCGCTGGAATATGCACCACTGTTCATTGTAATGCCGGTCGTTGTTACGCAGGTCGTTGTAACGAAGATAGAGGCGACCATGTCGGGGCTAATAGCCGTTTAACGCTGTCGATTCGGTTTCCTGGGCGGAGGTGTTCCCCCAAGGCGGTGCGGGAGCGAGTTGTACGGCATCGATGGTAGTGTGCCGGTCGGGTTGCATCTGTTGATCACCTTCAATTGCTTCCCGAGGGGTGGCGGAAGCCGGTTCATGACGCTTCTGGCGGATAATTCTGTTGGTACACCGGATGACCGATGTCAGGATTCGGCGAGCAGCCCTTGTGGGTTGCCAGTAGACGTAGACTTTAGTTTTGTATGTTATTGATTTATATGACTGCATCCATCGGGTGGTTGGCGCTTTTCGGTACTTTCAGGTATCGGGTAGCGCTTCCTGAAAAGCGTCATCATTGGAGCCTGAACGGCACAGAAGCTCATTCTGGGATATCATTCTTCGATACGACTTTTCTCCCTGATATGTTCCACTTTTTTAATGGCAAGGAACCCATTTTTATTCAAACAATACGCAGTGCAAACTCTCGACCGGATATGGCGATCGGCGATGCCTGTTTCCTTGCAATAGTGGTGGGAAGAAGGCATGCGAAGAGAAATTTACATGGCATGGAGCCATGACGGACGGGGCGGATATAGTATTGTGTCTAGCTGGCGAGGCCGATCATTAGGGCTTGTCTGAAAAGTGCCTGCGCTCGGTAATACGGCGTTAAAAATCGGCTGGTTCGCCAGCCCGGTCAAAATGCTCATTTACATCCCGTAAACTGCGCATTCTCACCGATTTTTTCCTTGTCTAACCTTCGCTCGTCGACTTTTCGGACAGCGCCTAGAAGATGGTGGTTGAAGAATGAAAACGCGCCACCCGATGATAGATCGAGTGGCGCGTCGTTTCTCTTACGTCATTATCATCTAACTGTCGATATTATTCCACATCGAGCTGTCCATCCTGAACTAGCTGGTTAAGGAAGCTATCGCTGGAGGCTCCCGCCATGTGGACGTTGGTCAGGGTGATAACCTGGTCGGCACCTGCACCGGAGGCGCCGATACCACCGTCCGATTTTACCGACAGCACGGTGTTGTCTCCGTCTTGACTTGCATGAAGGTACTCGGACACGTCCTCCTCGCTGGCGTCGTGGAGAAGATCGGACAGATCCAATGTATCCGCATCGGCGTTTGTCGCGGTATCTCCCAGGGTGAAGTTGTTCACCACATCCATGGAGGGATTGGTGGACGTTCCCTCATCTCCCGAGAGGAACACGATGGTGTCTGCACCGACTCCCGCCCAGATTTCGCCGTCACCATCATCGGAGTTGCCGGTATCAAGACTGCGAGCCGACGCTATTCTTGTGTTCGATCCGGAAGACGGCAACGCCAACTCGAGGTTTCCGTTGACCCTGTCTCCATCCCCATCGGCTCCTTGAACCGGCAGTGTCAGGGCTCCGCCATTGCCTCCTCCCAAGTCTCCCTTCTCAAGCCAGGAAAACTCGAAGTCAGCGCTCAGAGCAAATCCATACCAGTCATGTAGTCCCTTGAACTCCAGGGCTTCGAACGGTTGGTCGGTGGTTATCTCGAAGCGAGCAGTACTCGGGATGTTCATGATGCGCAATGAGCCGTCGTCCAGCTCGGTAATATCCAGGCGCGAGGTGATATCGCGTCCTGCCGTGTCGAAGAAGCGAATATCACCTCTGCTCAGGGACAGCACGTTTTCCTGGCCAACTTCGTAGGGATGCCCACTGGTGGCGTTGCCATCCGGCGCCAGGCCAAAGGCCTTGATCGCGACCATGGGGAATTCCATCCTCTCGGCGCGCACCATGACGTCGCTGAAGAAGGTCACCCCACGATGATCTTCCCAGTTGGGACGATTGCTCGAGAAGGCTAGATCGTCGACAAAATCGATACGAGTGATTTCGTTCTCGCCGGTCAGCATATCGCTACCGTCCGCGACGAAGCCATTCTCATCAGTCCTCAGGAAACTAACCCTGCTCCCACCATCGTCTACCGACCAGCCGGATACCACCACATCCGGGGCGACGCCGCCATTGTCGAAGGCAAGATAGCGAGACCCGACTCCGGATTCACCCTGGAACTGGTATGGGATAAGGACCTCTTTGGTGGCGTCGCTGAAATTGAGACTTGACTGCCCGATGGGGCCGATGCCGTCATCGAAGACGTTGACGGAGTAGCTGGAACCGTCCGCCGCCAGCGTGACCTCGAATGCCACGAAACCACCAGCGGTGGTCGCCTTGAGTGTCAGCCCATTACCACTCAGCTGATAAGTGAGGGTGTCACCGTTCGAGGTTCTGACCGGCAAGCCACTCGGACTGGTCACCTGTGTACCCGCCAGTGCTGAACCGAAGGTCAGCGAACCGGCACCGTCGGCTCCGAAGAAGCTGATGTCGGCGGTGGCCCCATCGGTCAACTGACCGACCTGGACCGCTGAAGTCCTGGGTGAGTCGTCATCGACCACGACGACCAGGTTGCCTTGTGCCGTGTCACCGTCACTGTCCGTGATGGTGTAACTGACGTTGAAGCGCAGATCATCCTCGGTACCCGCGATCGGGTGGTCGAGCGGCTGAGAAAGTACAACTCGGTACTGACCCGTAGCGGTATTGAGGATGTCGATGGCGATGACACGGTTGCCGGCTTGATCAAGACCCACCAGGGACAGGGCATTGCTGCTCAGGAAGTAGCGAATATCCTGACCGTCGGATGTCTGTGCAGGCAGACCCGAAGTGTCTGAGCCCCAGGCGAAGCCACCGCCGGCGGCGGGTCCGTCGTCGCCAAAGCTGTAACCCAGCAGCCCCGTTACCACTACCGCCGTGCCTGCGACATCACCATTGCCACCCGCATTGCCGCCTGGCAGACCATCCTCATCGACCACGGCGACCACTGGAGCCGAGCCTTCGGTTTCTGGCGTGGTGGGCTCAGTGCCACCGTCGGCGACCGCGACGCTAAGGTTACCGCTGACAGCGCTGCCGTCGCCATCGGTGGCGGTATAGTTGATGGTGGCGTTGCCGACGAAGCCGGGATTGGGCGTGAAGGTCAGGGTGCCGTCCGGGTTCACCGCGACGGTACCGACTGCCGCGCCGCCCTGGACGGTGGCGTTGGTAATGTCTCCGGAGCCGTCGGCGCCGAACTGGTCGTTGCCGAGCACATCGACGGTGACGGTGCCATCGTTGTCGGTGGTGGCGCTGTCAGCGTTGGCCACCGGCATGTCGTCGTCGACCGTGACGTCGATGCTCCCCGAGGCGCTGTTGCCAACGCTGTCGGTGATGGTGTAGCCGAGGCTGAAATCGATATCGCTCTCGACGTTGGGACTGGAGTGATCCAGCGGTCGGCTCAGTACTACCCGGTAGCTACCGTTGGCGACGTTGGTCACTTGCACCGAAATGACACTATTGCCGTTGCTGTCCGTGCCAAACAGGGAAAGCCCGTTGGCGCTTATCGACCAGGTGACCGGGCTTCCGCCGGATGTCAGGGCAGGCAGTCCGGCGCTGCTCCAGGCAAAGCTGCCGGGGCCGTCGCTGCCAAAGCTATAGCCCAGTGAGCCAGTCGCCACGGTACGCTCCCCCGGGACATCACCGACGCCACCGGCAATGCCTCCAGGCAGACCATCTTCGTCGACGACAGCATTAGGGGCGTTGGTATTGGGGTCGCCATCGCTATCGGGTGTGGAGGGATCAGTGCCGCCATCGGCGACTGCGACATTGAGGCTACCGCCGACCGTGCTGCCGTCGCCGTCGGTGGCGATATAGTCGATGGTGGCGTTGCCGACGAAGCCAGGGTTGGGCGTGAAGGTCAGGCTGCCGTCCGGGTTGACTGCGACGGTACCGACGGTCGCGCCACCCTGAACGGTGGCACCGGTTAGCGCGCCTTGACCATCGGCGCCGAACTGGTCGTTGCCGAGTACATCGACGGTGACGGTGCCATCGTTGTCGGTGGTGGCGCTGTCGGCGTTGGCCACCGGCGTGTCGTCATCGACGGTAATGCCGATACTGCCCGAGGCGCTGTCACCGACGCTGTCGGTGATGGTGTAGCCGACGCTGAAGTTGATGTCGCTCTCGACACCGGGGTGGGAATGATCCAGCGGCTTGGCCAGCACCACCTTGTAGTTGCCGTTGGCAACGTCGGTGAGCTGGACGGAGATGACACGGCTACCCGTGTTGTCAAAGCCGACCAGCGAACGACCATTGCTGCTCAGCGACCAGG
>NZ_RRCU01000018.1:0-2454 GCF_003856855.1 Halomonas sp. YLB-10
GTAAGCGCCCGGGCATCACCCTCTTTCAGTGATCAGTCTGCCGGCTTCCAGTGCTGCGGCAAGAGTTCGTGGATCTGGCTGGCCTTCTGGGTCGGCAGCCGAGCCAGCACGTCTTTCAGGTAGGCATGCGGTTCATGGCCATTCAGCTTGGCAGTCTGGATCAGGCTCATGATGGTGGCGGCGCGCTGGCCGCTGCGCAGTGAGCCGGCAAATAGCCAGTTCGAACGGCCCAGCGCCCAGGGGCGGATCAGGTTCTCCACCCGGTTGTTGTCGATCGGCAGTCTGCCGTCATCGAGATAGCGCGTCAGCGCCGTCCAGCGTTTTAGGCTGTAATCCAGTGCCTTGGCCGTCGCCGAGCCGTTCGGCACCTTCTCGCGATGAGCCAGCATCCAGCGATGTAAGGCGTCGGCAATGGGCCTCGCTCGGGTGTCGCGTCGCCGCTGGCGTTCTTCACCACTCAGCGACTGGGCCTCGCGCTCCACCTGGTAGAGCTGGCCGATGAGCTCGATGGCCTGCTCGGCAATCTGGCTCTTGCCGGCCACATGCAGGTCGACGAACTTGCGTCGCGCATGAGCCATGCAGCCGATTTCGGTCACGCCGTTGGCAAAGCTCTGTTTGTAGCCGCCGTAGTCGTCGCAGATCAGCTTGCCTTTCCACTCATCGAGGAAGTCCCGGGCATGCTGGCCGCCGCGCCCGGGCGCGAAGTCGTAGATCACCGCCTTCAGCGCGGCGTAGGGCGTAGTGGCATAGGCCCAAAGGTAGGCCTTATGGGTCTTTTTCTTGCCCGGAGCCAGCATCGGTACCGGCGTTTCATCGGCATGCAGTATCGGTTCGGTGAGCAGGGTCTCGCGCAGGGCATCAACGAGTGGCTGCAGCCGCACCCCGCAGATGCCGATCCATTCCGCCAGAGTGGAGCGGGGTATCTCCACGCCGGCGCGGGCAAATATCTGTGATTGGCGGTAGAGCGGCTGATGGTCGGCGTACTTGGCGATCATCACCTGAGCCAGTAACCCCGAGGTGGGGATGCCCTTGTCGATCACATGGACCGGCATCGGTGCCTGAATCAGTGTCTCGCACGCATCGCAGACCCACTTGCCGCGGATATGCCGCTCGACGGTAAACACGCCCGGCGTGTAGTCGAGCTTCTCGCTGATTTCCTCGCCAATGCGGCGCCGCTGGCAGCCGCACGTGCAGTGCTCGCTGTCGGGCTCGTGTCGGATCTCGACACGCGGCAGGTCGTCGGGCAGGGGCTGGCGTTTGGGCTTTTGCTTGGTGGCGGGCACCGTCGCCGGGGTAGCGAGTGCTTCCAGCTCGGCCTCGATGGCGGCGATGTCGGCATCCACCACCTCGTCCAGGAGGCTGATCTGCAGGACGTTGAGCTGTTCGCTGCGCT
The DNA here is from genome assembly GCF_003856855.1 of Halomonas sp. YLB-10. Classification (NCBI taxonomy): domain Bacteria; kingdom Pseudomonadati; phylum Pseudomonadota; class Gammaproteobacteria; order Oceanospirillales; family Halomonadaceae; genus Halomonas; species Halomonas sp. YLB-10. Next base: position 1,394 of record NZ_RRCU01000018.1, read on the forward strand.
TGCCGAAGGCGTGGCGCTTGAGCAGCGCCAGCTCAAAGGTCAGCTTCTGGTTGACCTGCTCGGTGTGGCGTAGCGTTTCCTGGCTTTGTGCCAGCGCCCGATCCTTTTCCTCCACCTGCGACATCAGCGTTGCCGCCAGGTGGCGGAGCTGATCGGGTGAGAGCTGGGACAGGTCGGGTGGCATGTTCATCCGGCGATTATGCCAGTCCACCGGCAGCAAGGGGATGCGCGGATCATCGAATGGCCAGGGTTCGCCTTCTGTGCCGACGAGGCTTACACCACCGAAATGGCCCCCGCCGGGCCGATGCGCTGCCAGGGCAGGCCCTGGACCAGTGCCGCCACTTGCTCCGACGACAGTTCCACCCGGTCGCCGTGCCAGTTACCGGCCCAGTGGAACTTGCCTTGATTGAGACGGCGCGCGCACAGCCAGACCCCCAGGCCATCGTGGATCAGCACCTTCATGCGGTTGCCGCGCCGGTTGGCGAACAGATAGGCACAGTGTGGGCGGGCGGTGCCGAACACCTTCACCACCCGGGCCAGCGCCGTGTCGGGGCCGGCGCGCATGTCCAACGGCTCGGTGGCCAGCCAGATCTCGTCGATACGGATCACGACAGCAGGTCCCGAAGCAGCGCCCGACAGCCCTGAGCATCGGACACTGGCCATTCGATGGTCACCGTGCCTTGGGGACTCGGCAGTGAAAGGCGAATACGCTCGGCTTCCCGATGCTGGCCCGCCGCTGGTGTGGCGGTTCTGGCCATCGGAACCGGGACAAATGCCGGGGTATCCTTCACCGGCGCCGACCGCCGAGCCTCACGGATCCACTTATGGACCAGATTGGCGTTCAGGGCATGCTCCAACGCGATGCCGGCCACTGAGGCACCGGGTTGTTGGCACGCTTCGACGATCCTGGCCTTGAACTCGGCTGTAAAGCGGCGGCGCTTTCGAGGCGCCTCCAGTACGCTTAACTCACTCATCGTAGGTGTCCACTAAGCAATAGGTGGACACCTACCGTCATCGAAGTCGGAGCTCAACGGAAGGTGTGTTCACCGGCCGGATACGCT
>NZ_RRCU01000019.1:0-2059 GCF_003856855.1 Halomonas sp. YLB-10
CCCCTGGCGGTCCCGGGCTTCCCGCTCCGCTCACGCCCGGACCGCTTGACCGGCGGGGCCCTGGCCGCGCTGCGCTCGCCACGACGGCGGTCCCACCCGGGCCAAGAGCGGGCCCGGCCGCGACCGCCGCCGCGCCAGGCTACGCACGGCCACCCCGCCCCTCAAGCGGTCCTCCGAGCACGCCGAAGGGCCCCGACCGAGGAGGGCGCGCGGTGCCCGGTCGGGGCCCTTCGATGTGCTCGACGCCAGTACGAGCACCTCCACCGTACGGCGGCCGGCCCCGGGAGGATAGCCGGCCGCCGGCGGCAGCCTCAGGACCTGATGCGCCGCCGCTGGGTGGCGATGGTCGTCTGGACGGCGTGACTCGTCACATCCGTCGTGGAAGCTAGCTTCTGGCTGATGACGACCAGCGGGAAGCCTGCCGTGGCCAGGCTTGAGCGGAAGTTCGTCATCGCCGTGCTCAGCGACGCCGGGACGCCCGTGAAGAGACTCGCGCCGTCCGTCGCGATGTCCGTCTCCATGAGCGGACCGAAGTAGAGCCTGCCGCGCGCGCTCTTGCTCCTGGTCGACCCGTTCCACGTCACGAGCGCGCTCGCGGCTCGGGTCGAAAGCGCGTTGCTGGCGGTGATGCCGCCCGCCGTCGCGTCGCTCACGACCGCGATGCCGCCGGTCGTGCTGGACAGGTCGACGGCCGTCACGTCCGCCATCGTGACGAGCGAGGAGATCTTCGAGAGCGGCCCGGACGCGACCTTCCACGCCGCGAGCACGGCGGCTGCGGCCGCTGCCTGCTGCCCGGACGACGAGCCCCGGACACCGATGACGTTCGTGATGCTCTTGCCGCCCGCCAGCATCCGGATGGCGCAGCGGTACGTGTTGGCGATGACGAGGGTCATGCTATCTCCTGTCGCGACCCAGGACCCTTGTCCCGAGACGGCTTGTGCCTGCTGGTTGACTGCGTTGTTGATCCCGTCTGCCTGCGAGCGGGTGCCGCCCTGCGTCTTCTGCGTCTCGTAGTAGATCCGCAGCGCCAGCCCGGCACCCGAACCCGGGTTCGCCCACGCGTTGAGGATGAAGACGTCTCGCGGGATCGGGAGCGGACCCACCCAGACCAGTTCGGGCAGGATCGGCTCGACGGTGGCCTTGAAGGTGCCGAAGTCCGGAGCGATGAAGTCCCAGAAGCCCATTTCGTGTGTCCCATCTGCCGAACGTCTGCGCTGATGACCATACGGTAGAGCCCCGTTCCACGGCCCCGTTTCACGTGAAACACACCGTGGCGGAATCCTCCAGGCTCGGGACGGCCCTTGCCGAACAGTACCCACCTGGAGCCGCCGTACGATATACGGCGATTCTGACAGGAGGCCGAGGATCCGAAGCGGCCCTGAACGCACTGCGGGCCCCGCACCGGCCGTTGCCGAATTGCGGGGCCCGCCACTGGGCGTGTCAGACGTACTTCGCCCCGGGCTGAATGCCACGGCCACCCTTGACCGGCGAGTGCCCCAGACTGGTCTGGTGGAGCACCACGTTCGATGCCAGGTCAGCGGCCAGCCACACGTCCACGTCCACATCGGACGGGAGGTAGGCAGGCGGATCCGAGATGAACTCGACTGGCTCCGGTTCCGCGACCAGGTCGCCGAGATGACTGCGGACGTACCTACTGAACGTCACGAGCCAGCGGCCGTCGTCCATCTTCGTCAGGTCGATCGACACGTACTCCGTGCGCTCGTAGTCCTCACGCTTGCGCGCTACGCCCGACGGGGCCCTTGCCGGGCGTGGGTCCTCACAGTGGTCGAGTGTCATTGCTCCTCCTGGCGTCAGGTGCACGGCTGTCCGGGCACGCGACGATCGTCCCAGCGGAGCTCGTGACAGCACCATCGGGTGAACGGTGGATGTGCGTTGCTGAATTGGCCATAGGGGTATCAAGGGGGGCCGCTGCGCGGCCCCCTGGCGGTCCCGGGCTTCCCGCTCCGCTCACGCCCGGACCGCTTGACCGGCGGGGCCCTGGCCGCGCTGCGCTCGCCACGACGGCGGTCCCACCCGGGCCAAGAGCGGGCCCGGCCGC